>NZ_OCMS01000003.1:0-300000 GCF_900215325.1 Fibrobacter sp. UWB16 | reverse complement strand
TTGCCCGTATCGACAACGTAAACAAGAAACGCCTCCAGCAAATCCTCGGCAAAGGGAACGTGAAGGCTACTTTCTCGGTGGAATAAACGTTTTTCCTGTCACCTCAAGAAAAATACAATTATTCCCTTGCTTTTCAAAAATAATGTTTGTACATTTACGAACAACAAACAGGAACCGAAATGGCCAAAAAAAGCAAATACTGTGAAGAAACTGAGACCTTGGCGAGGTATGCCAAGGCTTTGGCGCATCCCGCACGTATAAGTATCATGCAGTTCTTGGCCAAGCGCAATACCTGCTATTTTGGTGATATCCACGAAGAACTGCCCATTGCGAAGGCCACGGTTAGCCAGCATTTAAAGGAGCTAAAAGAGGCCGGTTTGATCCAGGGTGAAATCGAAACGCCCAAGGTCAAGTACTGTATAAACAAAAAAAACTGGAAAAAGGCCCAGGCATTGTTCAGTGATTTTTTCAATAAAGATTTTTGCAATAGGGAATGCGACTGCTAAAAAATTTTGCCATATATGTTCGTTATTCTACGAACTACAAACAAAAAAGAGGAAAAATGAAAAACATAAAAATACTCATGAGCCAGTGTGACTGCAACATTGCTTTCGCCGAATCTGTCGAAAAAATCGTTAAGGAATCGGGCCTAGAAGCTTCAGTTTCCCGCATTGACGATGTTGTCCAAATGCTTCCGTACAATGTCATGACTTTACCCGCGCTTGTTGTTGATGAACGGCTTGTGTCCACAGGTAAAATTAGCGAAGATAAAATAAAAGAACTTATCAAAGGTGAAATATGAAGATACTCTTTCTTTGTACAGGCAACAGGTGCCGTAGTCAAATGGCCGAAGGATTTCTCAAGGCTCTGGATTCGTCGTTGACCGTATGTTCTGCAGGAACGTTTCCGGCAAAGAACGTGCATCCGACTGCAATCGAAGTGATGAAGGAACGAGGAGTTGACATTTCCCTTAATAAGCCAAAAAATGTATCGCAGTACCTTGATACATCGTGGGACTACGTTGTCACCGTCTGCGACAAGGCGAAAGAAAGTTGTCCGATTTTTTTGGGGGGTGTCAAGAACAGAATTCATCTTGGCTTTGATGATCCTGACGCGTTCAGAGGGACTGAAACCGAAATTCTGCAGGAATTTCGTCGTGTAAGGGATGAAATCGACACGGCAGTAAGGGCTTTCTATGATACAATCATTCACCGATAATCTTGTTTACAACATCATTGGATTGGATGGCTCGTCTCCTTTAGGCTCGACGATAAATTTCTTCGTTTACGACAGCCTCAAAATTATCCTGATATTGCTTTTTATTAGTTTTCTGATGGGGCTGCTGAATACATTTTTCCCGATTGAGGCGATTCGCAATTTTTTGTCGTCGCATCGTTTGTACGGAGTCCAATATTTCCTCGCCGCAATCTTCGGAGCGATTACCCCTTTCTGCTCATGTTCCAGTATTCCCCTGTTCATCGGTTTTGTCAGGGGCGGCATCCCCCTTGGCGTCACGTTCAGTTTTCTTATAACATCGCCACTTGTAAACGAGGTCGCTGTTGCCATGCTTGCGGGAACATTCAGATTGAAAGTGACTGTGATTTATGTAGGTTCCGGCGTGTTTCTTGGAACATTTTTAGGGATGTTCCTGGAACGGTTCAAACTGGAAAGATTTCTAAGCGAATGGGTGAAAAATTTGCAGCGGACAAACGAATCCGTCAATAACGATTCAAAGCCATGTAGCCTTAAGCAAAGATTCGTTCAAGTACTGCAGAAAATACCCCAAGTAGCAAGGAATGCCCTTGGTGTAACGCGTTCGGTTTTGCCCTATGTGCTTGCTGGCATTGCAATCGGCGCATTAATGCACGGTTATGTTCCTTCGGGATTTTTTGAAGAATACCTGTCAAAAGACAAATGGTTTGCCGTTCCCCTGGCGGTAATTCTTGCCGTTCCCATGTACGCAAATGCAGCTGGAGTTATTCCCATTGTCGAGGTTCTTGTTCAAAAGGGTGTCGCTCTTGGCACGGCTCTTGCCTTTATGATGGCCGTTGTGGGACTCTCGCTCCCCGAAGCCATGCTTTTGAAAAAGGTCATGACACTTAAGCTGATATTTGTCTTTTTCGGAACGGTTACAGCGGCAATCATCGTTCTTGGAATCGGCTACAATCTTTCTATAAGTTCCTGATTATTTAGTTTGTATATTTTATAAGGATGTATTTACGGAATATAGCGACATTTAAAAAGATATTGGTGCTTGTGCTGTTCACGGCATTTGCAAGTTTCGCACATGCTGAAACGCCCGCAGCCGATTCGACAAGCGTGGATTCCGCAGCCATCGATAGCGCACAAAAGCTTTCTCCGCTCAACCATCTGGGCCATAACATGTTGCTGAGTGCGTTCGGTTGGCCGCTCGGGTTCCACATGCTCGGCGGTGCGCTTACGTACAAGTTCTCGATGAAAAACAACGACCTGATGGTGGCCCGTTTTGTGGCCCGCCAGGACCAGCTTGTTTACGGCATCGCATTTACTCCCGGCATGATGATGGGGACGTTTTTCCCGATTCTTGTTCCGGGCTACATGTACTTTATCAGCGACAACCGCGCGCTGAACAACACCGGTGCCGTCGCCGTGCAGGCCACCGCCGTGGCATTTCTCTACAACAACATCCTCAAGGCGATTTCGGCTCGCGAGCACCCCGACGCGGAACTCAACAGCGGCGAACGTTCCCGCGATTTCAAGTGGGGATTTTTTAGGCGCGGCGTCTTTTACGGCTGGCCCTCGGGACATTCCATGACCAACGCGGCCATGGCCATGAGCATCGCAAGCTAAAACCGCGACAAGCCTCTCGTCGTGGCGGGCTGCGCCCTGTATGCAGGCTACATCGCGACAAGCATGGTGCTCGGCGCAAAGGGGGAGGCCCACTGGTTCTCCGACGCCGTCGCAGGCACCCTGATGGGAGCCTCCATCGGCTGGTACATCGGCAGCGTGTTCTACAAGGAAAAAATCGGCGAAAAGCAGACCCCGCCCAAGGTCACCATCGCCCCGCTATTCTACGACGACACCAAAGGCGCCGTGCTCAGCGTGAGAATTTAAGTTTTCACTATGCGTCTCGCGCATACTGGGCATGAAAATTAAGCATTTTGCGCATACTCCGAAAATATTTATATTACATATGAAACATTTCGGAGTGGCAAAATGAAACTCAAATTTTTAACAATATTTTCAATCCTTGCGCTCGCTGCGAGCGTGTTTGCGGAGAGTGCCATGAGCAACATTACGGTAAACCTGCGTTATACGGGTAAGAACGGGGCGGCAAAGAAGTTCGCCGAAGAGATGGTTTCTAGCGGGACGGTGGCGAAAATCCGTGCCGAGAAGGGCAACATCCGCTACGAATATTTCCAGTCGCTAGACGATCCCGAGACTATCTTGCTGATTGACGCGTGGGAAAACCAGGCGGCCATCGACGTGCACCACGCCTCACCCATGATGAAGACGATTGCGAAACTCCGCGACAAGTACGACTTGAAAATGACTGTCGAACGCTACACGCCCGACAACACCAAGCCCAAGACCGACGAAAAGTTCATCAGGAAGTAAGTCGCGACAATGCAGCGCCCGCGCGCTATTTCATTAACTTCACCTTAAAAAATTCCACGTTCATTTCGCGGTCGGCGAGCGGTACAATCTTGCGGTCCTTGGGAATTTCGTAATCGAACTTCTGGTCCGAAACGAACGTCAACAGCGAAGACTGCTCGATGAGCTTTGAAATGCCCTTCGTGCTGTCGTGCTTGATGAAGGTGACGTCGGGAATCTTCTTGCGTTTGACCTGCTCCCAGAACCCTACGTTGCTGCGCTGGATGATGGTTTCGCCCTTGAGTTCCCGGAGTCGGATGGACTTGCGCTTGGCAAGCGGGTGCTTCTTGGGGAGCGCAATCGAGAGCCGCTCCTGCATGTATTTTTCGGCACGGTATTTCTTTGCACGGGGGGCCTTAAGCGTGATGCCGATATCCGCAGTGCCATCGTTCAGCGCCTTCAGCACTCCCGCCTCGTTGTCGATAATCTCGTAGGTGACCTGCGCGCCGGGGTATTTCTCCTGCAGTTCCTGCACCATCCGCATGGCGGGGAGAATGGCCACCGACGCGATGGAGAACGTGCGCGTGCCCGCTCCCTGCGGGTTCACCTTTTCCATCATCTCGCTTTGCAAATCCATGATGCGCTTCGCATATTCGGCAACCGTGCGACCCTTCTCGTTCAGCTCGATGCGGTTCTTTTTGCGCTCAAAGAGAGGTGCGCCTATTTCGTCTTCCAGCTTCTTGAACGCGCGGCTCACCGCCGGCTGCGAAGTGTAGAGCTTGTCCGCAACGGCAGAAAGCGTCCCGTATTCCAGGAACCCGGCCAGCAATCGCAAAATGTAGGTCTCGACAAACATAAAAAGCCCCTTTTGGGGGAGAATATAATAAATCTGCTATGCGTCACACGCATAGTGGGCATAAAAATTACGCATTACGCGGCCGTCCTGAAATTATTTATATTAAAGGCAACCGGTTCAAGAAAAAAAAGGCGGATCCCATGAAAAAAATCACCTTGATTCTTTTATCACTTCTTCTAGGAGTCTCTATGGCAGCAGAAAAGAAAATCCTCGTCGTTTATTATTCCCGCGCCGACGAAAACTACTCCGTCGGGAACATTTCCAAGGGCAATACCGAAATCATTGCCGAGATGATTGCGAAAAAGACGGGCGGCACGCTCCTGCACGTGGAGCCTGCGAAGGAATACCCCAAGGGTTACGACGACTGCATCAATGTGGCCAAGAAGGAACTTGCGCAGGACGCGCGCCCGGCCATCAAGCCGGTGAACGTGAACCCCGAAGAATTCGACGAAATCTACGTCGGCTACCCGGTGTGGTGGGGCGAGATGCCCATGCCCATGTTCACTTTCTTCGAGAAGTATAATTTGAAGGGCAAGACAATTCACCCGTTCGTGACCCACGAAGGCAGCGGCCTCTCGGGTGTAGCCCGCCTCAAGAAGGTGACCGGCGCGAACGTGACCCCCGGCCTTGCCATCTACGGACACGTGGCCCAGAACGAACGCGACAAGGCCCAGAAAGAAGTCGACAAGTGGGTGAAGTAGGCTTGCGCCTTATGGGCGGAATGTTTTAGAAAGATTGCCAGGAAACTCTTGGCAGTCTTTTCTTTTTAGGGGAAAGAAGATGTTTTACTTCAATGTTTATTTCCGCAGTTTCATAGGCAAAATTGTTTACAAAAGTGCGGTGCTTGATTGCCCAAACAGTCATGTATAACATCTTCCAGGCTATGTAGAACTTTAATGTTGAAGCACCGCCTGATGTTTAAAATTTTAAACAAAAAGGACTTTAAAAGGGCTTTGTGCAAATCGACAGGATTCAATGGCTCTTAAAAGCACGGTTCTTGTCAACATTCCATTAACAACAAAAAAGTTCTACTTATCCGATTCATCGTTATACATACGGGCACTCATCATACCGGTGCCATTATCCATGCCTGGAAACGTCATGGATGCAATCTCATTGAAATCTATGCGCATGTTCTCTTCCAAAAACTGGAAGTTATTCTTCAATATTCTTTATGATTTTTGCTGGGTTTCCTGCAATCACCACATGATCAGGAAAAGATTTAGTTACTACAGAAGCAGCAGCGATTACCGTGCTATCTCCTATGGATACACCCGGAAGAATCGTGACTCCACCGCCGATCCAGACATTATCGCCAATGGTGACCGGCTTAGGGATACCAATCTTTTCTCTTCTTGATTCTGCGTCCAACGGATGACCGATTGCATATATACAGGTTTTAGGTCCGATCATACAATGTTCTCCAATCCGAATCGGAGCTGCATCCAGGAACACGCAGTCAAAGTTTATGAACAAGTCATCGCCCGCAAAGATGTTATATCCGTAATCACAATGGAACGGGGGCTTGATGGCTATCCTCTCCCCGCAGTGCCCGAATAGTTGTTTTAACAATGCTTTTCTTAAGGACTCATCTTCCGGAGAACTATTAAAACGAGAACAGAGGATACGAGCGTTTTTCTTATCCTCCATGAGCTGCGGGTCATTTGTAAAAAAAGATTCTCCATTTGTCATTCTTTCTCGTTCAGTTTTCCTGCAATTTTCCATCATTCCCTCCACAAATCCCGATTTGTCTTAGTCTATTACTAGTCGATTATATTCAAGATTTTGTAATTTTAGTTACTTTTGTATGTGATACCCGCCGTCTGCAAATACAACACATCACTATCTTTCAGCATCTGCTTGAATTCTTGTGAAATCACTCGCATAATAGACCTCCAATAACAAATATATACTAATACTAATTGGCGATAAAAGGCAAGTCGCCGAACTCAAAGGCAAAGTCCAAAAGAAGGCTATAGAAGCATTCATCTGACAAATACTTTTTACAGAAAAAGATGTTCCCTTTTGAATCCATCTTTTCATATTTTACTCCAAATCAACGACAACTTCATCATTTTGATAGAATTTTAAAGGTTGAAGATGTTTTACTTCAATGTTTATTTCCGCAGTTTCATAGGCAAAATTGTTTACAAAAGTGCGGTGCTTGATCGCCTAAACAGTCATGTATAACATCTTCTAGGGGAATCAATCCCCTTGGCAGGCTTCACTATGCGTTTCGTGCATACTGAGCATGAAAAAATGGTATTTTGCGAGTTTTGCGCAATTATTTATATTAAAAGCGTAAATTTATAAGGAACAAACCATGAAACTAGGGACGATTATGACGATGCTTGGTATGGGTGCGGTGCTTGCCGCGTGTGACTGCTGCCCGCAGGGCGAGGCAAAGGCGCTTACGCAGGACAAGGAACTGCGTGCCGTGATGGACAACTTCACGCAGAACGAGGTTCCGGCGGCGACTCCGCTTGTGGAAAAGCGCGAGGTGGAGTTGATTCGCCTGGTGTCGTTTGTGACGCAGCAGTCGGGTGCACTTTTGCAAGAAGAAGTGGCGATGGCGCTTGCGCAGGGACTTGCTCCCGAAGAAATTCTCGAGGCGATTTACTGATGCACATTGTGATGACGGCAATGGTCAAACACTCGCGTTTAAAAGATCAGCCTTTACAGCATCATTAATCGTTTATTTGAAATCAATTCCTTCAAATACGATTTTGTCAACTTCCAAATAAGTTCCGCTTCTCATAAAAATGCTAAACAGACCGATTTCGTGAGAAATCTCTTTCCACTCCACTTGATAGGAGCTTTCTTCAAGAACTTCCCTACCGGGGTGCAAGATGATTTCATTCCAGTTTTCAGCCGCTTTGGCCTTCCATAACGATTTTTTAAAGGTATTTTCTCCAACTTCACGGTAATGTTCCAAAGCGATATTCAATTCACAGTCGCCTCTTACCGTAAGGCGAATCGCCGTGAGATTGCTCAGGTCGAAAAATCCTGTATCAAGTCCTAGATGAGTTCCGAGCAAAACGAAGCCTGTATCTATTGCGAATTTAACAGCGAGATACTTTCCATGATCTTTATCTTCTTTTAATACGGATGAGAAACTTTCAGCACTATCAGGTATTGCAAAATTCGCTTTGCCAACAGCATTAAAATACCATCCGTAGTTAGGATAAGTTTTGGCGAGGTTATTCAAACTATCTCCATCGTCAAAGTCTTCGAAAACATACTCAACAGACTTTCCTGGAACAGGAACGAGCGTATCTGCGGATTCGTTTGGCGCAAGCGCCACTTCTGCGACGGTCGAATCTCCAGCAACAATAGTAAAGGCCCCTGCCGGCACATGCGCAAACACATACTCGCTACCGAAGCGGTTTGCAAAATAGGGGGTCGATTCCAGTTGAACATTTTCTAACAGGCCTTCGATTTCTTGGGTCGAAACGCCTGTACGTACAATGAGCGAAGCCGAAGGCAACAATGCAATTTTCTGAACCGAGGTATCTGCAAAATCGACCGGCGACCAACTCATGAATGCGGAATCTTTGCCCGCAAGGGCTTCTACAAAACAGCCTTGGTCTGTGCAGATGCCGAGTTTGTCATTAAAAGAAACTCGTCCGTTTGAATCCGAAAGGGCGCTATCAATGACCGAGAAGGCATCTTTTGAATACACCTTCATTTGTGCGCAAGCGAACGGCTTATTTAAACTGTCAACAATCATGACTGCTATTCCGTTTGTCGTTTCACTTGTGGCACCTGCGGTGTTACTTTCTGAACAACCTAAAAACAGCGACAGGCAAAGCAAGGCGCAAAACGAAACACAAAACGAAGTTTCCATACCTTTTTTCATTGTTCTTCCTTTTTCATCATCGGAAACAACTGAAAGTTTAACTGATAAACGCTATCGCAAATTTGCGGAGGCATCGCATTGACTACGTTTACGATGGCTTTTCTCGTTTTGGCGAGGATTTCACGAATTTTATCAATTTGTCGCGAATCAAGAGCCATCGTGAGCGTGCTGATGTCGCGTTTTTCTTTGGGAGTATTCTGGATGGATTTGCCGGCCAGTTCCGCAATGCTGCTTTGGTAATCGCTGATACAGGCACTCAGCCAGTGTTCCATAGTCTTGAGATGAGCTTCGGTCGGAACCACGCGACCGTCATTGCGGGCATGCGCAAGTCCGAGCTGCAACAAAGCATCGACAGCGTTTTTTACTTGCGAAGCGGAAAGCTTTGGAATGCAGCATTCCCCAAGGGCGGCAGCATCTTGTGTACCGCGATAATTGAATACATCGAGCGCCGAGCGGATCATCGGATAATACCATTGCTGAAAATAGCGGTACCGGGCTTCGTCGAGTTCTCGGCAAGCTGCAGGTCGCATTTTTTGAAGCGTTTCAAAATGGCTACGCACATCCTCATCGTTTTTCGCCTTGCCGTAAGCAATCATTTCGCGGAAGTATTCCGCCTTGGCATCCTTGAAATGGAAAAAATTAACGAAAACATCTATGCATTTCGGAGAAATGTGGCGTTTACCCTGCAATATTTTCAAAAGCAGGCTTGCGTCCATGCCAACCGCCGCAGCAAACACTCGATAACTGAACGAGGAATCCAGCGATTTTTCGAGTTCATAGAACTCCTGCAAGAACTTGCGGTAGTCCGAATAGTCGTAGATGTTGATTTTGTTTTTTGCAAACATAAAGCTCTCGCCGGATATAAAATGACCCTATTTGAAAAATCGTTTCATTTCCTAGCGTCTCGTAAAAAAAATATACAATTCGTGGACATTTTTGTCCACACCATTCGAAAAAAATAATTGATAAATATACTTGGGGAATATAATTTCGTAAAATGGAGGAACCCTAATGATTATAAGAAAAAACTTCCTTATTTTGATTCTTGCTCTTTCGAGTATGGCAATTGCAACTAAGTACGAAGCTGAAGCAGCGACTCTTTCCGGAGGAGCAAAAAATGTCAACGCCTCCGGAGTTTCGGGAACGGGTTATGCCGACTTGCAAGAAGGAAATATTTCTTTTAATGGTGTCACCGCAGAGAGTGCGGGCAAGTACCAAGTAACCATCCATTACAAGGCTGGGGATTTCAAAGCAAACTACTTGAAAGTAAACGGTGCAACCGCAGGCACCATCGACTTTAACGCCACTACTTCATGGGCGGATGTCACGACAGTCGCTACACTTAAAGCCGGGACAAACACAATCTCTATTGAGAAATACTGGGGCTGGATTAGCGTGGACTATATTGAGGTTGAGCCTTATCAATCCTCCCCTTTCAAAATATCCGCAACACCGGTTACCCCGAACGCCACCGAAAGTGCAATCAAGCTCTACAGCTTTTTGCGTGAAAACTTTGGCAAAAAGACGATTAGCGGCATGATGACCGGCGATATGAGCGGTTACACCATGGGAGCCGACTTCAAGACGCACGACGACGTGAAATACACATTCACTCGTACGGGAAAGTACCCGGCTCTTGTCGGGCTTGATTTCTTGTTTGCGAGTGGCCCGAAGGCAAATGAAAGTTGGAACAAGGAATACACGGACAAAGCAATTTCCATCGCGAAAGGCCTTTGGAAAGCGGGCGGCATCCCGGCATTCACTTGGCATTGGAAAGATCCGCTAGACAAAAAAGACGCCTTCTATATCCAAAGTGCAGCAAACGGAGGCGAATACACCGATTTCGATTTCTCTACAGGTTTCAAGCCAGGCACCACCGAATGGAATACCGAAAGTGCTGCTTACAAAGGAATCGTAGCCGACATTGACCACATCGCCGATTACTTCCTTGAATTGCAGAAAGAAGGTGTAGCGGGAATCTTTCGCCCCTTGCATGAAGCTGGCGGAAAGTGGTTCTGGTGGAGTATTAATTCCGGAGAACAGTTTGCAGCCCTCTATCGCCTCGTCTATGACCGCATGGTCAAAGTCAAGGGTGTAAGAAACATGATTTGGGTCTATAACCCTGAAGGAAGCACTGTCACCTCTTGGGATCCGGGTACTGAATACTATGACGTCCTCTCCATCGACATCTACAACAGCGCAAACGACCATTCCAGTAACGCAAGTGCCTTTGACAAATTCAAAAACGCATCGAAAAGCACGAAAATTATCGCACTCAGCGAAAACGGCCCCATTCCCGATGTGAACAACATGCATACCGACGAAGCCGTATGGAGTTGGTGGATGCCGTGGTACAGCACTTGGAGCGGAACTTGGCCCGGCCAAACAAAAGATGGTGTATGGAAGAGCAACATGAATGACGAGCGTATCATTACTCTCGAAGACATGCCAGGTTGGGACAAGTACATAGCAATAATCAAGCCTGACACAAGTACCACCAGTATCGCAACCATGCCACGCATGGCCGGGACTGCAACCACCGTTGGGATTTTTGATATGAACGGCCATTATTTGGGCATCAGCATGCGAGAACTTTCGCAAGGGCACTATGTTGTACGTAGAAAGATTCAAGGACACATTGTGAATACGGTGTATTTCAAGAAATAAAATTATTGGGCGTAGGGCGGCGCGACAAAAAAAACATTACGCATTCACGCTAAATCGGATGTCGAAAACTCGGCATCCGTTTTCATTTTTCCGCAACCGTTCTGCTTACCGGCCTGTCGCCGTCAAGTACGCACAGACAGCGGTGTAATACCCCGTAACGGCTTCGGTGTAGGAGTCCGCAGCCTGCTGCCGCAAAGTTTCAGCTTCAAGCAGATTGCTGAGCGTCGCAGTGCCCGCATTGTAAAATTCACGTTGTATGCGCAAGTTTTCTTCGGCCTGGGCAATGGCATCACGACTGATTTCTATTTGTTTGAAGGATTCGTTCAGCGTGTTCCATTTGGCATCAATATCCACCTTGATCAAGTTCTTGTTTTCTACCTCGTCAATCGCCGCCTTTTGCGCCTTCAAGTCAAGCTTGGCGGTAGAATAGCTATTGCTCCACCAATCCGAAATCGGCACTGTAAGCGATGCAAAAAGCACACCATTTACAGCATCGTCATCAAGCAAGTTTTGATACAAAAGGCTCGCGCCCACAGCAACCGTAGGCAGCACCTTGCCGCGCTCCATTGAGCGTTCCTTTTCGGCAGCTTCGCGACTGATGGCAAGCAACTTGCTTTCGGCACGGCGTTCAACGGCGTCATCAGCAGAAATTGCGTAAGATTCAGGCGGAGTAACTTGAGAAAGATCAGCATCGGCAAGGTCAAAATCAGCATTGTCGCGATTCATTTGCCGCGCCAGCATCAGCTTTGCGACCGAGATTCCATTCTCAAGTTTTAAACGATTGCTTTGCAATTTCTTCTTTTCGAGCTCCACACGGAGCAAATCATTTTTCACAGCGACACCGGCATCCACAGCAACTTGGACATCGCTATAAATTCCATCCACCTGTTTTTCAGCTTCAGCAAGTGTTTTCAACTTTTCCTTAAGCGAAATAATGAGCCAGTAATAGGTCTCCGTATTCTTGCGGATTTCCGTTTCGGTAAGAGTTTCCTGCAATTTGGCAGCACGAGTTCCAATTTTGGCAAGCTGATTGCCGTTGTAAATTTGTCCGCCCACAAAAATCGGCTGAATCAAAGTCAAATGCCCAATAATTCCTTTATCAACCATTCCCATATTAAATGTCGTCGGAAGCCCCGCCAACATAGAAGGGTCTATCCCCGCCTGCATCATAGCGGGTGCAACTTGTTGCCCCAAGCCCTCCATTTCTTTGGAGAAGTCCATTTTTTGTTTCACCAAGAAATCGTTTGCGATAAAGGCAAAGCCACCGGCAAACACTTTCGGGAAATACGCCGGGAAAGCACTTCCTTCGGCTTCTTCGGCCATTTGGCGATTCACTTTTGCACTCTTCAAAGTCGCATTATTTTCGCGGGCAACACGCAAGCAATCATCAAGCGTAAAAACATCCGCCGCAAATGAAGCGGAAACGCTAAAAATAAGAGCAACCATTATGTTATTCAATTTATTCATTTTATAAACTCCCTGGATTCTTCGTCCCTTCGGTCCTCAGAATGACGCAAAGAGAACGTTTACTTCTTACCATCCACCGCCTACCACCTACTTTTTCCTAATCACTAATCACCAACCACTAACCACTAATCACTTTCCTGCGTCTGAACTTCATACAACTTACGCCCCAATAAGCAACGGGCAGCACCGTCAAAATCAAGCACATCGTTACAAGCGTCCCCCAGAAAATAATGATTGCCATAGGCACCCAAAGGCCATCACCACTCAGCATCATCGGCAAAACGCCCGCAGAGGCCGCCGCCGAAGTCAGGAATATCGGGCGCATACGCCTAAGTGCCGAATTATAGATGGCATTTTTAGAATCCAAATGCTCATCACGCTTCAATTCCTCAGCATAGTCAATCATGATAATTCCGTTACGCACCATAATTCCAAGCAGACTCACCATACCAAGAACACCCGTAATCGTAAAGTCCAAATCCATAATCCACATAGCAACGCCCGTGCCGAAAGTGGAAAGCGACAATAACGAGAAGAGCATAAGAGCCGTACGAATTCTACGGAAGTGCCACACCATAATAAGGAACATCATGGCAACAGCCACGACGAGACCTTTAAGGAGTCCAGGAAGCGTTTCGATAACAGAGGCCGCTTCGCCACCAAGCTCCAATTTAACACCTTCGCTAGCAGTCAACTTTTTCAGCGATTCAAAATGCTTTAAAGCAAGGTCATTCGCACTGACGCCAGGCGAAACTTCGGCAGAAATCGTCACCGTCGGGAGACCATTCCTTCTATCGCGCGCTCCCTCGTTGAATACAGGCGAGAATTCCGCAATCTGGCGGAGCGGCGCATTAGAAAGTCCGCCATAAGTTGCGATTTGTTCATTTTCAAGATTCAAGAAACTTGCAGAATCAGCATGCGTTCCCTTAAGCACTACAGGAACATTTCT
The DNA here is from genome assembly GCF_900215325.1 of Fibrobacter sp. UWB16. Taxonomy (NCBI): domain Bacteria; kingdom Pseudomonadati; phylum Fibrobacterota; class Fibrobacteria; order Fibrobacterales; family Fibrobacteraceae; genus Fibrobacter; species Fibrobacter sp. UWB16. Next base: position 286,629 of record NZ_OCMS01000003.1, on the reverse strand, counting down.
ATTGCCTTCCCAAAGAGTTGCAATCGGGAATCCGGCATTGTAGCGAGAAGCAAGCATCGCCTCGACAGAAAACTGGTTCACCCCAAGTTTCGAAGCATTTTCGTCAAGCGAAACTTTAATGCCGCTCAAAGGTTCTCCATAGGAACTGCGAACAAGATAAACACCTGGGAGACCCCGCAAATAATTTTTCACCTTATCACTTGCAACTTTACGGTTTTCATCCGTTCCATCAGAGATTCTAATTTCTATTGGCGAAGCGGCATCGCTAAAGCTGAGCTGTTTAAAGCGCACAAATACATTTGCAAAATGATCTACATATTTTTCCGAATACTCCTTGATAATCTCTTCTGTAGCATGAGCACTTTCGGTATTTACGATAAACTGCGCAAAATTTTCACCGGCAAATTGCGGTGCATAAGTCATATGAAAACGCGGCGAAGACATTCCCTTGAATGTCGTAATGTAGGTGACTCTCGGATCTTTTTCCAAGATACACTTCATGCTATCCGCCACGGCAGAAGTCTGATTAATTGAAGTCCCGTTCGGCAAATAAAATTCCACAGAGAACTGGTTGCGTTCCGCAATCGGCATGAGTTTTATGGGGCGAGAAATAATCATAACCGCGCCCAAGACAACACAAATAACCGCCACAAGAATGGTCAATTTGGGGAACCTGAAACAAGTTCTCAAAACGCGTTCATAGATAAAGTTCGAGACGCTCTCAAAAGAATACTTGCTCTTCTTTTTTGTCTTCGGTTTTAAGAAAGCAAATTGCAAATAGGGAACAATAAATATCGCCACGAGCAAAGAAATCGAAAGAACGATAGTCACCGCCCACGGGAATGTTGTCACAAAATCGCTAAACATTCCATTCATCGTCACCAAGAACGGGAAGAAGGTAATGCTTATGGCAAGCGTTGCCGAAAAAATCGATTTCAAGAAATGCACAGCGCTATGTTCCGCCGCCCTCCAACGAGAACCAGGCCCATAAATTCGTTCTTGATAATCATCCAATATCACGATGGAATTATCTACAATCATTCCCAGCGACACCATCAAAGCTGCAAGCGTCACACCGTTTATTTCGTAGCCGAGGCCAAAGAAAAGCCCAAGCGAAATGAAGATGGATATGGGAATAGTCGAAGCCGCAATCAGCGCCACCTTGAAGGGCTGCAGCAGAACGACCACAATAATAACCGCCAATACGGCAACCAAGATTTCTCTCAAAAAGTCATCAATACTTTTGCCAACAACTTCCGTCTGGTCCGTAATGCGGAACATCTTGACTTCTTCAGGCAAGCTGCTTTCAAATTCCGAAAGCACCTGTTTTATTTCCTTGCCCATTTTCACGATGTCGTGGCCTTTTTTCATTTCGATGCTAAGCATCACGCACTTGTTGCCGTTCACCTCGATGTAGGCCGTACGATCGGGATACTCGCGTTCCACACGGGCTACATCTTTCAAGCGAACCACACTTCCGTCAGGCGCACTAAAGACAATTGTTTCGCGGACACTTTCTAAAGAATTCACGCCACTTTCCACATAAATCGGGTGGTTGTAATCGCCGTCCCTTAAGGTTCCCGCAATATTCACGAGGCCTTGCCCCGAAAGGAACGCGGTCACCGACTTGTAGCCCAGCCCATATTGGGAAAGTTTTTCGTTATCCAGATAAATAGAAATCTGGTCTTTCTGTTCGCCAAAACGCGTAATGCGGCCGACACTTTCAAGCGGTCTTAAGTTATCCGCAAGTCCGTCAAGATATTCACCCAATTCACGATAAGTTTTATTCTTGCTTTCTATCGCCAAAAGCATCGACGAAGCATCGCCAAAATCATCCATCACAATAATCGCAAGGACTCCAGCAGGCAAACTCGACTTGAACTGCGAAACACCATGCTTAAAGCGACTCCAAAACCCATCTTTGTCATACACGTAATCTTCGAGCGCCACCTGAACAATCGCCATGCCATCGCGAGTCATAGAAGTCGTTTTGCTCTTTTTGACATCGCCGTAAGTAAAGATGTAGTCTTCAAGCGGTTTCGTAACACGGTCTTCAACTTCTTTTACAGTGGCACCTGGATAAACTGCAATCACAACGCCCTGACGCACCGTAAATTCAGGGAACTCATTTTTTCGGTTGGCGGAAAGGCCATAAATGCCAAACAGCACCAAAAAGCAGCAAAGCATAAACACAATGCCGCGATAGCGCATGGCTATTTCAACAAAGGAACGTTTCTTTTTCATAGAATCCCCCTATCGAGCAACAGCCTGATTTGCCGTTTGAACTCGGTCACCCTCGCCCACCTTAGACATACCCTTTACCACAACGGAATCACCATCGTCAATTCCTTGCACCAAAAGCTGCGAACCATTTCCTAGAGAGGTTTCAACATTTTTTCTTGTCGTTTTTCCACCACGGACAACCCAAACAAAAGAGCGATTGTATTCATCCAAAAGTACAGCGGATGCAGGGAGTTCAACACCCGTCACAGAATTTTTGCTATCAATGGTCATTTCCAAAAGCATTCCCGGCAAAAGTTCGCCGCTCTTATTTTTCAGTTCTGCTTCGATTTGGTAAGAACGCGAAAGCGGGTTTGCAGAAATCCCCTTATTTGTAATCTTCCCTTCAAAAGCTTTACCACCAAGCGCACCGACGCGAACTTCAACCTTATCACCCACATTGAGCGAAGCCACATCTTTTTCAGGAACGGCAACGACCGCCTTAACCGTCGCGATATTCACGATGCGAAACACAGGAGCGCTCGGCACCACATTCTGCCCGACTTCAAGCGATTTGCCCGCCACAATTCCCGTTGCAGGGGCGTAAAGTTTGCAATCATCCAGCGCCTTTTGCGCAAGCTTTTCTGCGGCAATCGCCTGCCTGTACTTACTTTCGACATCCATCCACTGGATTTCAGAGATGGTCTTGTTCTCGTGCAACTTTTCCATACGGGCGCGCGCATCTTCCGCCTGATTTTTTAAAGCAGAAGCGATTTCCAGAGCACTCTTTGCAGAAGTATCATCCAAGGTCGCCACGAGCGCACCCTTGTTCACCTTTTTGCCTTCGGTCACACGCACTGACTTCACCGTCCCCGGCGAAGAAAAGCTCACCATCGTTGTCGCGACTTCGGCTACAGAACCCGCGTAACGCAACGAGCTGCCGACATTCGAATTTTTAGCGACAATAGTCTCGACTTTAACTATCGGCGTTTTTTTCTGAGCGATTTTCTTATCGTTGCGAGAATTGAAGTCACTTTCGCAAGCAACAAGAGACAATATCAAAAGAGGAAGTATGTACAATTTCGTATTCATACTTTAAAAAATATGATTTAGGCTCGTCAATTATAAGGTTAAAATTTCGCCAAAAACAGAAATTTTTACCATAATTCAAACTTTTTAGTGACTTTTTAGGCAAAATTGAGGTAATTTTTACAAGGAGAAATTTCAAATCATCGTTTTTAGTTTTTATGAAAAGAAAACCCACAAATGTAAACAACATAAAAAAGGCAGACCTTTCCCTATTAGATTTTTTAAAGCAGTCCAACACTGTTCCAGGGAAAATTGTCTTTTTTGAAAACATTGAAGGGTTTGATACATCCGGCTATTTTTACCTACAAGGTATCGCATTATTTTTGATTGAAAAAGGCCACAGCACAATCGAAGTGAATACAACAACATACGAGCTTGAAAAAGGCTGTATTTTTGTTGCATTCCCCGGGCAAATCATTCATGTCATTCAAACAAGCGATGATATAAAACCGTTATGTATCGCATGTTCTATAGACACGATGAACGATTTAATGTCACAAGTCAAAGACAGTTTGCAACTTTTTCAGGCCGCAAAGCAAGCGCCCATCCAGCAAAGGGACGGAGAAGATTTCGATCAAATAAAAAAATCTTTCAGGCATCTGCAAGAAAAAATCAAAGTTACAAAAAATAATCCATACCACTACCAAATTATCAAAAGCCTAGTCATTTCCATCGTCTTTGAATGCATGGACTTTGTAAAGCAAAAGAACTACGAACCGCAAGGATCCAACCGCAAGAAAGCTTTATTCAACGCTTTCTTGCAAAAAGTCGAAGAAGAACACCGCGAGCATCACAGCGTCAAACATTACGCCGACGAACTTTTCGTCACCCCAAAATATCTTTCTACAGTCGTTGAAGAAATGAGCGGCAAAGGCGCAAAGCAATGGATTGACGAATATATAGCCCTAGACGCAAAAGTTCTTTTGCAATCATCGCAAAAGGACATTCAAGAAATTTCCAACGAACTGAACTTTATTGACGTTGGCTTCTTCGGGAAATTTTTCAAACGTATGACAGGAATGACGCCCAAAGCCTTCCGCGAGAAAAAGGAATAAGCATTAAAAAAATTAAGGTTTCAGAAGGAGATGCGGACAATAATCATCTTGATAAGTCGTTCTTCATTTTCTGCCAATGGATATTAACGAATTATTTTTGGAGAATAACTTTTTTCAACATCAATCTTTCAAGATTCATATTTAATAACGCTCATAAGTTTTCCCCTTACCACATTCAAAGCTTCGGTACCAACTATCATCACCTTTTTCATACCGCCACCGACAGTTACTACCATTACATTCTAACATTTCATATTCACCATAATTTCCATAATGTTCTTTCAACTTCTTAGATGGACACCTATTTTTTTTAGTACGATATACGTCCTTATCTATCTTTTTCAAATCATTCTGTCCATTAAGAACATCTTTATTTTCAAAGCACAAATCTAACTTTGCCATTTTTTTATTTTTTCGCTGGGTGGATACGCAAAGAACTCAATCTTGGGATCCATAAAACGGAACAAAGCATCTGCACGAGCTTTTGTTGTCTCAATCATTCCAGAGAGTTCGCAACGATTCGAATCAATCTTTTTAAACTTGCATTCATCACACAAATCTAATATAGGAATATAGTCACTTTTCCATTTATCGACAATTTTAACATTTTCTATACCATACGAGGGACCTGTCGTCGTTACAGAAAAATACACAATTCCTTCTCCCAAATACTGCAACTCAGTTTGAACAGAATTTCCAAATTCACAAGTAGAATCCAATTCTACAGTTTTCAAAAATACTTTTTCACTGCGTTTTTCATCTCTGCGAAAAGACAAAACAATACGGCCATCATATGAACGATCTCTTATAAGCATCAAATGCCGAGATAAAGCATCAACAACACTTTTAGATTCTCCACCTTCCAAAACAATGGAATCCTTTTTGATACAATTCTCAAAAATTTTCATCTGTAATTCTTCTGATGATATTTTATGCAATTCTGCCACAGAAATAGAATTCCCCTCAAAAATATAAGGAGAATAAGTTTTGCCATCTTTATCAAAAAATTTGAGAATTACCTTCCCAAAAAACAAGGGTGTTGAGTCATTTTGAAAATATTTTATTTTAAAATAATCATCATATTCCTTTTTTTACAAGGAACAAATTCTGGAATAGCAATTTCAATAACCAATGTTTTAACATCAGGAATATAAGTATTCTCTTTCTTTAAAAAAAAGCTTCTTATATTATTTTTTTCGCTATCAGAAGCACTAAAAAAAGCAATTCCCACTGAGCAAATAAAAATTTCTATTGCAATGAAGATAAGCATTAATTCTTTCATAATATTTTTCCTACAACCGATCATCCCTTGTTATTTACAATTTAAAGGTCCTTTTGTAAAATCCAAAGCCCTTTTTCCATTTTTACTCATACAAAAGCCAAGATTTACACTACCAATGTATTTAAGAGTTCCATTTTGTCGATATATTTTAAATGGATAATTACCATTTGCTTTTTCTACAAGAGAATAGAGTACAGCAATTTTCATCATAGCATTTTCTCTAGAGCCAAACATTTCTCCCACATTAGTAGCTAAATTCAAAATATCGACTTCATCAAAAGGCTTTTGCAACTTAGTTACAGTAAATATGGTATCCATCAGGTCGGTCTCTTGATATTCACACTCTGAAAAAAACACACCAAAATCTCCATAAATAGAAAAATCGACATAGCCATCATTTTCATTTCCCCAGCGAGATTCGTTTGTTCGGAATATTTGATATTTACAGCAATATTGGTCAAGCATCCAGACATCATAGTGAAATCCATTTTTCGAAAATTTTTTTGTTTTCCTATTTGCAGAAAAGCTAAACCTGTCAAAACAAGTCAAACCTGTTTCTGATTCATTCCCATCTTTCTCGTATTTCGGTTTACCATCGCTTACAAAAACAAATTCATCACCAAAAGAATAACACCCTGTTTCAGTTATATTATATTCTTCTGTATTATTACAAATAAGATTTTCCGCATGACAAATCGCAAAAAATAGCAGTACTAAAAAAAATGCACTCTTCGCCATATCCCAAAATCTCCTTTTTTACGATTTTTTAGACGAATTTAGAGTATCAAACAAATCCTTAGCATGCATTTCCTTAACAGATTTTTATTCATAGGAATAAAAGCAATACCCTAATTCAACATCTCATAAAAATATAGGTTCTTTGCATATTATTGTTTTTTTACATTCCAACAAAAACTGCAAATACACAACTAAATAAGGATTATTGTAAAAAAGTCCCAAAACTTTCAACCATCGTCTTGATAAGTCGTTCTTCATTCCCTAACAGCGGATACTGTTCCACGATTTTCCCGCGTTCCATGCGAATCACGGATTGGCAACTGTTCAATATAAATTCGGGGTCGTGCGTAATCACGAGTAGCGTTTTTCCGCTGGTGGCAAGCTTTTTAAGCGTTGCAGAAACAGCAAGCATTTGCCGATAGTCAAGACCGCTTGTGGGTTCATCAAAGACAACGACATCGCACCCGCTCGAAATTCCGCTGCCGATAGCGACACGCTGTTTTTGCCCGCCCGAAAGAGCCATCGGATGATTGTCCGCATATTGCTTGAGATTGAGGCCTTCAAGAATTTCAAGCGCCAAGTTCTCGTCTTGCGGTTTCATGCCGAGCAAGACTTCGTCCAAGACACTTTCGGTGAAAAGCTGATGGTTCACATCTTGCATAATCAAGTATGTGCCACGCTTGCAAGCTGCTCGTTTTTGACGCCAAGAGCCCTGCAAGCCGCACAGCACTTGGGCAAGCGTCGATTTGCCCGCACCATTATGGCCAACCAGTGCCGTAATTTGTCCACATGGGAGTTCAAGACGGTCAATATCGAGAATTGGATGCTTTTTGTGATACGCAAATGTCAGGTTCGTAAAGACAATGGATTTCGCTATGGATTGCTTCGCTTCGCTCGCAATGACGTCACAAGGCTGGTAATCCCGTCGCAATTGTGAACACGAGAAATAATGGTCCCTATCGCCTTCGGCTCCAGGATGACAGACTGAATTCAACATTTCCAAATTCATGCAGCGCAGTCCGAGGCTTGCCGCATATTCCGGGCCTTTGGCTTCAAGTTCTGCGGGAGTCCATTCGTACGCAATTTGCCCATCCTTCACATAACAAATTCTGTCGGCGACATCACGCAAATAGTAAAGGCGATGCTCCACGATAACGACCGTCTTCCCCGCCTTTTTCCATCGCGAAACAATTTCCTTCAAATCCGCAATCGTCTTGAGATCCAGATTTGCAGAAGGTTCATCCAGCACAAAAATTTCAGGTCCTGTCGCCGAAACAGACGCACACGCGATTTTCTGTTTTTCGCCACCCGAAAGGTTAAAGATGCTACGGCCAAGCAAATGCTCTAAATGAAATTCCTGAACAACATTCTCCACGCGCTGTTTGATTTCTTCGGGATCCATTCCCAAATTTTCGCAGCCAAAAGCAAGTTCGCAATCCGTATCAATGTTGAAAAACTGCGAACGCGGATTCTGAAAAACGGAACCCACAACTCGTGAAATATCGGCTAGCGTCATATCGGAGGTATTCTTGCCACCGAGCAACACATCGCCATCCATCGTTCCCGAATGGTAATGCGGAATCAAACCGTTAATGAGTTTTGAAATCGTCGTCTTTCCGCATCCCGATTCACCCGCCAGCACAACGCATTCGCCCGAACGAATTTCCAGATTCAAATTCTTGAGAATCGCATCGTCAAGGGAATCAGAGTAAGAGAAGGAAATTTTTTTTAGAGAAATGTTCATTTTTCCACCTTGTCATGCCCGCCTCCGAGCGGGCATCTCCTTTTCAATGCTATACGGAAGGGAGATTCCCGGTTAAACCGGGAATGACATAAAACAAAACAACAGCAACACAATACGCAATTACAACAAAATCCACCCAGCGGAATCCAATCGTTGCAATGCAGGTGCGTTTTGTTTCTGCCGAGAGTCCACGCGTCACCGCCGCAATCGAAAGTTCATCACCAATTTTCGTAACAGAAACCAAAAGCGGAACCAGCCGATATTCAAGAAACGCCACTGGACTTTTTAAAGTTCGCAAACTTAACAAGCGAATTCCGCGCATTCTCATGGCATTGCCAATCGCACGGGATTCATCATACACCGTCGGGAAAAATCGAATCATCACAATCAAGGGTATCGTCACCTTGTTCGAAACATGCATTCGCGACATGCATGCCAAAAATTCATTGACCTTGGTAGTTGTTATCACATAATAAAGCACAGCGCAGGCCGGCATAATACGGTACATTAAGAACAACGACGCAAGAATAATCGTACCCGAAGTACCGATATCCAAATTTTTCGCCTGACCAAAGAAAAAGCCGGCACACAAATAAACAAAAAAGAAAGTGCAAACAAATTTCCACTTTCCCTCAAGCAACAGCAAAATAGACGCTACAACAACCATCAACAAGCTATAGACTAGCGGAGCGGAAAAAATCATACCATTTGCCACCGCCGCTAAAAACAATTTTGTACGCGGATCTAATGCAAACGCAAGATTCCTAGATTGCTTCGTCACTTCGTTCCTCGCAATGACGTAAAAGGTGAGAGTTGCGGACAAGCTGCAGCTTGTCCATAACCGAACCGACAGTCATGCACTACGTGCAATGACATCATTTTGCAAGTCCGATGCGTTCAAAATGCTTTTTCATCATGCGACGAGCAATGAAGCCACCCACCACAGCGCCTGCGGCACCAAATCCAAAAAGTCCAATCAAAGGCCAATAACTACTCGAGAGTTCCGCCAAGTGAGCGATATAGGCGCTATCACAAACAGAACTGCAATATGCCAAATATTCTTCGGTCGAGGACCAAAGCGGAATCATCATCGAAGAAGGCACAAAGCTAATCATCACATTGGCAAGCAGGCAACCCACAAAATTTTTATGGAACAGCTTTAAGCAAAGACCCGCCAAAACGCCATACATCACGCAAAGCAAGCCATAGGATATTCCATGACCAGAGAACATCATGACAACGCCGAAAAGGGTGCAGATTAGCACGCAGCAAAGTAAAGGTCTTTCTACTTTCGAAAAGAAAAGGAATAGCGGGACGCTCGTCACCAAGCTCACCGCGCATGTGGAAACCACAATAAACGCAGGAATAAAACCGATACTCGCTCCAAGTCCAGAAAGAACAAGGTAAAGTGCACCAAAAATGCCCACATTCACGAGGTCACGCACCAATGTATTCGAAGATTTTTTACCAGTAGTTCTCATGGTCGCCAAAACTTGAAAATTCCCGCGAAAAATTCTACTCCAATTAGACGCAGTTTAGCCTTGTTTAACTTTAAAACCAGATATATATGCATTGCAGTTTTTTCCGCGTCCGAATGGAGTAGAAAAACAAAACTCGTTATGTTATTTTCGGGCAAAATTTTTGGGGAGGAAATATGCAAGTTTCTCGAGTTAATAAAGTTTTCGCCCGTCTGGGGCGTTTTCAAGTCAAATTCCGTTGGCTAATTTTACTCGCAACAATTCTTGTGACTCTCGCCGCATGCCTCGGGCTTCCGCAACTACAAATGACAGCCAGCGAAGAAGAATGGTTCGACGACTGGGACAAAGTCAAAATCGACCAGGCGCACTTCAATGACGTTTTCGGCAGCGATGACGGCTATATGGTGATGGTCCGTGCTAACGATGTTTTTGCGCCCGAAGTTTTAAGCGCCATCGACCGACTTTCAAAACGCCTCGAAAATGAAGTCCCTTACGCTGACCGCGTCGTTTCACTCACGCATAACTTATCCATCCCCATCGCAAATGATGAGGGATTCGAAGTCATCGACCCATTCGAAAGCGGCATCCCGACAGATTCAGCACAACTCGCCGCCAAGAAATCGCTCATCATGAGCCGAGAATCGCTCGTGAACAACATCGTCTCTGACGACGCAAAAGAAACATGGGTTATTCTCTCGTTGAAATCATACGAAGGCGGCGTTGATTTCGGCAAAGACAGCATCGCACCTTTCGCCCGCAACGTCATCCTCTCCGAAGAATTCCAAAGCGATAAATTCCAGTTCTTGCCGACCGGTATGAGCTACACTGAAATGGAAGAAAACGAAGTCATCTCGCGTGAATGCGCTATGCGCATCATCTTCGGCTTCGCCGTCATGCTCGCATGCCTTATTTTATTCGTACGCTCTTTGCGCGGAGTCATCGTCCCTGCCATTGCAACCGTCGGAGGCATCGCATCCGTACTCGGCGTAAACGCTTGGCTCGGTATCGTCGGCGACGAAAGCATGGTCGCGCTCCCCATACTTTTGGGCATGGCACTTTCGGTCGGCTATTCCATCCATTACATCAATTCGTTCCGCATGCATTTTAGGCGCACGGGCAACCGCCGCGAATCCGTCATAAATGCTGTCGAAGAAACTGGCTGGCCGATTCTCTTTACCGTCATTACCACCGTTGCCTCGCTGATTTCGTTCCTGTTCGCAGGCATCCGCCCGATTCGCTGGATTGGCGGTATTTCGGCAGGCATCGTCTTCATGGTCTATCTGTACGTCATCATCTTGATTCCGATTCTTATGAGCTTCGGCAAAAACGCAAAGCCCGACCCGACAGAAGTGAAAGCGGCAGGCGCCACCAAAGCCGATATTCTCTTTGAATTCTTCGGACGCAAAGTTTGCAGGCACAGCGGCATCGTCGCCGCGATTTCAGCCGCCATAATGTTAGCGCAAATCCCTGGCGTGATGAACATTGACGTGAACATGGACTACACAAAAACGATGGGCGAAAAAATTCCGTTCGTCACAAGACTCATGGACATGCTCAGCGGTAAGCTCGGAAGCCTTTACGATTTCAACGTGATGGTTGAATTCAACGACAACGACGCACTGAAAGATCCCGCCAACATGAAACGCATCGAAACGCTAGAACAAAAGCTCGGTACGCTCCAGCTCACAAAAATTTCAGGCGACAAGCCCCGCGTGCAATCCGTAACGCGGCTCGTGAAAGAAATGAACCGCACACTTAACGCCGACAGCACGGAATACTACAAGATTCCTGACGCGCAAGACATGCTTACGCAACTGCTGTTCCTCTACGAGATTTCAGATGCCGATGCACTCTTTGAGCGCATGGACGAAGATTACAAAACAACATTTATCCACATAGAACTTTCCGGATACGATGCCAAGAAAATCGTAGAAGACCTCGATTCCGCAAAATCGTACGCCGTGCAAATTTTCCCGGACGCCAAAACTTCAATCGTCGGTGAAGTCGTAAACTACGCCGAAATGAACGGCAAGCTCGTGAACGGACTATTGCGTTCGTTCGGAGGATCATTCGTGATTATCGCCATCATGATGATTCTCGCATTCGGGAGCATCAAGGCGGGTCTTATCGGCATGATTCCAAACGTCGCCCCCGTACTTTTAATCGGTGGCGTCATGGGCTATTCGGGAATGCCTCTTGACATGATAACGATGATCGTAATGCCGATGATTTTGGGCATCGCCGTTGACGACACTATCCACATGAATAACCACATCAAATACGGTTACGAACGCACCGGCAGCTACAAAAAAGCGCTATTGCTCTCTTACCGCGAAATCGGAAAGACGATGGGCATGACAACATTCATTCTGTGTGCGATGTTCTTCGTGTTCATCTTTAGCCCAATGGGCGCATTGCACAACGTCGGATTACTTTCCATCATTGGCCTTGCCGCCGCCCTCGTTGCCGACTACACGCTCACCACCGCCCTCGTGTACGTCACCAAGCCCTACGGAAAAGAGAAACGCATTAAGCAAGTTCACTAACGCAATGTCATCCCCGACGTCATTCTCGACCCTGGAGTGCGTAGCACGATAGGGGAGGGAATCCATTATTTTTTCAGCAAAGGTGGTATAATACCACCATCACGACTCGATTTTTTAAGAAATTTCGCTAAAAAGGTAGTCTTTCAACTACCTTTTCGCAAACATTTTGAATTTTTACGCTTTCAATTTGAAGAGCACTGGTCTTCACTTTCCACAAATTTGTTCTTCCGTCAGATTAAATCTGCGAACGAGAGTCTCTAAGGGAACCCCATCTTCATAAAGTCCCCTAGCCGTTTTAAGCATTTCTTCTTCAGCTTTTTTCCGTTCTTCGTCCACTTCTTTGCGAGCTTCGGCAAGTCTTTGACGAAACACATCACCGGCACTAACAAAGCCGTATTTTTGTCCAACACTTACAAATGCCATATCCAGCTCCTTGAGAACACCTTCATCAACGTACTCTTTCAAATATATGTTTATTTTTTGCAATAGACAAGACGCCTCATTACGGTGCATTTTTCGCAAGGAATCATGGAATTGAGGCAAGACCTCTAACAGCTTTTCCTTATTGAACGCATACTTCATTGCGACAACGCCCATTCCAGTTGCAACGTCTTCGCATGTCAAACAGTCGCTATCGGGTATATCCGCCATATTCACAAAAGCGCAATGGAAGGGCAATACAGAACCACGAAAATACTCCGGATAATCCTCTTCAAGTCTCTTAAGTGGATTCCAATTTTCCCGTCCATTATAAAAGATAATTGCCATCGTCGGAATTCCGCTAAATGCACGATTCTTATCATAAATCTTCATCACAGAATTGACATAACGAGCAATCTGATCAAGAACATTTGGATCCCGTCCCGATTTATGTTCTAACAGAATTCCAACCAAAATCGGTGCACCTGTCGACACATTCACACGAAACGCCAAATCCGCTTCACCCGTATCGTCAACCTCTGAATACGAATCTGGAATACGGACTAGAGTATCCATATTTATAGCCGATATGAATTCACCAACATCATAATTTACTTTGCCAGCAAGTTCCAACAGATTTCTAAGATGCCCAACATCAGAAAATAGCCAACGGAAAAACGGATCGTGGTTTCGTCTCGTTGCATTATTTTCTTCGCTCATATAATTCCTTTCTCAAGAAGAGAATCAACACAAACACCTGAGTAAAAACTCAGACTTCATTTAGCAAAGGATATAAGAAAGGATATAATTAACGATATAATAAAAAATCAACCGCATTTAATCGGCTGATTTTAATTTATAAAACCAAACAGATTAAAACAAGAGGTCAAAGAGATTTCTGTCCATTTTGCAACGAAATTATTGCATTCCCTCTTTATTGATTTTAGAAACTTCTTTCATAACATTATCAATTTTACAATTTATTTTATCTAGTTCTTCCGATATAAATTCATATAATTCTTTAATTAAAAAACGGTGTATCAAAAAAATTGCGCCAAAAAAACATAGAATTGCAAACACGCCTGCCATCATAAGAGAATAAATCGCCTCTATAGGCTTAGTAGCACGAAAGCTCTCAGGAATAATTATATTATACAGATCTGTCGATGGTCCATAATGAATAAAGTGCAAGAGAAATTCTGGAAATGAGGTTATAGTCCATATTATGGTAGCAACAAAACACATAAAACAAACCGCCAAAAAAGCGAAAATAGGATAACCCACAATAGTTTTAAGGATCTCTTTCATTTCATCCCAAAAAACCTTTCGCGAGCATTTCTCATTCCTTTTTAAATCATATTCTTTAAATTCTACAAAACCACCAATCGCAACAAATATGCCCAAAAGAACAAATATAATACAGCCACAAGCTTTCCAACTCAATATGTCATATTTGCAACTTAGCATAATCCCCATAGATGCAGCAGCCATAAACATACCAAGCAAGCCGCCCAAGAAATAGCCTATTTTTTTCAAGATTGGAAATATCATCCTAACCTCCTTTGTTTTTGAAGAAAGTCAAATTTCATTTTTTTCACAAGCGAATCCTCATCACGATATAAAGTGAAATGATTTATATTCATTTTATTTAGCTCTTGCAAAAGCTCCATTTTAGCAGATGCAACAACTTCAATTTCTAGAACAGAATTTCCTTTTACTGAGGAATCCCGCAAGTTCTGTTCAAGATCAAATGGAACAAACATCCATTTATCAGAGCTAAAACAACATGCTATCAAATATTCAGATTGCTGGGCAATATGCCTCGGATCAGTATCAACATAATGACCGATTCTATGAAATTCTTTATATCCACAAGAAAAAGCATCTATTAAATTACTATTTAAAGCGAAGATTTTTCCATTAGTATTAGCCTTATTCACATTAATAGCATTTTCACACGCAAAAAACAAAGCAATGTATTCCGATTGAGTAAAATCAATTAAAGGCGAAGGAAATCCGTGATGTCTCAAATAAGTTAAATATTCTATTTCCGGAAATTGGTTATAGCTAATAGGATTGTAATCAGAAAAATCAAAATTGTAACCGTTCGGAAATTTAACATTTCGTTTAAAATTTTTTCCATAGGCATTAAATTCTGGTTTATAACAATCAATTGTTTTATAATATTCTTCGAACAGAATATTTAATACTCCCGCACGCTCAAGAGAAGACTGAATAGACCAATCAGCATTTGACTGTCCACGAAAAAGAATCGTTTTTGACAATTCAGAGTTTTTGCGAAACTCATTGACAGCATCAATGTATTCAGAAAGTGATTTCACTAGCACGCACATACGTTTCCTACTCTAATTCAATATGTCAATAGCAATATAGATTCTTTACATCATACTTGCACGTTCAAAGTTCCAAGCAAGGCAAGAATAAACATTCTTCAACAGATAAAACCGTGTAAACGCATAAAAAAAGTATTCCCTAAAACAAAGGGAATACTTAACAAGAGGGAGATTCCCGGTCAAGCCGGGAATGACAAATCCCTTGGCGTTTACTCCACTTTCAGCTTGGTCATGCTTTTTGCGCAAATGCCCATTGTCGATACGTTGTGCAAGAAGGCAGACGTTGTCGGCGAGAGGAGTCCGAGAAAACCGCCTACAAGCAAGCTTGTATTGAAAACAACTATAAAGCGGTAATTTTCGGAGATGCGTTCCATCAGCTTTTGGCTCAAGAGGCGCAGTTCCACGAGGTCTTCGAGATTCTCGCGGCGGAGCGTCACATCGGCAGTTTCGCGGGCAATATCCGAAGCATCGCTCATGGCAACAGAGACATTCGCGGCAGCAAGAGCAGGAGCATCATTAATGCCGTCGCCCACCATAATCACGCGCTTGCCTTCGGCCTTCATGCGTTCCACATAATGGTGCTTGTCTTCTGGCAAGACCTGCGCGAAGAACGTATCGATTTCCAAATGTTCCGCAACGCGTTCTGCAGCATTCAAGCTATCGCCCGTCAGCATCACCACATTCTTGATGCCACTTTCACGCAGTCCGCGAATGGCATCTGCAGCTTCTTCACGCGGAGGGTCGCCAATGCAAATTGCACCCGCCAACTCGCCGCCAATGCCGAGGTAAATCACGGATGCGGCACCCGCCTGTTCGTCAATAATCGCCTGGTTCGCTTCAGAAACATTGACCTTTTCGTCTTCGATGACAAAGTGCTTGCTTCCGATGACCACGCGCTTGCCCTTGAGCGATGTTGCGATACCGTGCGCCACGATGTACTGCACATCGGCATGTTCTTCGGCGTGATTGATATTGCGTTCCATTGCCGCCTTGACAATCGCACGAGCCATGCTATGCGGGAAATGTTCCTCGATGCACGCCGCAATTTTCAAGATTCGCTTTTCGGAATATTCGCCAAACGGAATAATCTTTTCAAGTCGCGGTTCCGCCTTCGTGAGCGTTCCCGTCTTGTCGAACACAATCGTATCGGCAAGAGCAAGTTCTTCCAGGTACTTGCCGCCCTTCACCGTCATGTCCATATCCGCCGCTTCACGCAATGCAGAAATCACGGAAATCGGAGTCGAGAGTTTTATCGCGCAAGAGTAATCCACCATCAAGATGGAAACCGCACGCGAAATATTCTGCGTCAGCAAAAGCGTAAGCCCAAAGCCCAGGAAGCTGAACGGCACAATGCTATCCGCCAAATGTTCCGCACGGCTCTGCACGCTCGCCTTCAAGTCTTCGCTACGGTCGATCAGTTCCACGATTTTCTGAATTTTCGTATTGCTGTTGACCGCATGCACCTTCACGAGAATCGCGCCTTCTTCAAGAACAGTCCCTGCAAAAACGATTCTGCCGGCGGTCTTCATCACCGCCTTGGATTCGCCCGTCATCGTCGATTCGTTCACAAAGGCTTCGCCTTCAATCACGCGACCATCAACAGGAATCATGCTACCGGAACGGATGCGGACCAAGTCATCGACCTGGACGTCCTTCATATCCACCAAAGTATCTACGCCGTCTTTCACGACCCAGACCTTATCTACCTTGACGGCGAGGCTACCTGTCAAAGCCGTGCGCGTACGCGCCTTGGTGTAATCTTCCAGCAAGCCCGAAACACCCAAAAGGAACATGACCGTACCTGCGGATTCATAATTTTTCTGGAGCAGGCTAGCACCAATCGCAGCTCCGTCCAAAACATCGACGGTGAGGTTTCCGCTCATGAGCGTCGAAATTCCGCGAGCCACATAACGCAATCCACGAACCACCGTAATTGCCGTGCGAATCGGAAGCGGTAAAAACCAACGCGACAAATAGCGCCTTGCAATCATTCCCGTGAGGCTTGCTTTAAAGCCATCGTCCAAAGCTTGCAACTGGTATTCCGTTTCACCATCGCATTCAGGCAACTCTTTGGGGTTGAGCGCACTTACAAAATCAAGAATCTGCTTACGGCTCGTCTCGAAATCGCCCGCCTTGGCGGAATATTCAAAAAGGAGGCCACCATTGACGCTACGCACCACAACACTTTTAACGCAAGGCTCACTCAAGCAAGCCTTGTGAATGCGCGCTTCATATTCACGTTCAAAAGCGTACGCCCCAGCACGCAAGCGAAGGCGACCCGGCTTATCGTAAACGATTCTGAATCTCATAAGCTTTCGCTTCTTACTTGTCGAGACCTGCTTCTGCCTTAGCGTCGTTGCAAATGTCGGCAGCCTCGTCCTTCATATCCTGGAAAGCAGCCTTGGCGTCAGCCGTGAACTTCATGCCATGAGCAAGTCCCTGAACAGCAAGTTCGCGTGTTTTCTTTGCCTTGAGCACTTTCTTAGCAACAGCAGAACCCACAGCACCGGCAACAACGAGCCAGAATTTTTCGTTTTTGAACATAGACATATGTTTCTCCTTATTAAAGAAAAATCAGCGGAGCAACTTGCCCGCCTTAAAAAATTAGATACTCTCCCCTCCAATTGCAAATTACGAATAAATTAAATATCTAACTCTCGCAACCCCGCACCGCAGTTGAGTTTCACGAGATTGGCGCTAACATTGTTAGTGATTTTCTAACAATGTTAGACTCTCTAATTTTGTTAGAGAGTCTAACATTTCATGGATCATCGAGACTCAACAATTACGAAAGCGCAAGGACCTTACCGAGTTCACGGCACTTTTCCTTGCCAGCATCATCCGGAGCGCCTTCAATAGCGAGCGGTTCATCAGCAAGCACAAGGCCCGCATTTGCGGCATCTTCTTTCCACGGATTCATCCATTCGCCGCCACCCCAGCCGTAAGAGCCGAAAAGCACGACTTTCTTACCCGAAATCTGAGCCTTCAGCTGATCATAAAGCGGCTGGAATTCGCTATCTTCGAGTTCTTCGGCACCCATTGCCGGGCAGCCCAAAGCAAACTTGTCAAATTCCTGGGCCTTATCGGTAGAAAAAGCAGACGTATTGAAAAGCGTCACATCGGCGCCAGCTTCCTTTGCGCCAGCAACCACTTCATTCGCCATAACTTCGGTGTTACCCGTACCTGTCCAGAAAATAACAGCAATTTTGTTCATTTTATGTTCCTTTTTGTTTTTTCGGTTAATTAACACGCTACAGTCAATTCTTCCAAAGAATCGCCTGATTCAAATCGTTCTCGTAAAATCTTTTGACACTTTTTGTATACTTCAAAAATGTGCATGGAATTCGGCACGTCGTTATAGACCTTCCAGCAGCCAATCAGCTTGTAATTTTTACCGCCGTACGTAATAAAATCTTTCACATCGTCAAGCGGGTAGCCCAAAAACACGCCCACTTCATGCGGAAAGCACACCGAGCGCGTCATGCGAACCTGAAAAAAGTTCAAAAGCGATTCAGCATCAAAGCAACTGTAACCAAAACCTTTCAAAAAATTACGAACTTCGCAAGAGCATCCCAAATTCTGTAAAGCGCTATTCCGGTAGACATAAATAAAATAACGTCCACAGCGTTCAGCAATAACGCGAGCAATAACGCCCTTAGGGTTCAAGGCCTGATTCCAACGCGCAAGGATATTGCAAAGCAAAACACCATCAGCAACATCAACACAAAAGAGATTGCCCAACTTGTGCCCCGCAAGTGTCGGGGCACATTGTCGAACCAAGCAGGAATCAAGGTTTCTATCCATGAACAACCTAAGTATTTAGTATAAAGTCAAAAATCCCGCCGTTAGCCTTCGCCACGGCGGGATAACCTATCTAGCATATATGAGGTAACGAAATCTATATGCTAGCCGAGCTTCTATGGCAATAGTCTCTGGGATATATTTTAGAATTTTTCATTCTCTAACTCAACTCCAAATAGACTCAAAACAATCCCTAAAGTTAGATTAATCTAATAAAATTTGTCTATACAAAAATCCCGCCACGACATTCATCGAGGCGGGGGTTTTTCATCCTATGGCAAAAAGTTTAGAATGCGAATACAGTTTCAAGACCGAAGCCAAGACCTGTATCATCACCAGCGTTGTCACCGACCGGGATGTTGAACATGGCAAAGCCAGTCACTTCAAGGCCTTCAACCGGAGTGAAGTAAGCGCGGAGACCAACGTTGAACATTTCGAGTTCGGCATCCTTCACGATAGAATTTGTATGGTATTCCAACGGGAGACCAAGAGCGATGGCATCGTTAATCTTCACACCCGGTTCACCATAGACAAAGAAGTATTCCGGGATTTCTTCGCCATGAACGGTCGGAGTCTTTTTGTCAAATGCAGCGTAGAACACAGTTGCCTTGACATTGAACGTGCCGAGATCCAAAGACGGTTCACCGAGAATAGCGTGTGTAGCCTTCGGAACCTTTTCGTCAAGAGCATCAACATGCAAGCCATAAACAGCATGCAAAGCAAATGCGCCAAACTTCAGATTTGCATCAAGGCCGGCATGCAATTCATTGTGCTTAGCTTCCTGATAAGACTTGTAATCAAAGAACGGACGCAGCACATGTTCGCCAAGGCCGAGTTCGTAAGCAAGGTGGAGGTCGTATGCATAGCCGACGCATTCACCACTTTCTTCGTCACAAGCCGTGTTATCGTTATCACCGCGAACAAAACCGAGACCAAAAACAAGGCCGTTATAGTCGATTTCGAAACCGCGGATATCATGTTCCGCCATACCGGCGGCGTTATCGGCCGGATCATCGTAACCGTAATAGTTCAGGAAAGCGCCTTCCGAGAAGGTCAAGTCACCGAACTTCACGGCAAACTTATCGCTATGCGTATACTGGACAAAGGCTCCATTGTAAACGGCACCCGGATCCGTCGTCGGACCATCAGCTTCCAACTGTACAGATGCAGACCACTTTTCATTAAATTTAACATCAACGTTCAAGTCAAAAGTAGAAGCGTAGCTGTGGCTCTTATAATCTTCATTAATCACATCGCCCGTGTACGCGTCAAATTCCACTTCACCAGAGAACTTGACTTCCGGGCCCTTAGATGCAGCTTCTGCTTCCTGAGCGAATGCCGGAATGGCAAGGATAGATGCAGCAGCAAGGCCAAACAAAAGGTTGGATGTTAAACGAGTTTTCATTTTGTCTCTCCTATGACGGATTCTTTTGATTTTTTGTAACACTCCGTCAAGCGTTTTACATTTTGTGTTACAAAACTCTAGGCTTTTCGCCCTTTTTACTCTTCTTAAAGCAAAGAGCGTGCCAATTATTTTTCAGTTCGTTCCATTCAGAATCATTTTTTTCTGCGCCCATTGTTAGTTTCTCCCATCTTTGTTAGTTTAGTCTAATTAAGAGCGTTTAATTAAGGGCTGGCAGGTTTCGGGCCTACCAGCCCTTAATAATGATTCTTGACTCAAATGCAATTAGTCTTCGAAACGCCCTTTCTTATTTGCGCTCATACCAAAGAGCTTAAGGAACACGAATGTTGCCACAAGCACGATGATCGAGCTTACAATCCAGAACACGTTGCCACCAACCGGAACCTGGTAGAGGAGCACCGCGACAGCCCAAGCGAGGATTGTCTGCACCACAGCCATCAGCACACCGAGCCCAAGGCCGATTTCGCGAACCACGACACCCATCGCAGCAAGACACGGCACATAGAGCAAGATGAAGATGAGGAATGCAAACACCTGCCAGTTAAATCCATCGACCGGGTTTCCGTTCTTGTCCGGGTTGTGGAAGTAAGAGCGGAGGTTGGCATAGATGTCAGCCGTTTCGCTCAAGTCGCCTTCTTCGAGAGCGCCGATTTCATCTTCGCTCAGCGTGAGACCAGCGGCAGCGAGCTTTGCAAAGACTTCTTCGCGAGCCTTGTCGGCACCTTCATCTTCGCTGAAGGTTTCGATAGAAGCGTATTCTTCGCAAGTAATCGCTTTTGCATCAAGAATCTTATCAAGCGTGACCTTCTTGAGTTCTGCGGCATTCTGCGCTTCGAGTTCACCAGATGTTCCGAGAATGTCCGTGAGAGAGCCGAAGACCTCACTCAAGTTTTCCGGAATCGTGCCAAGGGCTTCCTTGAATGCACCGAGAATATCCGGAGCACCACCTTCTTCCTCTTCTTCGGCAGGGCATTCGTCCACGCCTGCGATAAGGGGCTTTTCTTCAGCGGTGGCAGGTTCAGCAGCAGCACTGTCTGCGACAACTGCGCTATCAGCGACTGCGGAATCAGCAACAGCGACTTCACTGGATCCTTCGCTCTGCTCAGGATGACGAGCGTCAGCACTATCGGCAACTGCGACCGGTTCTGCAGCAGGCGCCGGGGCTTCAGCCACCTTTTCAACAGCAGCGGGTTCGGCAGCCTTCGGAGCTTCAGCAGCATCGCCAGGGCCTGCCATAGAGTACAGCGAGTTCATCGTACCAATCACAGCTTCCTTAGCAAGGAGGCCAGTGAAGAGCGACACAGATGCAGGCCAGTTGTTGGATTCAACACCGAATGGTTCAAAAACCGGGGTAATTGCCTTACCGATTACAGAAAGCAAGCTGTTTTCGGAATCACCGTTACCCGCCGTAAATTCGCTTTCCGTCTGGACCTTGGATTCGTCAATCACGACACCTTCGGGGAGCGGGACTTCCTTTTCGTCCTGCACCATGGCGTAGCCTTCTTCGCTCTTCACGATTTCGGTCTTTTCGCCATTGATTTCGGTGTAGAGTTTGTCCACAAAGCCAAAGCTGTTGAGGAAGCCAAGTATTGCAACGGCAATCGTAATCACCTTACCGGCACGGATAACGTAATCGCGCAAACGGAGCCAGGAGTGGATCATGAGCGACTTGAACTTCGGTAAGTGATAAGGCGGCAGCTCCATGACAAAGTTGCTAGCCTCACCCACAAACAAGGAGCGGCGAAGAATCAAGCCGTACACGATCGCAAAGAGAACGCCCGCGAGGTAGAGGGCAAACACGACCGTCCCTGCCTGCGTTCCAAAGAATGCTGCCGCAAACAGCGCATACACCGGGAGGCGAGCGCCGCAGCTCATGAACGGCACGAGGAAAATCGTGAGGAAACGTTCACGTTTGGATTCGAGCACGCGAGAGCCCATAATGCCCGGCACGCCACAACCAAAACCAACCATCATCGGCACGAATGCACGACCCGGGAGTCCGAGGAATCGCATAAAGCGGTCCGCCACAAAAGCGGCACGTGCCATGTAACCCGAGTCTTCCAAGAAAGAAAGGCAGAGGAACATGAAGAAGATGACCGGGATGAACGTCGACACAGTCTGGATACCAGCACCGATACCGTCGGCGAGGATTGCAGACACAAAGCCCGGCGCATGGAACACATCCGTGAGCAAGTAGCCAAGGCCATCCACAAAGATAGCGCCAAACAGCACGTCAAAGAAATCAATGAACGCAGAACCGATCGTCACTGCAACCCAGAAGACCAGGTACATGACCAAGAGGAAAATCGGGAGCGAAGCCCAACGGTTCAAAAGCACGGAGTCAAGCTTATCGGACCAGGTTCTCTTGGAACGGTTCGAAAGAATCGTCTTACCTGCAATTTCGTGAGCCAAACTGTAGCGTGAATCCGCCATCGCAAATTCGCTTTCTTCGCCGAGAATCTGCGTGACTTCGGCCTTGTTAATCTGCACCTTGGCTTCGGCAAACTTGTCCGCATAGCTCTTTTCGTTGCCCAAGTACATGAGCGAAACCCAGCGGGCATCCGCATCCAAAAGCTTTGCAACCGGCTCGACCTTCGGCTCCAAATACTTGACAGCAGCTTCAACCTTCTCGCCGTAATCAATCGCCTTGGGCGTCATCTTCTTGCCCGCAACAACATGCGCCATTTCGCTGATGAAGTTCGTGATGCTTCTTTCGTTCACGGCAGAAAGCGGAATCACCGGCACACCGAAACGTTCAGCGAGGATATCCAAATCCAAATGCAAGCCGCGCTTTTCTGCGATGTCGATCATGTTCGCCGCAATCACCATCGGGATCTGCATATCGACAAGCTGAGAAGTCAAGAACAAGTTACGTTCAATGTTCGAGGCATCAATGATATTGACAATGAGGTCCGCTTCGCGAGTGAGCAAGTAGTCCACAGCGGCGCGTTCGTCTTCGGCATTCGCGAAAAGCGCATAAGTACCCGGCAAGTCCACCACGCGGATATGCTGGTTACCGAGTTCAAAAAAGCCTTCCTTCTTTTCGACAGTCACGCCCGGCCAGTTACCAACACTCTGGCGAGCACCCGTAAGGGCATTAAAAAGAGCCGTTTTACCGCAGTTCGGGTTACCGGCAATTGCAATAGTAAAAAGCTTCGGAGCCATTAGACCCTCTTCAATTTAAGAACGTTCGCTTCTTGTCTGCGAAGCGACAAACGATACGACAAAACACTCACCTCAATCGGATCCCCGAGAGGCGCAATCTGCAAGACTTCAAGCGTTACACCACGGACAAGTCCCATCGACAAAAGCTTGGACTTGTAGCGGGCATCGCCCTCATTGTAGCCGACAATTTCAACCTTGTCGCCCTTCTTGAGATCCGAAAATTTCGGTTCCAAATCCCATTTTTTAGTTTGCGACTTGCCGCCGCAACCACAATTACAACCCATTGTTATTTTCCTTTTTTTGCCTTTAATGCATTCGCCTTTTTCGCAACGACACCTTCATTTCCTTTTTTCATGAAGTCTTCGATTATCGAAAGGGTTTCAGCCGAAAGAATATGTTCCATGCTGCAGGCGTCCTTATCTGCAATTGCTTCGGAAACGCCGAGACGGATTAAAAAGCCCTTCAAAAGAATATGGCGGTTCAGCACATCGGCAGCCGCCTTACGCCCTTCTTCGGTGAGTTCCACACCGCTATAGGGTTCCTGAGTCACAAGGCCCAGCTTTTTAAGTTCAAGAATCGCTTTTGCCACAGAAGGCATCTTCACAGAAAGGGCGGCGGCAATATCCTTGACACGGGCAATCCCGTTTGCCAAGCGAAGCATATGCACCATTTCCAGATAGTCTTCGAGGCTCTGGCTGAGCTTTACGTGATTGTTTTCCATATTTGATGATCCTTTAAACGTTAACGTCGCCTAATTTTATTAGACAAGACTAAAATTAGTAAGCCAAGGCTAATTAGTCAAGGCTAAACTTTTATACTTTTTTACTATTACCCTAGCAAAAGCCCCGCTATAACGGGCGTAAATCCTTATCTTTTACATATATATGGAGAATTTGACCATTTCTAAGGAAATTTGGGCATACCCTTATTAATATGCGGTCTTTGCAAAAAATTTGCCTTTTGCTAGATTTCATGCATGAACTTCCTTGAGCAAAAAATCCTTGCCGATGGTGTAGTCAAACCCGGCAACGTCCTTAAAGTTGACAGTTTCTTAAACCACCAAATTGACATCCGCCTGATGCAAAAAATCGGCGAAGAGTTCAAACGCCGTTTTGCCGACGTCCAATTCAATAAGGTGCTCACCATCGAGGCAAGCGGTATAGCCATCGCGGCATTCATCGCCTACCTGAACGACGTGCCCGTGGTATTCGCCAAGAAGGGCCAGACCGTCAACAGCACCGATGACAAATACGTTGCCAAGGCATATTCCTTCACGCACAAAAAGTTCAACGACATTTTCGTTTCGCGCCCGTACCTCAAGCCGACCGACAAAATTCTCATTGTGGACGATTTCCTCGCCGACGGTGAAGCCAGCAAGGCGCTCATCGACCTCGTGAAACAAGCAGGCGCCGAACTCGTCGGTGTCGGCATCGCCATCGAAAAGGGCATGCAGCCCGGTGGAGCAAAGCTCCGCGCCGCAGGCGTCCGCCTCGAATCCATCGCCATCGTCGATAGCATGGACCCCGAAACTGGATTCATCAAGTTCCGCGAACAGTAACTAAATTGCCGCAGGCAAAGCATTCAAGGTAAAGCATGAAGACTTCGGACAACATCTACCAGCTCGACGGACGCGTTCCGCTTTTACAGGCAATTCCATTCGGCTTGCAGCACGTGCTCGCCATGTTCGTAAGTAACATTACGCCGATCATCATCCTTGCAAACGTCGTCGGGATTGAAAAAGGCCTCACCGCCTCGCTTATCCAGAACTGCATGATTATCGCAAGCATCGGCACGCTCATCCAGCTCTACCCTGTCTGGAAAATCGGCTCCCGCCTCCCCATCGTCATGGGCATCAGTTTCACATTCCTCTCCGTCTCCATTTCCATCGGAGTATCGCAAGGCATGGGAACGCTCATGGGCGCCGTCATCGTTGGCGGTATTGTCGAAGGACTTCTCGGCCTCTGCGCCAAATACTGGCTCAAGCTCATCCCGCACATCGTCGCGGCCACCGTCGTGACCTCCATCGGATTCTCGCTTTTGCCCATCGGCGCCAATTCATTCGCAGGCGGCCAAGGAGCCGCTGACTTCGGCTCTGCACAGAACTGGATTGTCGGAAGCGTCACGCTCCTCACCTGCTTACTCACGCAAGTTTTCGCCAAGGGATTCCTCCGTTCGCTCTCCGTGCTCGTCGGCCTTATTGTCGGTTACATTCTCGCACTCTGCATGGGCATGGTCGATTTCTCGGGCATCACAAACAACGGCTTTTTCGCACTCCCCAAGTTCCTCCCGTTTACCCCGGAATTTAACTTGGGCGCCATCCTCTCCGTCATCGCCATCTATCTCGTGTCCGCCACGGAAACCGTCGGTGACTCCAGCGCCCTTTGCAGCGGGGCCCTCAAGCGCCAGATCCACAAAGTCGAAATGGGAGGCGCCATCAGCTGCGACGGCTTTGTTAGCTCCATTTCCGGACTCTTCGGCTGCACCCCGATTACATCCTTCAGCCAGAACGTCGGCCTCGCCTCGCTCTCTGGCGTCGTGAACCGCTTCGCCATCGCAACAAGCGCAGGCATCAT
The DNA here is from genome assembly GCF_900215325.1 of Fibrobacter sp. UWB16. Classification (NCBI taxonomy): domain Bacteria; kingdom Pseudomonadati; phylum Fibrobacterota; class Fibrobacteria; order Fibrobacterales; family Fibrobacteraceae; genus Fibrobacter; species Fibrobacter sp. UWB16. The sequence continues at coordinate 260,741 of NZ_OCMS01000003.1, read as the reverse complement.
GCTCCTCGGCGGCCTCTTCCCGCCCGTAGGGACCCTCCTCACGACCATCCCGCAAGCCGTTCTCGGCGGCTGCACCATCATGATGTTTGGCTCCATCCTCTTCGCAGGATTCGGCATGATTTCGAAAAGCGGTTTCTCGCAACGCAACATGATTATCGTTAGCTTGTCCTTAAGCACCGGGCTTGGATTCACATCCGCATCGCAGATGTTCAAAATCTTCCCGCAGATTATCCAGACCATCTTCGCCGAAAACTGCGTCGCTGTGGTATTTATCCTCGCCGTAGTATTGAATTTGGTATTGCCTAAGGACAAGGAAGAAAAAGCAGCAGAAGCGAAATAACCATTAAACAAATTTTAATTAAAAACCCAGCCAAGCCGGCTGGGTATTTTTTTTGCACATTACTTTTCCCCAAAGCTCACGCCGAACGACTTGGGCATCACAATTTCCTTGTAGGCGTTCATCAGGTAGTCATCGGTCATTCCAGAGACGTAATCGGCGACAATGCGCGGGAGGGGTGTCGTTTCTTTGTACTTTTCGCCTAGCGATTCACACCAGTGATTGATTCCTGTCGCCTTTTTCACGCCAGACTGGAGTTCATCAAGGCATTCTTCCAAGACAGTCCGGAACATCATCTTGATTTTTTCATCCTGGGTTGACTTTTTCGGATTCAAATAGATGTTTTTGTAGTTCCAGTTTTTCAGCTGATTAAGCGCATCAAAAACTTCCGGCGAAAAGACGAGAGTTTCTTTGTCTAGACTATTGTTGACAAGGTCTGTAATAAGCGTGTTGACGATTTCGCTATTTTTGCTACCGAGAACTTTCGTAATTTCTTGGGGGATGTCTTCGCGCTTCACTAGTTTCAAGATGATGGCATCTTCGATGTCGCGGCCAACGTACGCAATCACGTCCGAGATTCGCATGACACATCCTTCCAATGTCATCGGGACCATCTCTTTCGATTTCAGCGTTCCGCTTAAGCTGTTTCTGTATTCTTCCAGCAGTTTTTCTGGAGTCTTGCTACGGTTGCAGCCGTATTCATTTTTCAGGATTTCGCCGTTGTGGCAGATGATTCCGTCGAGCACTTGTGCGGTAAGGTTCAGCCCTTTGCCGTGCGCTTCAAGGTCATGAAACAGCCTAAAGCTTTGAACGTTGTGTTCAAAAATTCCTTCACCGCGCTCTTGCAAAAACTTCGAGACAATCCTTTCGCCATCGTGTCCAAAAGGCGTATGACCCACATCGTGACCTAGCGAAATCGCCTCAATCAAGTCTTCGTTCAGATTCAAAAAGCGCCCAATGGTCCTTGCAATTTTTGCGACCAGTTGCACGTGCAGCACTCGGTGCGTGATGTGGTCATTTTCAACAAGGTAAAACGCCTGAGTCTTGTCAATGTATCGGCTATAGCAATAGGAATGGATAATCTTGTCTGCATCGCGGGAAAAGTTCGGACGGATATCTTCTTGCGCTTCGTGATAGCGAACCGCAGCCGCAGACTTGCAGGCATATTCAGCAAGCGATCTTTCCTTTTCCATCAAGCGGGATTCAATTTGTTTCTTGACCGAGGCGTTCCATTCCATAAAAAGTTCCATTAGATGACAATCATTTTCCGTTTCACAAAATATATAAAAACAGCAAAAAGAAAGCCCTGAAGGTGGACTTCAGAGCTTTTTCTAATATTTAAAGGGCGGTGCCCGCTCGGTGGCGGGCATGACAACAACTATTTAACCACGATGTTCACGAGCTTGCCCGGATTTAGGGCTCAACGACGGAGATCGAGCTTTCTGCAGCGGAACTACTATTCCTCGCAATAGGGATTATCCGGCTCGGCGCACGGATCCTGGGGAATCGTCTGGTAGCAGCGAACAGCCGCGCCTACGGTCTTCTCCACCATAAAATTGATGTTCCTGCCGAAATCAATGCCGTAATCACCTGACTTTGAATATAGGGAGCCACGTCCTCCCGTGTCCTTGCCTCCGCCCTGTACAGACCAGTAGTAGAAATTTTCGCCAACTTCCTTAAACTCGCCATCTTCATAATAGCCGCCAGGCAAGGCCGTAAAGCCCAACTCGTTCGTGCAGCCTTCATACCTCCAGCCTTTCTGAGCACAGTATTCAACAGGCTGAAGCCGCCAAACATATTCACTCCAAATCCATTTATCGGCATACATGAACCATCCATCAGGACAAAGCCCCTGATACTCTACGTTCATGGCCATCCCTTTTTTGCCAGTAAATTCTTCATAGTTGTATTTGGGATCCACATTCATGGCTGCCGCCCAAGTATAGAAGCGTCCATACTTGGAACAGGAATCCAGATTGTTGAGAGGGCACCAGGAACTTCCCAACAAATTCGGATTGGCAACAGAATCCGCATAGTTCAGGTTTTCGGCCATGAACCGGATGTAGCCATCGAGCTCAACGTACTTGTACACGTGCCCATCGCGCTCGTCGGTAAACTCACCGTAGGAAAGCGCCGGATTCAGGTAATCCCACGCTAAGTGTTTCTCGACATAAGGGGCTGAACTAGAACTTTCGACAGAAGAAGATGTTGCCGAAGAACTCCGAATAGAAGAGCTGCTCTGCTCAGACGAAGACTCAATTATTTCAGAACTGGAAGATTCCGGCACAATCGGTGACGAACTGGAATCATCTCCACAAGCGACAAGCACATCCCAAACAAAGTAAATACAAAAGTTTATGCATTAAAACCTCCTTGTGCGCATAATATATAATTTGTACGGCTGCAACATTCCCCCTCCAATTTCAATTTTGCTTATTCTTGACCATCAGGACAAGTAAAGATTAATCGACCTGTTCAAAAAAATAGACCGCAGCGATTAAGCTACGATCTGAATTTCTATAGATCCCCTCCCGCGCCAGCGAACAAGTCCATGATATTCCACTTTGCCATTATCAATCTCTCAAAAGATAGACACAGTAATCAAGTCCGAAATCTAACAAAAAAAAGCTCATTCGTTTTTTGACGGTTCCAGACTCCGCATTATTTTCGCGCTAAATAATCTAGAAAATCCGCAACAGTTCCGATTGACAGATTATGACAGTTGGAGAGTGTATATTAAAAAAAGAACGAATACATTCCATTCATCTTTCTGACTTTTCAGAAAAAATCTTCTTTTATTTTCTTGCATTGTTCTTCATTAATCTTATAGAACTCCTCCTTTGAGCAGTAGCTCGAAAAGAAGCGTTCGTACATTAATTCAACATTGCAAATTTCGGGACGACTATTGTACACCTTGCACAAATTGTCGTCGCCAAGATTAACACAAACACCGTCGCCCCTGTCAAAGTCCGCTAGGGCGGGAACTTTTTTCAGGGAACGGCAGCATAGGCCACAGCAATCGCATTTAAAGTGTTCTGACGGCATTAGTCCATGTCATCATCGTCGTAATCAGCTTCGGCAATGATTTCAGACTGAGGAGTCAGTTTTCCATCCTGAGTCAAGACGGGTGTATCCAAAATACTCTTGACAGATTTTGCCAAAGCTGCCGCGGCGGCCAGCGACTTTTTTTCGTCGTCACTAAAACTACGGAAATCTGCTGTACCGGTACTATCTTCGTAGCGTGCAATAATGCGTTCAATAGTCCTATTAGCGGACATCAGGCGACTCCTCAATTTATTGAGAATACCCGAAATGGTATCGCTTCTCATTTTGATGCACAAGTATGTGGAACAGAGGGTTCTGCACTGTTCTACATATTGTTCGGACTTTGCACGGTTGGCTCGCGCATTTTCCAATTTTTCTTCAGCCTTGGCGTTCATGACAAAACCCATAACGGCAAGAGCCGGCCCTAAAGCGACGCTTCCAAGAACCATCTTGCCGCCAACAACTCCAAGGCCACCTACAGACAAAGCTCCACCACCAAGGGACGCGAGAGTCGCTTTGGTAGCTGCAGCTCCAGACAAGTTACTAATCAGAGCCCCTGTTGTAGCAGTGACGCCAAAGGTGGATGTCACCCCATAAGCGCCAAGCGCGACAAGAGCGCCTGTGGCAACGCCACCAACGGCACCATTAGCGACACTTTCTGCCAGAGATCCCATCGTTTGCATTTCGACAAGTTCTTCTTTAGAAAGCAATTTGGAAAGTTCGTCAAGCCCTACACTATTGCGTTCGTCGATATTTTTGACTTTTTTGAAGGCTCGGACGAATTGAGCTATTCCGTTATTCAAAATATCGAATTTAGTGGATCCCAACTTTTCCAAAGACTTTTGACATTCTACGCGACGTCTTTCTGCATCCTCTTTTGCGCATTCACGTTCGTAATGAGCACGGCTATCTATACTTTCGGCACATTTGCTCGTTTCATGAGCATCGTAAGCTTTTTTGACTCCGACAAGCCCTGCGACGATGCCGCCAACAATTAATGGTATAGGCATATTTTACTCCTTATTGAGTTCGTTAGAGAATAAAGGGTTCGTCTGATTCCATCAAACGGTTAAATTCTTTACAGTTGCTGAATTGCGTTTGGCCTCCCATTGCATGGGTGATTTGGTTCGCTCCGCAAATAAATGCATCGACATCATTCACTTGCAGTGCATTGTCCATAGCATCGAGAGCCGTCTTGAAAACATTTGTTTTTTCGTCAACCCACGCTAGCGTGTTATGTTCAAATTCTTCTCGGAACGCCTTCATTGCTTGGATTTGCTCTCGACATTCTAGCTCGATTTGAATACGGCGTTCTCTTGCGATTTTGGGAGCCTTTAACGCGTCTTTGATGACTGTAACGCTGATAGTTGACAATGTATAGACGGTTCGCGCAATAAATACAGCTTGACCAACGGGAGTCAAGTTTGCTAAAGCAAGCGTAGCACTAGTAGCAAGTTGCTTCATACAATCCACGCCGGAGATACTTCCGTTGTAGTAGTTATAAAAAGCCGAAGCGGCATCGACTACGAAACCTGCTATTTCTGTGGGGGCCTTGGCATTTTTTAACAGCTTGGGAAGTTCACTTTTGTAATGCTGAACACCGCCTTCGATAAGCGTTGCCCCGCTTGCTACAGCGTATGAGCGAACAGCCGATGTTGCGGACTTGGCGGCAACTTCTTTGAGAGCTTCGTCAATGGGTTTACCTTTGAGCACAGCATCCAGATTGCCGACGATAGCCATGCCGCCGCCGATAAGTACACCAGACATCGCGGCTCCCTTACCCGCCTCATGAGCAGTCCCGAGCATGGATTTTGCAGTATATCGTTTTGGATTAGTCCGGGCTAATAGGGCATCTTCGTTTGTAGTTTCGCTAGCATAAGTGTTGTGGCGGATGGTCTCGTATTTTTTAAGCTGGGCTTTTTTCAAGGCGATTAAATCCGGACTTGCCTTTTGCGCGTTCAGCGTCTTAATTTCTTGTTTCAAGCCATTGATTTTCGAATCTGCCCTTTCTTTAAATTCTGCGTAAAAGTCTTTGGGAATTTTGACAGGAGTTCCACTCGCGTAATACTTTTCATGCTTTGCACTACATAGTTTATCAAATGTTTCACCGCCGTTTTTACCAATAAATTTCATCTGGACGCCGGTACCTGCGACTTCTTTCCATGAGCCATCGGACATTTGCACCGCATCAACGGTATCAACCAACTGGTCATTAGTTTTGCCAAGATCATCCATGCGAAAATTGCGGACCTTCTCGCCGTTGATAATCCGCTGTTTGTTGATCTTTGTCGTTTCGATAACTTCTGCCGAAAAACCTGCTTGCTGTTTTATAATTTTCTCGCGAAGCGTTTCGTCCACATTTTTTTCAAACTTACTCTCAGAGATACTCTTTAGACTACGCTTGCATTGCTCGACATATCCTCCTTTGCCATCGTATGCCGCTAAATCGAGTGCAGCGGCACTCCCATAACGAGAAACACGATCATACAAAGCTCTATTCGCCGCAGAATTAGCCAATTTTTCATCGAAATTCATCGTTTTCTCCATCTTTTACTTCACTTAGAAGGCACGAGCAAAAAAATCACCCTTTAAAATAACACAAAACAAGCGAAATGTTCAAAAAAGATTACGAAAAGTACATTTTTTCGCAAAAAATGGCATTCATAAGGGTTAGACGCAAACCAAGCTAAGGAAACGCATTTCTCTCCATAAAAAAGACCGCAGCGATTAAGCTACGGTCTTTTGTAAATCACTGGATCCTTCGACTTCGGCGCGGCGCGCCTTCGCTCAGGATGACACACTCTTTGAAAGATATTATAACAATTCCTTAAAATCAAAGATAAAATTCTCGTCATTCATAGCCAGCCACCTAAGATAATCAATATCGATATGAGCAATATTTCTAATACTTTGCCCTTTATATTTTCCATAAGTTAATACATCATCTAAATGAAGATGTTTGATACTCTTATTCCTTTCTTCAATCACTTCATCCTCATCAAAAAAGATGTGTTCCGCATTTGCTTTAGCCCATTTTACCCATCCCCAATCATAGCAAATAACCTCAGATAAGGTTTCTCCCTTATGCTTGCCAACATCCAACACATCTTTTACACCATAAATTTTTGCCGGCTCTGCCGTAGCCTTCCCCAAAATATCCAAAAGCACCCATGATCCACAGGCCGCACACGGGATTCCTTTCGGCTCAGCATCACTCATTTTGCACCAGCTTTGCTCGGGATTATTTTCCACTGCGTCCGCACGTTCTCCATTTCTGAAATAAAAACCATAAGCATGTCCATATTTTCCGCCCTTACCACCAGGTTTTACATCGTGAACTTCTACAAACTGCGACCGATACCAATCGGACACGCGTCCATCAGGAAATCGCTGTGCACGAAACGGCAAAGCTCTGCCAATATTATAATAGATAGAAATAAGGCTATTCCGAAAGCCCTTTTGATTTATTGTCTTTATGAGTTTAGCTTTATCCATTTTTAAAAACCAGATGTTGCAGACATTGCCCCCAATGGCAACCCAGCAACATAAAAAGAAATATCATAATCATGCGCTTCTGCACTATTGTTATACAATATAACATTTCGACGATTATTAGCAATCACATGAATGGATTCGCCTTGATTAATTTCACAATCTGTTGAAATTTCATCGTCAGCTTCATCATGATTGTTAATCCAAAAAGCACGCAAGTTTGGCGCATTGAGATTAACTTCTACAATAGTACCATTACCCCAAAAATTTCTTATAATTAGTACGGTATTTGCAGCTACAGTTCCATTCATTCAAGCCTCACTTTTTTTTATTTTTAAATTTAATACCTTGAATTTCTATAATATCATCAATCTTCTTTATGACAACTCTATGCATAAATAGTCCAAAAAGAAAAACTGCAGCAATCCAATCCTTATGAAGGCAGTCCACTAATTTTTTCACACCTAATATGGGATTATCTTGATAAGCTTCAAAAAACTTTCCCATAACATAAATTGCACCTAACATAAAAAGAACATAGAAGTACATTTCCAAAGGAACAATTACATACGACTTCATTAGTTCCGTTCGACGGTTTCTCTCATCCAAAACAACACTTGCCGAATTGCACATCAAATTGGAGAAGTCTTTATTCGACAAGTCTGCTTTCCCCATATTTTTGATATTTATAGTTTTTCCTTTTGGCAAATTCTTGTTTTCATCTTTCACAGCGGAATCAGATATCAAAAAACGAATCATTTGAACCAATACAATAAGTACAGGAATCACTAAAAAGAGACCAAGCATAATACCCCTTGTCATAAAAGAAACAATCCATTCAAAAAAGCTTATATTTTCCAAACAGATCGCGATCTCATTTAAAGAATTCATCATTTCTCCAATATTTTATAAACCAATTCTATTATGAATTTACGCTAATATACATCTTTCAATTGAATTAAATTCAACCATTCATTAAAATACACCATTTTTTTGTTCGGAATTCCTAGTCCGTACACAAGCATCTAATTTCTAAGCGTCCCTTTCCCAACAACTTACTTCGCCACAATATTCACAAGTTTGACCGGGACCACGATGGACCACACAACAATTTCGCCGTTCTCTAGGGACACGACTTCAACGGAATTTTTCACAACCTAAAAGCGATAAGTCACATCACAAAAAAGCAGTACATTAAGAAAGAGAGCTTATTCAACACATAATCAAATTTTCCGACGCTCATGTCCCAAGCTCTTAGAAATATCAACATCCTTATAATTATGTAATTCAAGCCAAACCTTCACAGAATCAATATAATAATCAGAAAAAGATGGTCCTAATATAATTTCATCAAATGGATTTCGAATGTCCATCCTGTATCGCGGAATACATTTTTCGTCCACTTCAAACTTTTGTTCAAAATCACTTTTTTCATGTTCTTGATTATAAACAGATCGATTTAGAGCCCCCACAGACTTCGTCAAACGCCATTCCCGTTCCGATTTCCATACGCTATTTTTTATCACCCAAAACGGAGCCCTATTTAGGACAGAAGCCCCTTGCATATCAACAATAGGTTCGCCGTCTTTATCAATTTCTTCTTTATATTTTATCAAATCAGCTTCATCTGTAACTATTTTTATAAATTCTGAAAAGATTTGTTTCATGGTATCATTTCCAAGATAATGAACACATTCTAGTTCAGGAACAGGATATGGAAGATCATTGTTCTTATCTTTATACAACTCTGTATTAAAACGAAGGGCGACACCATTTTCGTTCGCATAATCCTGTCGCCAAAACTGCATAGAATCCTTCATCTCAGACAATGAAAATGAATAATGTTTACCATAATGTTCATTAAGGCGATAGAAATAACTCTCATACCCCAAAAAATTGTCAATAGCAAATTCGCAATATTCCCGTTCATTTTCCTTTTCGAAAATATTTACAACATCTTTTTTATGATTCTTTAAGAAATTATAGAACCAAATTCCTTCATCGGCATCATTAAGAAAATGATAATCAGTAAACCGTAAATTTACTTTTACTCCATTCGGATCGTTAAAAATATGTTGAAGAACATCTATTTTCGTATAATGATAGAGAAATTTATCCGATTCTTCGCAATACATTTTTTTCATATCGTTAAGCATAATCAACTTCCATAATAAAACATTTATTATAGTGAAAAAATACATTTTGTTCAAGAAATAAAAAAGACCGCAGCAGTTAAGCTACGGTCTTCTTATAAATCACAGGATCCTTCGACTTCGGCGCGGCGCGCCTCCGCTCAGGATGACACACTAGTCTTATTTAACCACGATGTTCACGAGCTTGCCCGGAACCACCCCGGAACAAGTCCGGGGCAGGCTCAATATTATGCCGGCTTGACAACGATATTGACCAACTTACCCGGCACAACAATCGACTTGACGACAGTCATTCCCTTGGTAAATTCCTTCACGCGTTCGTTGTCAAGAGCGAGTTTCTCAAGTTCGGCCTTGTCCAAGTCCTTGGCAACAGATGCCTTGGCGCGGACCTTGCCGTTCACCTGGAACACGACTTCCACGGTGTTTTCCACGGCCTTGGAATGGTCGGCTTCCGGCCAGGCGACGTTCGTGAGCGATTCGTTGTGACCGAGGATGCTCCACATTTCTTCGGCGATGTGCGGGGCAAACGGGTGCAGCAACTTCACAAAGGTTTCGCACGGCTCGCGGTAGCGCTTGTCCATCTTCATCATTTCGTTGTTGAAGATCATCAACTGGCTAATGGCGGTGTTGAAGCTCATGTTTTCGATGTCGCTTGTGACCTTGATAACGGTCTGGTGCATCACCTTTTCGATTGCTTCCGGAGCGGTTTCGTCAACATAAACCGGAGCAGCATCGTCGTCACCCACCACGGAGCGCCAGGCGCGGCCGAGGAAGCGGTTCATGCCTTCGATGCCCTTGGTCTGCCACGGCTTCACAGCGTCCAGCGGGCCCATGAACATTTCGTACAAGCGAAGGCTATCGGCACCGTAGTCGCGAACAACGTCATCGGGGTTCACGACGTTCTTGAGGGACTTACTCATCTTAGCCACAATCTGCTTGAGCTCGATGTCCGTACCCTTCTTGAAGTACTTGCCGTTCTTTTCTTCGACTTCGTCAGTCGGGACCTTGGAGCCAGCAGCATCTTCGTATGCGAAGGCAAGAATCATGCCCTGGTTGAAGAGCTTCTGGAACGGTTCGTCGGTAGAGACGAGGCCGAGATCGAACAAGACCTTGTGCCAGAAACGGCTGTAGAGCAAGTGAAGCACGGCGTGTTCGGCACCACCCACATAGAGGTCGACCGGCATCCAGTACTTTTCAAGTTCCTTTGCCACAAATGCGTCGCCGTTGCAAGCGTCGATGTAGCGGAGGTAATACCAGCAAGAACCAGCCCACTGCGGCATGGTGTTCGTTTCGCGGATACCCTTGCGGCCGTTCTTATCGACGACCTGGAGCCATTCGGTGGCGTTCGCGAGCGGAGACTGACCGCCGTCACCCGGCTTGTAGTCCTTGAGTTCCGGCAACAGCACCGGCAGTTCGGAATCATCGACGGTAGAGATTTCGCCATCTTCCCAGTGGATAATCGGGAACGGTTCGCCCCAGTAGCGCTGACGGCTGAAGAGCCAGTCGCGGAGCTTGTAGTTCACGGTTGCCTTACCGATCTTGTTGGCTTCGAGCCATTCGATCACCTTGGCGATACCCTGCTTCTTGTTGAGACCGTTGAGGCAGAGCGTTGCATTTTCGCTGTTGATGTAGGTGCCATCGGCAGCCCAGCAAGCTTCGCCAGCGAGAACCTTCGGGCGAACATCTTCGGGGCAGCTAGCGTCCGGTTCCATAATGCAGATAACCGGGAGGTTGAACTTCTTTGCAAAGTCAAAGTCGCGAGTATCGTGAGCAGGCACAGCCATGATAGCGCCGGTGCCATAGCCCGTCAAAACGTAGTCAGCAACCCACACCGGAATCTTCGTGCCAGTGAGCGGGTTCACAGCGTAAGAACCAGTGAACACACCGGTCTTTTCCTTGGCAAGTTCGGTGCGGTCGAGGTCGCTCTTAAGAGCGGCGGCGTGCACGTATTCTTCCACGGCGGCCTTCTGTTCGGCAGTCGTGAGTTCCGGCACCATAGCGTGTTCCGGAGCAACAACCATGTAGGTCGCACCAAACAGCGTATCGCAACGGGTCGTGTAGACGCGGAGCTTCTTTTCGGTCGGCTTGCCTTCAGCATCGGCGATAGCAAAATCAACTTCGGCACCGTAGCTCTTGCCAATCCAGTTCTTCTGCATGTCCTTCACGCCCTGCGGCCAGTCGAGCTTGTCGAGGCCCTTCAAGAGGCGGTCGCCATACAGCGGGATGCGCATGAGCCACTGCTTGAGGTTACGGCGTTCCACTTCCTTGGTGCCGCACTTTTCGTGAGAGCCGTCGTTCAAAACTTCTTCGTTAGCGCAGACAATCTTGCAGTGCTTGCACCACCACACCTGAGCGTCGGCGTAGTAAGCGAGGCGCTTAGAATCCTTGTACTTGCGGACTTCGGCTGCACCCTTGGCTTCTACATCGGCCGGGATCGGGAGTTCTTCAATCGGGCGGCCCTTCTGCTGGTCTTCATCGAACCAGGTGCCATAAAGGCGCTTGAAAATCCACTGCGTCCACTTGTAATACTTCGGATCGGTAGTGTTGACTTCCTTGTTCCAGTCGTAAGAGAGACCGAGGCGCTTGATCTGGCGGCGGAAATTGTCGCAGTTTTTCTTGGTCGTAATGGCCGGGTGCGTACCAGTCTGGATGGCGTACTGTTCAGCAGGGAGACCGAAAGCGTCCCAACCCATCGGGTGGAGCACATTGAAACCGCGGCTACGCTTGTAGCGGCAAATGATATCCGTTGCAGTGTAACCTTCCGGATGGCCCACATGGAGGCCAGCACCACTCGGGTACGGGAACATATCCAAGCAGTAATACTTCGGCTTGGACTTGTCTTCGCCAGTCTTAAACGTCTGATGTTCTTCCCAGTAGGCTTGCCACTTGGTTTCGATTTCTTGCGGATTATACTTTGCCATTGTAATTGTCCTTTAATTTTTTTCGGGCTAAAATATAGAACTTTTGCGTAAGGCGAGCACCAAAGAAAAAGGGATTGCGGCATGCAATCCCAAAGAGTCAGTCGAAAAAGAGAGGATTATTCGGCGGGAGTCGTATCAGCGTCTTCCAATTCTTCTAACCATTCACCTTCTTTGCAATAGTATTTTTTCCCATCAGATTCCCGATGCAAATCGAAATTATAATTAATCGGGCAACACCCCAGCACAGGATCTAAATTACATTCCACCCATATAGGAGTGTAATAACTATCATAGCCCTTATAGATATAGTGATTCATTTCACCATCAGATTCAAAAGAACAAGTATCGCCTACAACATGATTCTTCAATCCACATTGAACCTCCTGTTCCGACATATACCTCCATACGCCCTTTATGAAAACATAATGTAAAACGTTTCCATACAGTTCGAACGCACAAGTATCACCTTCAACACTATTTGCATTGGTACAATAATATGCATCCGGATTGATAGACCTCCATGCAACTCCATCACATCTATAAAATACAACTACACTATTTTCACCATGACCGTACTCAAGAATCCCTTTATCGCCCTTTGTTTCTGCAGTGCATTGCTTGCCCAACTTTTCAATATCAGCAACCATGTTCTTTTCAGGGTCAAACTCTTTCCAGACTCCATCACCCTTATAGATAAATCTCAGAGTATTTGATCCAGGTATGGAGTTCATTGCTGCAAAGATTCCAAGTTTAGGACCTTTTGTACATATGTCCCCCACTTGCACACCTGCGGTATCGCAAGTAAGGCGAATATCGCCTTCAACCCAAGAGCCCTTTTCGCACCTAAAGTAGGAATTGCCTCCATACTTTGCATTCCCGATCCATTTCGTTTCTACCTTTCCCTCGTTCTCAGCATCGCACTTAGAAGAAAAGCAATCATCGGTAATTATGCCGAGCGTTGTGTTACAGCGACTGTACATGTCTTCTATAGACGAAACCGAATTTTTTTCAGAAGAAGACGACGCAATACTAGAAGACTCCGGCGCAGGAGAAGACATCGCCACAACAGATGACGAAGATTCTAGCGCACTCGAAGCCCCTGGCGCAGGCTCAGAATATGCAACCGGCACATCGAAACTTACAGGATTCGATTCGTTACAAGCCAGCAGCGTAAACGACAAAAATGCGGACAAAGCTATTGCCGTATTCGAAAAGAAATTTTGACGAAAATTGTTCATAACATGCTCCCCTATGGCAATCATCTCACTTTCATAATATACAATTTTTTATTCGGCGGGAGGATTAAGAATGTCTTCGCAACTGGTATTTTCAGACATAACAGCCGACCCCTTAGCGACCCAGCCTTCTTCGGTATAGACATAACAAACCAATGTGTAAATCACTATTCCGAACGAGACATTCCCGCCTTGTTTAGTAATGCCACAGACATCGCCCAACTTAGGTTCCGGCTGATACTGCTCGTTGCAAGTAGCGTCAGCTTTTACCATCTCCCTTTCAAATTCAAGCTGTCTCTTTTCCTCGTCAGAAAGTTTTTCCCATTTATTATTCGCGCACTTAAAGGTCCATGTTGTTTTTGACGCCTTGGGATTCCCAGGATTGCTGCTACAAACAACATCCTGATATTCTCCTTCGTTATTGCCAGCGCACGCTTCCAGCGGGTCGCGGCACTCCGTTTCCACCCATTCGCCCGATTCGCAATGATAATACACATCCCGATCCCAAACCTTTCCATCAGGATACACGGTAACCGTGTCGATTACAGTTTCATACAAGCCCTCATTCTGCAAATTACACTCTATCGAGGGCAATTCAGTCGCAGATGACGTATTTTCACCATCGATTTTCTTCCAAAATGAGGTATATGTAATCGGCTCAGGTTCTTTTTTATAATAACTTTTTTCGTCGCCAGCTTCAATCACACAGGTGTCTTTATCAACAAATTCCGCAAAACAAGCGTATTGGACATCATCTATTTCTCGCCATCCGTACCAACTTGTACATTGGAAATACTCCGTTTTTCTATCGGCACCAACCGTCAATTTTTTAGCATATTCACCACCAGCACTATTACATTCATCAGGAGTCCAATTTCCATCGCCAGCATAAGTATAGATAGCAGTAATGCCCATAGGATTCGGAGGACGAGACACAGTTTTTATACAAGCGTCACCGACTTGTACATTAGCGGTATCGCAAGTAAGTGTAATATCACCTTTTACCCACGAACCACTTTCGCATCGATAATACGCCGGACTACCGTATCTGTCGGATGCAGTGGCATGACCCGCTTTATATTCCGTAATCACCTCGACCTTTCCTTCATTTTCAGAGAAACATTTTCCTAATTTCAGGTTTATTGATTCGCTAGAATCAACAGGGACAAGTTCTATTTCTTTCCAGACTCCATCGCCCGCATAGATGTAATAAGCATGGGTACTACCACCAAATTGGAATCCACCCTTGAAAGTCGCTTCTGAACAAGTGTCACCAACAGCTACCCCAGCAGTATCACAAGCAGCCCACGGTTCGACATTTGTCCAAGAGCCCTGTTTGCACCGAGCATAAAGCACCTGATATCCATACTTTGAATTACCATGTTCTGCAGCTATAACTTGTCCCTCATTTTCAGCATTACAATTCTCTTGCAGACATAAAAAACCTTCAGGAATACTTATTCCCTGACATTCCGATCCTGAAGACAATTCCAGCGCAGGTTCAGAATACGCAACAGGTTCGTCAAAATTTGTAGGGTTCGACTCGCTACAAGCCAACAGCGAAAACGGCAAAGTCACGGCAAAAGCCGTTGCCGTATTGACAGCAACACTTCTAAAGTTCATCATCACCAACTCCTTTTTTCTAAACTTTTTTATTCTGTCCGTTCAAAGGCATAATCCTTAAACACCTTCTTGCCAGAAGTACACTGATAAATAGCGCCACGTTCAAACCGTGACCGTGAATCCATACAGAGACCCCAGCATGGGAGATTACGCGTTGGATATATATACACCTTAGGCAAAACAACTATTTCCGCACCTTCGTTTTCTGGTGTACACGGACTATTTTCATCATCGGATGCGTTCAGCAACCATAACCCACTTTCATCATGCCGATAATAAGCATACAACTTCCATCCACCATCTTCAACAAGTCGATAAGAAACATACAAATTCCATGATCCATTTTCATCATATCGGTAATAACGTTGAGGCACACAAACTCGAACATCCTTGGAATAACAAACTTCCAATAAGCCTCCTGCAATATCTCCGACAGAAGCTTCCTTGGGCAAATCCAAGACGTCAAACTCATCATCAGACAAACCCTCTTTTCGTGCGTCTGTATACTGACGAGGAATCAAGTCTGTTTCAACCCATTTGTCATCTCCGCAATAATAAAGTTTTTCATCCCGCACCCCATATTTTTGATAATCAAAACGCGAGCAATAACCAAGTTCAGGATCATAATCAATCTTCTCCCATTCGTGCGGACCAGATAGATAATTTTCCCAATTCAATATATAAGCTTGAATTTCACCATCTCGTTCAAATACGCAAGTATCTTCACTGTGAACAGTACTACTCGTAGCGCAGTTGTAATCGAAATCACTAATTTCACTCCAAGACTCTGTTTCAAATTTATAATACTTTGTCACTCGGCCATTTTCCGTCACCACATCAATTTTTTTCACCGAATTACACTCACCAAAGCTATCGCCATCGCAGGGTTTAAATTTATTCCAAATACCACCACCTACATACTCATACAAAGTAGAATAACTATACGGAGACCTAATACTAACACCATCATGTGATGTTAAATCACATAAATCGCCCACCTGTACTCCGTCAGTACCGCATTTCACCCATTCGCCTCGTCTAATCCAAGTTCCTTGTTCGCACCGAAAATACTCATGATACCCACGAGTATCCATCATCGATGTTCCTTCTTGATAATATTTCGTTTCAACTTGGCCTTCATTTTCGGCGGTACATGGAGTTGCAGGCAATTCCGAAGAATCCGTAACAGACGACGAAGTTTCCAGCGCAGGTTCAGAATACGCAACAGGTTCGTCAAAATTTGTAGGGTTCGACTCGCTACAAGCCAACAGCGAAAACGGCAAAGTCACAGCAAAAGCCGTCGCCGCAACGGCGGAAATACGATTAAAATTCATCATCACCATTCTTTAACCACGCATCATTCTTTGACCACGCATCATTCTTTGACCACACATCATTCTTTGACCACACATCATACATAAAAAAGTAATAGTACACTTCCCCATCAACTTCATACGAACATGTATCACCAGTGATTGGCTCCTCTATTGCGCATTTTTCATAAACAGCAGCATACTCCTTACAAATGTGCAGATATCCCTCGAGCAGATCACCCTCGAGCGAATCTCTCGAATAACCCATTTTTTCCCACCAATCCTTCAGAGTTCCGCCCATTTTATTCCAACCTTTTTCAGTATAGATATAGCAATCAATAATAATCGGACCAACATTTATCCAACGCGCTCCTTGTGAGACATAAGAAGGGTAGGCATCAGCACAAACATCACCAATCTTACCATCAGTCTCGTAACATTTAATTTTTTTTTCAGAACTCGACGACGAGGATTCAACCATCGACGAAGACGACGATGCAACAGAAGACATCGCCACAGCAGAATCCGCAGGAGCGTTCACAAGTTCCTCGCAAGTCGAGTTAACGCGGCCGTTAGCCTTCAAGACCCACCCCTCTTCGGTATAGACATAGCAATTTAGAACATTCGGCATTATTCCGAAAGCCACATTTCCGCCAGAAACGATACTGCAAATATCTCCTATTTTCGTATCGTCCTTGGTGCAACGCGCATTAATCTGTGCCACCTTAGATTCCTCAGCAGACAATTTTTCCCATTTCTTATTCTTGCATACAAAGTCCCATTCTGTCCTTGGAGCCTTAGGATTACCCGGTTGCTGCGAGCATACGACATTCTTCATTTCGCCTTCATTGTCCGCAGTACACGCGTCGAGCGGGTCTCGGCAATCAGACTTTACCCACTTTCCCGATTCGCAGTGATAATAGGAAGTCCATTCCATTACCTTCCCATCGTCATACACGGCAATCGTATCTAATACCGTCTCGTACATTCCCTCGCTTTCGGCAGGACATGCACTCACTTCCGCGGTGTCTGCAATTACAGGGCGTTCAATATCATGTATTTGCCATTCACCCGAAGAACAGGTATAATGGTATACCTTGTCATCGACCGTCCGTTCAGCACTTTCACCATCAGTACATTCCTTTTCGAGGTCTGGCGCATTCAAGACTTCTTCACAAGAACTTTTTTGATTTTCGTCATAAAAATCGTCAGCACCTTTTTTTGTCCAACCATTTTCAGTATAGACATAGCAGCTCAAACGAATTGGGCCTCCCATAGAGACATATCCGAGATATTCAACCGGGCAAACATCGCCAATTTTCGCATTGGCTTGATTGCATTCAATATCAATCGCACTCTTCATATTCCAGGAACCTTGTTCGCATTTAAAGTATTGATCAGAGCCATACTTCGGATTCCCAACAAACAGTTTTTCGACCGTCCCTTCGCGCTCCGCATTACAAGCCGGGAATGAATAGGCAACGCCTTCAATATAAACTTGTACACTATCACCAGATTCACCCGATGACAAACCAGATTCACCCGAAGGCGAAGTAACATTCTCGTCACTACAGGCAGTGAGCGATATCATTGAGATTACAGCCATCGCTGCAATCGCAGAAAAAGAAATTTTATTAAGCATATTCACGCCCCTTCTTTAGTCTTATCATTCAATGCGTCGATCACCCACTAATTCCCATTTACCCAAGTTTTTTTCAGAATCATATTTGCATTGGTAATCAAGCTCTCGTTTTCTTCCAAGAGGCACCGGCCAGGCAGGTGTTACAGATTCTCCAAGATAAGAAACCTCTATACCCGCATCAACAACTACCTTTTCCCCATCATTCAATTCATTGCAAACTTCCGTAGGGCTTGCCAAGGTCGACCTTTTAAAACTAGCATCAATCACGATAGCACCAGGTCTCCAATCATATGCGATTGTGTATTTACTCCAAGAAACAGCTTTCTGCACATTAACGCACTTATAAGTCAATCCATCTCGTTCATACACAGTGCCAAGATTTCCTTCAGTACACTCAATTTCTTGGAACCTGCTATCATTTTGCAAATCTTCATCCGTCTCCAAAGTCCAAGTACCATTCGAGCGATATCGATAATGATTTTCAGCCACACAGTAAGCTGAAGTTTTGGTCACCCAGTTCAACAAAGTGTCATAGACCAAAGTGACTCCATTAACGCAACGTTCCAGCGTTCCTTCGGCACGGTCACCCATCGAGGCGTTTTGGGGCAAATCCAAAACATCATATTCCTCATCACTCAAGCCCTCTTTTCGAGAGTCCATATACTGCTGAGGAACCATAACGGCAGGCAGCCATTTACCCCATACACAGTAATAATAATCCGCACCCGATTTTTTATACAGTTTATGAGAATTATAGCTTTCAGAACACAGATTAATTGTTGAATCAGCGTTAAATTCTCTCCAACGATTACCAGCATATACAACATTCCTTAAATCACCGTCATCGGTTTTATACGAGCATTCATCACCATCAACAGGATAAGGCTTAGTAACACTGCATTTTACATCTGCTTCGGTCAGTTCTCTATCGGGGGATTTCTCCGAAGAAGACGATTCTTCTGATGACGACGAAGATTCTATCGAAGGTGCGGAGCTGCTTGAAAGTTCCAATCCACTCGAAGACGACTCCGACTCTACCGAAGGCGTTGAGCTGCTCGAAAGTTCGGATTCATCCGGGACGTTAGTGATATCTGAGTTCTCGTCACTGCAGGCAGTAAGCGATAACATTGAAAATGCAGCCACAGCTGCAATCGCACAAACATGATTCCTATTGAACATAAACACATCTCCAGTGTAATGTCAAAAATTATTTTATAATAAAATACTCAATTACATGTACAAAAGACACATTCGAACTTTTTTGTAAGAAAAAAATTCATACATGTCCCTACTCATTATAAAATAAAAATCTACATCAAACAACGCAACATTATTTTAAAAACAAAAATGGCGTTTTTGAACAAATTTAAGCAATTTTAAAATTCAAATAAAAAAAGTTTCAAAATATAAAACAAAAACTAGTTTCTATAAAACAAAGAAGCCCTGGAAAGGATTCACCCATCCAGAGCTAAAATTACAAGTCTGCACTTTTAATTTTCACTTATCAATTCTTGCCATTTCTTCCGTTTCAATCTTAGTCCAGACACCATCGCCCTGATACACAAAAGACACAATCTCACCCGTAGGATTCATGCCGGCCTGGAATATGTTTATCGAATTCTGCTTAACACAAGTGTCACCCACAGCCACGCCAGCAGTATCACAAGTGAGGCTAATATCGCCTTCAACCCAAAAGTCTTTTTGACACTTATAATACGACATATGCCCATACTTGGAATTTCCGCTCCACAGCGATAAAACACGACCATCATTCTCAACATTGCAATCTTCCGCATAAACTTCATCGCCAATAACAGGAATCGGTTCACTGCAAACATCCTTCAGCACTTCACCTGATTGTTCCACCAAAAAACGCGTTTTGGCACCTTTGGTCTCATAATCACACTTCAAATTATTTTCAGAGCGTTCAACATCATGTATTTGCCATTCACCCGAAGAACAGGCATAATGATATACCTTATCATCGACCTTTCTTTCAGTACTTTCACCATCAATACATTCCGTTTCAATCTTAGGCGCATTCAGGACTTCTTCACAAGTACCTGCGTATGCAGGATCATACCAGTCGTCATATCCCTTATATGTCCACCCCTTTTCGGTATAGACATAGCAACTCAAACGAATTGGGCCACCCAATGAGAGATATCCGACATAGTCAATTGAGCATATATCGCCAATTTTCGCATCGGTTTGATTACACTCAATATCGATTGCACTTTTTGCATTCCAGGAACCTTGTTCGCATTTAAAGTATTGATCAGAGCCATACTTCGGATTCCCAACAAACAGTTTTTCGACCGTTCCTTCGCGTTCCGCATTACAGGCCGGGAATGAATAGGCAATGCCTTCAATATAAACTTGTACACTATCACCAGATTCACCCGATGACGACGACAGTTCAATCAAAGGAGCAGAGCTACTTGAAAGAGCAGATTCTCCCGAAGCTCCGGTAATATCTGAATTTTCGTCACCACAGGCTGTGAGCGAAACCATCGAGAACGCAGCCATCGCTGCAATCGCAGAAAAAGAAATTTTATTAAACATTTTCATGGCTCCTTTTTTTTAGTCGTAAAAGCTAACGCTATTTTCACCCACTACTTCCCATTTACCCGACGAGTTTTCGGAATCATATTTGCATTGATAGTCAAGCAGACGTTTGTGACAAGGAAAATATCCGCCAACTATAGGACCAGCATCAATAGTAACTTCTTCCCCATCATTCGATTCATTGCAAGCTTCCGTAGGGCCTATCAAAATTGACCTTTTATAATGAGCATCAACCTCGACAGCACCTGGTTTCCAACTATACTTGCATGTGTTTTTATTGCAAAAATCGGTAGTTCGCACATTCTCGCACCTATAAATTTTACCATCTCCTAGTTCATATTCAGCGCCAAGATTTCCTTCAGTACACTCAATTTCTTGGAACCTGCTATCATTTTGTAAATCTTCATCCGTCTCCAAAGTCCAGGTACCATTCGAACGATATCGATAATGATTTTCGGCCACACAGTAAGCTGAGGTTTTTGCAGTACCATAGCCATACATTCCATTATGAAGCATTAAGGTAACACCATTATGGCAATTTTCCAACAATCCTTCAGCACGGTCACCTACCGAGGCATTTTTGGGCAAATCCAAAACATCATATTCTTCATCACTCAAGCCCTCTTTTCGGGGATCCGTAAATTGTTGAGGAACCATAACGGCAGGGAACCATTCACCCCAAGCACAGTAATAATAATCCTCACCCAATTTTTTATACAGTTTACTATTAATAGCATTTGTAGAACACCGATCAGATGTTGAAACATCGCTTAATTTCCTCCAACGACCATCAACATACACAAATTCACTTAAATAACCGCCATCGTTTTTATACGAGCATTCATCACCATCAACAGGATTCGGCTTAATAGCGTTGCATTTTACATCGGTTTCAATCAAATCACTATCGGGAGATTTCTCTGACGAGGATGAAGATTTTTCCGATGACGACGAAGATTCGATTGAGGGCGCAGAGCTACTAGACTGTTCTGTTTCACTTGACGACGATTTCGGAACAATCGAATGCACAGAGCTGCTAGACAGCTCCCGTTCACTCGAAGAAGACGACTCCGGCTCAACCGAAGGCGTGGAGCTGCCCGAAAGTTCGGATTCTTCCGGAACATTGGTGATATCTGGATTTTCGTCACTGCAGGCAGTGAAAGACATCATCGAGATTGTAGCCATTGCCGCAATCGCACAAACATGATTCCTATTGAACATAAACACATCTCCAGTGCAACGTCAAAAAATATTTTACGACAAAATACTCAATTACATGTGTAAAAACACATTCAATTTTATATGTAAGAAAAAAAGTATTTTCTTACATATTGCAACTTATCATAAACGTATTATTCAGTCCGGCCAAAAATATATTCCTCGAGAACATATTCACCAGATGTACATCTATAAACTTCACCAGGATCATGCGGCGCAGGAGGGAACACCGTCAAAACACCTTCTCTTTCCGCAGTACAAGGCACAGCTAGACTAGGCCGCGGATCATTGTGCAGATCAACTCCCGTTTCAGCAGTCCAGAAACCATTTCCACGATAGCGGTAATAATTTCGAGGCATGCAATAACTGTATTTTACATAATTGCCACCTATAGATAATTCATCATTATACCAACAGCTTTCAAGAAGTCCTCCAACACGGTCGCCCACCTTAGCATCCTTGGGCAAGTCAAGCATATCAAATTCCTCATCCGTCAGGCCCTCTTTTCGAGAGTCCGTATATTGGCGAGGTATAAGACTCTTTTGCAGCCATTCACCATACATGCACAAATAATATTTATCACCTTTCTTACGGTAAATCCAATCCTCATGAAAGGGACTATAATAATGCATCGTGCAGTAGCCCAATTCGGGATCTACTTTTGATTCCTCCCAGAGATCTATATCTTGCAGATCTGAATGCATAAACAAATAATACTGCATGCCATTTTCCGATTCAAAAGAGCATGTATCTCCAACAACCGTTTTTTCCGTAGTGCAATGATAATCTTTCTCATAGATTTTAGTCCACTCGCCATTGGAACAGGCATAATATGATGTAATTACATCAGCCCCTTTGCCAACAACGAATTTTTCTTTATCACCCTCATTCTCCGCCGTACATTTCTTGGTCATTTCGAAATAGTCTTGAACTTCCATCCAAACGCCATCGCCAGCATATACAAACACATATTCAGGTGGTCCGGAATTTGGCATGGATGCCCGGAATATATTCATCGTTCCAGTTTTGTGGCACAAGTCACCCACCTGCACACCCGCGGTATCACAGGTAAGGCGAATATCGCCACGAACCCACAAGCCTTTTTCACACCTACTATAAGTATAGCCTCCATATTTTGCGTTTCCTTCCCATACAACGTTGACCTCACCTTCATTTTTCGCAGTACATTCCACATCAACTGATTTAGAATAGACTTCATTACTTGAATAAGGAGCCCATCCGTTTTCAGTACATTTAAACGCAGAATCACGAAAAACTGAACTTCTACTGTCATCAATCAATAATTTTCGCATTCCAAGATTCGAAGCATCGCATTTGCCGAGACCATACTGATTTGTCCAAAAGCGATTCACGTAAGTCTCAAATGCCGGAACATCGGCAATTTTCCACGATTCGATATTTTTACGAATTTCCGCAAGCTTTCCCGAACGATTCGCTTTGCAAGCAAAATCTGCAATTTTCATCTTAAGCAAGGAATCATTCCAAACGCCATCTGCAGCAAAATCCTGGCCCATCAAGGCAAAACGCTCCATAAAACTAGCATCCGATTCTTCACCAAGTAAAAGAACGTTGATTGCTAGGAGCGCCGCATCGCCTTCGCTATTTCCAAATATGTTCAGATATTCAACCTTGTCATAATCGACATCGGCATAAAAAGCTGCAAAAATTTCACTATCCGCTTGTTGTTTCGCCTCTTCAATGGACACATTATTTTGTTCCATCAAAGTCTGAACTCGTTCATATTCAAGATGCGTAAGCAAGTTTATATTCACTTTCGGCTGTTTACTGACATCAGCGAGAGCCTTCATGAATATTGAACCGTTTGACTTTTTGCCGGTAACCTCATTACGGTAATACCCGTTCACTTCAAGCAAAACATACGGATGATCCAAGGCCACATTTTCGATAGAAAAATCGCCCCTATCATTTACCACTTTTCCTTTAAAGCTTTTGCCTGTTTGCGCAAGCGAGTTTTCGTCAAGTTCTTGCATCGTAACCGAAGAACCTTCCAAGAAAGGTCCCTTCTGAGAGACGCCGTTAATTGTTACGTCAAGAGCATCGTTGCCGACAGAAACATTTTCTGACGAGCACGCCCAAAAGAACGTTCCAACAAGAAGAATCAATCTAGATACAATAAATTTTTTACAGCACATCATCTTAAAACACCTTTTTATAAGAAAACAATTAATTCTTTTTAACAGAACGTTCAAAAACTAAACCAACACGCCAATAACGATATTTCAAAGATTCGTAATTCGATTCTGGATAGGGATAAATTTTTAAGGTATCATAAACGCACTCGTAAATCTCATCAGGATCATCAAATCTCTTCCCATAAGATAAAACCCTTGTACCCAACAATTCCGGCGAGCAGATTCTATCATCATAATAGGGAATACGCTTATAAGCTGCTAATTCTTCAGGAGTCTCCAAAGTCCAAGATCCATTTTCACGATAAAGGTAGTAATGGCGAGGCATACAGTAATCGTATATTTCATCACGTCCTTCCCCATTAGGATCACTCACATAAAATTCAACATCACTCCAGCAATCTTCCAACAAGCCACCAACTCGATCGCCCACCTTAGCATCTTTAGGCAGGTCGAGAACATCGAATTCTTCATCCGTCAAGCCTTCTTTTCGGGAATCCGTATATTGTCGCGGCACAAGGTTTAACAAGATCCAATCTCCTTCTTGGCAATAGTAATAGCTGCCATCCAATTCACTATATAAACGCGGTAAATCAAAAAGAAAGCTAGACAAAACAGGACAATAACCCAATTTCGGATCGGCTTTACTTGGACACCACTTACCATCTATATATATATAAGCTTCCCGTTCTCCGTGCCATTCAAACGAACAGGTATCACCTTCTACAGCTCCTTCCGTAGCACAGTTATCTTTGAAGCCATTTCTTTCCACCCATTTGCCATCTTTGTATCGATAATCACGTTGCTGATACTCATCGTTGAACGAACACGTATCACCTTCAACCAGATTTTCCGATAAACAACTAGGAGTTATGTTACTCAAATTATAGCCGGTAATTTTTCTGATAGTCCATTCACCATTATGACATTCATACGATACTGTATCCGTTCTGCCAGGAGTCTCATCAAAAATGTTATAAGGTCTATCCTCATACCATATCGTATCCTTTCTACCAGGAATCACATCAAAAATAAGCCAAGCGAAATTTCCTTCATAACTCTCGGTACACTCCTTGGTAATCTCTGTTCTAGGATCATAATCTTCCCATGTTCCGTTACCCGCATAAACATAAAACCCCACACCTGATTTAATGCCCATCCCAGCAGCATATGAGCCCACAACTCCAGTTCTTCGACAAAGGTCCCCCACCTGCACACCAGCGGTATCGCAAGTAAGGCTTATACTCCCACTAACCCATAACCCACCTTCACATCTATAATAGTTCACGTATCCATACTTGGGATTTTTCACCCATACAGATTTGACCTTACCTTCATTTTCAAGAGAACACTCCTCTGTAATCGAAGTAGAAAAAGAAACGCCACTCGAATCAGGGAACCATCCATTTTCAGTACATTTAAACGCAGAATCACGAAAAACTGAACTTCTACTGTCATCAATAAATAATTTCCTCATTCCAAGATTCGAAGCATCGCATTTGCCGAGACCATACTGATTTGTCCAAAAGCGATTCACGTAAGTCTCAAATGCCGGAACATCGGCAATTTTCCACGATTCGATATTTTTACGAATTTCCGCAAGCTTTCCCGAACGGTTCGCTTTGCACGCGAAATCTGCAATCTTCATCTTGAGCAAGGAATCATTCCAAACGCCATCCGCTGCAAAATCTTGGCCCATCAAGGCAAAACGCTCCATGAAACTAGCATCCGATTCTTCACCAAGTAAAAGAACGTTGATTGCTAGGAGCGCCGCATCACCTTCGCCATTTCCAAAGATGTTCAGATATTCAACCTTGTCATAATCGACATCGGCATAAAAAGCTGCAAAAATTTCACGATCCGCTTGTCGCTTAGCCTCTTCGATGGACATATTATTTTGTTCCATCAAAGTCTGAACTCGTTCATATTCAAGATGTGTAAGCAAGTTTATATTCACTTTCGGCTGTTTACTGACATCAGCGAGAGCCTTCATGAATATGGAACCGTTTGACTTTTTACCGGTAACCTCATTGCGGTAATACCCGTTCACTTCAAGCAAAACATACGGATGATCCAAGGCCACATTTTCGATAGAAAAATCGCCCCTATCATTTACCACTTTTCCTTTAAAGCTTTTGCCTGTTTGCGCAAGCGAGTTTTCGTCAAGTTCTTGCATCGTAACCGAAGAACCTTCCAAGAAAGGTCCCTTCTGAGAGACGCCGTTAATCATTCCATCAAGGGCTTCATTGCCACCAGAAACATTTTCTGACGAGCACGCCCAAAAGAACGTTCCAATCGTAAACAAAATTGAAGTCTTAGCAAATTTCATAAGTAAGTTCCTATGTTTATTCAATTCCATAAACGGATTACTCGGCTAACAACCACCGGCATCCAATACCATCATCAGTACATCTGGATTCATTGTTGTAGTAGCACACAAACTCTTTATCATAATATTTGCTATAAGGATTAGTATTTTTTCTCATTTCCCCAGAATGATTTTTATCACACAGTCCAAGATTATACTCATTTATCCAAAACACATAAAGAAGGCCGTCTATATAAGGAGCAAAAAACAACGGGGATCCATCACGTAGATTCCACGACTCCACATTATCCCAGATTTTTGACAATATTGTATGCTCTACATCTTTCTTATATTCTTCACTTTCAAGTTGATAAGCCCAATCCGCAACTTCGCCCTTTTCTGGGCCGTGCCACTCACCATTTTCTGCAAAAGAACGAGCAGCCAAAGCGAGGCGTTCAGAAAAGTCCGCAACAGAGTCATTCCCCAGCATCAGTACGCTTAAAGCAAATAAAACATCGCTATTCTCCCCTGATAAAATATTCATATCTTCCGGAGATTGCCAATCTTTTGTAAAGCCGAATGACGAAAAAATTTCTGACTCAGCTTGTTTTTTAGCATCTGCAAAAGACATGCCCTGTTTCTGAACAAGATTAAGAACACGATCCGTCTCTAGATGCGTAAGAACATTCACATTTACATTGTTACGGTTCGTCAAATCCGTAAGGGCATTTAAAGAAATCATGCCTTCAGAATTTTTTCCGGTAACTTCATTACGAAAATAGCCATTTACTTCAAGCAAAGCATACTGCGAAGCAAGATTCACATTCTTGACAGCAAAATCTCCCAAATTAGTTTTTACGCTTGTCTTGAAACTCCGACCTGTTTGAATTAAAGTTTTTCCATCGAGTTCCTGAATCGTCACCGAGGAACCCACCAAGAAAGGGCCCTTCTGCGTAACACCAGCAACTTCACGATCCTTAATCGCAACAATGCCTTCGGCTTCTTCGCTCGTGCCGCCCGCCATATTGCTTTCGGAGCAAGCCCAAAACAAAGTTGCAAATGCAACTAAATACCAATACTTCATACTCACTCTCACTCGTTTAAATTCAATTTATTTTTGATTCACTCTTACAGAAGTGCCATTGCAAATATTTTCCGTCAGCGGGAAAAGTTGCATGTTCAAACGGCAAACTTTTTCCACATTCTTATCTTCAGAGACAATCGACACAATACGTTTACGGCACTGGACAAGCTCTTCAACAACTTTCGCATAACTTTCTGCTGTCACGCCCATGGTAATACCGCTAAAGTTTCGTTCCGAAATAGGCAATTTGTCCAAAGCCTCCAAAGCAAATTCACCCATCTGGCGCAACAACGAATGAACGGCCACAGCAACGACGTTCAAGCGTCCCGTCGAGAGCGATTGATTCGCCTGGTGGTAACGTCCCTTGACATCACGCGTCAAAAGTCCAGACTTCACCAAAAAACTTAAACTTTCACTGACATCCGCTGCAGAAATCGGAGGCTTGCACATTTTGGCAATCTCGTTCGGTTTCGCCCCCGGCATCGCTACAGCAAGTTCACGGACAACAGAATGTTTCCACGTTTCATAGAAGGTGTAAAGCTCACTTCCAAGAATTTTCACACGGCTAGCTTCACAGAGCGCTTGCATTTCTTCAAAGCATTTTTTCTTTTCAAGATCCGTTTTCGCACGTTCATAGCGCACCATCAAGACAAAATAATCACGTTCAAAATCGGACAAGTTCATAGCTTGCGCGGTTCTTTTCGCCCCATCTTCGCGAAGCCTTGTCTTGCCATCGCAAACGAGCTTCAAGTGCGAACCAGAAGCAAACCCCGCCAATTTCGCAAATTCACGCCATGTAAACGCAGAACAGCGCTTCCGTTCGTGGTAATAATCCAACAAATATTCGCGATAATCTTTGTATTCGGTAATAGGCTTCATGATAGTAAAAATAAAAATTTGTACCGAACAACACAATAGCACTTCAAAAACAAAAATGGCGTTTTTAAGCAAATTTCGGCAATTTCAAAATTCAATCTAAAAAATTTTAAAAATTTAAAACAAAAATAAGTTTTTATAAAACAAAGAAGCCCTGGAAGGCGGCCACCCATCCAGAGCTAAAATTAGAAGTCTACGCTGTTAGTTTTCACCGTTTCGCATTTCGACCTGCTCACGGTCCATGGTGTAGGTCAGATATTCTCTAAAGTCACGTTCGATTTCCACTTCAGGGGCTTCGTTAACATAACCGCCGAAAACATCAATAAGTTCTCGATTGTCCGTCCAGCCAAGCACATTGACAGCGTTAAACGTCATGGACTTATTGCCCGGAGCACTGGCTATATATTCAATCTTGGACTTTTCGACCCAGCCCTGTCCGCAGCTTCCTTTTACGAGAACTTCCGTGTCAGTGTCCCTGACAATCGTAAGAGCATCGTTAAAGCCTGCCGTGCACACGACCTTGCCACCACCTTTTTCTGAAGTAACATTGATATCACCCAGCTTAGACTTTACTTGCCTCGCCGCAAAAGAAGACGAGACCAGAACAGACAAAGCAAGGAACATCATCAACTTTGCGGTTTTCATGATTGACCTCCTTATTTATTAGGGTGGGACATCCACCCACTTTTCAAATTACAAAGTAAAGTTTACACAGACCACAAAAACCCTAGTTTAAATTAGAATAGAGACTATTCATCCCGTTTTCATTAGCCATGCCGAGCAATAGGCGCACGCGCCCTTTCTGTAAACTTTCTTTTTCTATTTATTTAACCCTTATTAAAATATTTTTAAGTCGTTGAACCTCCACGATTTGTTATTATTTCGCCATGCTTTTAAAAAATTCTTGCATTCTCGCGTCCATGGTTTTAGCACTTTCCACAAGTGCATTCGCTCAAAGTTCCGATGATGATGAATGGGTTTCTGTCGATTCACCCAGACCCGCAACCAGCGAAAATAACTCCAGCTCTTACGACGGAACAAACGACAGCGAATTTGCAAATGACGAAGAATACGCAAGCGCATACGCTAGATACAAGACGCAGACTACATCGCGTTCCGAAATTAGCAAGCAGCGTAGTGAAGGGTTCTCACAGTCCGTGTTCCTTGGCGCACGTGTCCAGGGCGGTTTCAACACGTTCCTCGGTTCAAATTCCGACGGATGGGGCGCAGGCTGGAACGTAGGCGCAGGCCTTATCATCAAGATTTCGATGTTCACCAAGAACTTTAGCCTTGTCCCGGAACTCACGTTCAACTACCGCCAATACAATTACGAAAAAGACATGGACGTTTACACGAACAAGGCCAAGCTCAACATTATGTTGTTTGAACTTCCAATCATGTTCCGTTACACGTTCGAGCAATATGACTTTTTCGCCGCAGCAGGTTTGCACCTCGGACTTAAGCTGATGGGCGATACCGAATTCAGTTCCGAAGCCAACGGCGGCGTAGTGACTGGAAACGCCGACAAGAGCACCAACACATTCGTTTCGACGAACATGGAAGTTGGTATGGCTATCGAAGGCGGTTACATGCTGACACGCAACATCCACCTGAATCTTCGCGTTGTTCAATGCTTCACAAACCTTTTGAACCAGGGCTTGACTGTGGAACCGTCTTTCACGAACTCCACACTCCTCACCTTCTACACCAACGTCGGTGTATCGTTCCTGTTCTAGAGACCGTCATGTTAAGCCCCAGCCATTTCGTCATGTTGAGCCCACTGGGCGAAACATCCAGTGAAATTTCAACGCGGCATGAACTGCCGCGATTTTTGTTTTGAAAAATGAAATTTTTGAAAAAGCCCTGATTTTACGTGAAAACCTATTTTTCTTCGTAGTTATTCACGTATTTTTTTCAACGTTGTACGTAATATTTTTCAGCAATCAAGGAATTTTTCACCATCAGGTATGCTACAAAACCGCCTAAAAGTCATTTTTTGTAGCACAAATAATGGAAAAAGTCCTCAACACGAGGACTTCAAATCTATTTTCGCTTAATTTGTGCAGAAATTTACGTGAAAATCGATTAATCTTAATCTTTTTTCACGTAAAAAACGATGTTTTTTCAAATTTCCGCGATAAACCGATTACCTTCTGCGGATTCTCGGGATTTCCTTCTGGATGAGGAGTTTCTCGATCGGGGCAAATTCTTCGTGCGGCTTGATGGCTTCCTTGTAGAGCACGTCGGCGAGCGTCGGGTTGTGCGCGAGGAAAGCAATCAGAATCGCGTTGCGCAAGAAGAATTCATCCATCGCAGCGACTTCGTACTTCTCGTAGAAATTCGCAACATATTCCGCAGCGAGCCTGTAATCCTTGGCACGGGCAGCTTCCATGATATTGAACTCATCCACGAACGATTCCGGAAGCACGTTTGCATTCACGAGATTGCGAACCTTGACATAAACCTTGTTCGTGTCACGAGCTTCCATCGGGATGCCTCGCATCCATTCCACATATTCTTCGCGGAACTTTTTCCAATCCGGAGAGGTTTCGTCCACCTTGAATTTTGGACGCACGAGGCTATCCACTGCCGTCGCTGAATCGACAGAATTTTCCGAAACTGCCGCAACTTTTGCAGAAGAAACAGCCGCGGAATCCGAGCCCTTTTCAGAATCATCCGCATTGGGTTCGAGCATTGCCGAAATACCATCGAAAACTTTCTTGCGCTTTTTCACTTCTTTAATATACGCCAAGAGCGCACGTTCGCGGTACTTGTCCGTACCCGCCTTGAGCATGGACTGAACCTTTATCGGACGACGCAACGCATAATCTGCCGAGTCCAAATATTCCGGCCAGCAAATTTCGCAGCTGTCAAACACCTGCACAATGCGCGCGTTCGAATGCACGAAGCGAGCTTCTTCAGCCTTGTTGTCGACAATCGGGATAAACGTGCTGTTCGGTTCTACGCCATCCAAAAGCGATGTAATCATCTTCGACGTAAAGAGGAAATTCTGTTCGCCAAAGAAATCCGGTTCGCGGTGGATGCGCTTGAATTCCTTCACGAGCGTCGGATCTGTGCTGAAGCGGCCAATCGCGCGTTGCATCACCGGTTCGTCACTAGCGACAATGATAATGTCCGGCTCCTCAGGAGCCTTGTACAAACTCACGTACGGGAACGTCACGTCGAGCGCCTTCAAGATGTTGAGGAACAGCAAGTCGTTAAATTCGTATGTTTGAATCCACTGCACCCAAAGTCCGCCCGGTTTCATATAGCGGCGCATCTTGGTATAAAATTCATGGCTGAACAAGCTTGCGACACCGCTCACCCACGGGTTACTCGGCACACTAATCATCAAGTCGTACTTGCGACGGTTCGTGAGAAAGAACGTCTGCGCGTCATCAATGAAAATGTGGATGCGCGGGTCATCATAACCGCGAGCGTTCCACGGATAAAATCCGCGAGCGAGGTTCATCATTTCTTCTTCGATTTCCACGCAGTCAAAATCGCGCACCAGCGGATCCGCCAACAAGTAATGTGCGCCCATGCCACTGCCAAATCCAACCATGGCAGCATCGTACGGTTTGTCCTTCATCGCCATCGGCATAAACGCGGTCGCCGCTTGCGTGAGTTCGTCGCCTTCAATCGGGCGTTCACGATTCTTGCTCATGCTCGCATCAGCCTTGCCGTTCGTCTTCACGTAATAATGCACGTCGGATTCGTGAAAGCTGATCGTCGCCGTTTTGCCATCGCGCACCACAATCTTTTCATCCGGATGCAAATTCTTGTAAGCGCGGAAGGCGCCCGACGTAATCATGTGCGGATCAAAATTCACAAAGAACGAAGGCAAAATCATCACCGCAGTCATCACGTAAAAAAGCACGCTATAGCGGAACTTTTTGCGATAAATGACGAGCAAGATAAAGCCAATCATAAAGTCAAGCACAGCCGCGAGCACAAGCGAACCCTTGAGCTGCATCAACGGCAACAGCAAAAGCCCACCGCCTGCCGAACCAAGAATCGATCCTACCGTATTCCAGCCGTAGACCTTCCCTATCGGGGCTTCGCTCTTAAACGCACGAGTGAGAATCAACGTAATCAGCGGGAGCGTCATGCCCGCAAAGAAGCTCGTCGGCACCATCCACAAAATCGAAAGCGCATACTTGAAAATGCTCCAGCAAACGTAACCGTCGTTCGTCGTATTGAAGATCTGGTTCGCAATATTCATGCCTTCCCAGAACGGCTTGTAAAAATACAGAGTGCAAAGCGCAAAGAATCCCATGAAAATCTGCGCAAGCGAAAGCACCACGAGCGAGTCCTTCTTCAACAGCTTTCCGCTCACGGCACTGCCAATGGCAAGTCCTAAAATGAACGCCGAAAGCATTTGGTCAAAGCTATGGCTCGAAGAACCCATCAACAGCGAGAGCAAACGAATCCAAACAATTTCATAGACAAACGAAGTAAGTCCCGTAATCCCCGCAATCCAGAACCACATGTTTTTCGGAGGCATGGCGAGCTTGTGTTCCGCCACATAATCTTCGTTGAGCGGTTCCGCGCGCATTTCGCGAACACTCGCCGCATCCCCGTCAGCAGTCGCCAGCGCCCCAGCCCCTTCTTCTTCAAGTTCTTCCTCGTACGTCGAAGGCGTCGTATAGCCGATAAAGCAGAACACCGCAGCAAGCAAGAAGTTGATTGAAGCCGCGACACAAAGCGTGATGTGGTTTCCGAGTTCCGGAATCAAGATGTAGCTTGTGAACAAAATACCAATTGCACTACCGAGGCTATTCGTAAAGTAAAGCATCGGAAGCGAGACTTCGGCACCGCTCTTGCGCATAAGACCCGCCGCGATGAATGGGAACGTCATGCCCACCGCAATCGCAATCGGGAGCGTTGACCCCGTCGCCAAAACGACCTTCAGAATTTCCGCTCCGCGCGAACTCAACCCCGCCACAAAATTCGAATCGTAAAAGTAATCCGTAATCCAGATGTACATCGGGTGGTAAATCAGCCCGCCAATGCCAATCGCAAGCTCCACCGCCGCATACCCGAGCAGCGGTCGCTTCACGCGCTCCACAAGCTTACCCGCGACAAAACTACCGATCGCAAGCCCGCCCATGTAAATGCAGAGCGTAAGCACCTGACCATAGCTCGAATGTCCGAGGAAAAGTTTAAGGTACCTGGCCCACGACCCCTCGTAAATGAGACCCGCAAAACCAGAGAGAGCAAAAAGCGCGTAAATAACGATATTCATGAGTGCAAATCTATACTAATTAAGTAGTTATAACTTCGCTTGCACCTCATTTCCCTGTAATTTTTTGGAGATGTACGCTTTTCTACTTGAAATCATCAATCATACAGCGAACGGAAAGTTTATACGATTTAGCATATTCGCCATATTCCATATTATCCGACATATTTCTCAAGCCGACAAATTTGACAAGCGTCCCATCTTTTTCTGTAGCACTCCAAAAAAATGTCGCAAAACCAGGTTCTACATAATCACCCCCTTCTGCATCATAATAACCCGCAGGGAGAGCAGAGAATCCGGCATCGTTATTGGCGTTTTTCCAACTAGTATCTTCGGCCTTCAAGTAAAAGCCCGCATAGGCGGCATTTCCTAGATTCGCTTCAAGAGTTTCCCAATCACTTAATTCAGGCAACCGGCTACCTTCAGGGCATGCAATATTAGCATCACGCCATGGATAAAGGCGACCGAATTTTTCACAATTTTCAGAATCGTCTTGATTGCAAACAGAATTTTCTGTATTTATTTTCAGATTTTCAGCAAACCAACATTGAGTTTTGATACGAACCGTAGCATACGACGTTCCGCTTTTGGAATCTTCAAAATTCGTTCCGCATTTGAAAGCCGAAGTTTGCGAACTTGAGGATATCTCAGTCTTCATATCCGAAGATTCAGGATTCACGCTACTCGATGACACAACTTCCACCGACGAGCTATTCACGCTGACATCGGCATTTTGCACCTGATCAACATCAACGGAGCTACAACCAGATAAAGCTAGGAAGGAAATAGCAGAAAATAAGAAGATCTTTTTCATAAAGCATTCCTATTGGTAAATGGCAACATTTCCATATTCATCCATTTTCAATCGTACAACTTCAATACCAGCATCGTCTGCCTCTCTCTTAATCACTTCGAATCGATTATCTGGGCATTTCCAACCAACAATGATACGGCTGATATATTTACGATCAATGTGATACAAATAGCAATTTCCGTCAGTCTCACACTGAGTCAGAAGCTCCGATACACGATATTCATGTTCTTCTTCCCAATCTTTTAGTTTTGTACGGAATATTTCGGATAAATCTGATGGTTTTGTAGAAATTTGACCTCTTTGTTCTTTATACTCAACAGGATCAATCTGATGCAAAACACCCGTTTCATCACCATTAAAACACTGATGAAGATTTTTAAATTCAACCGCAAATCCCCTAGCTTCATCCGCATAATGAGCCCACATCGGAAAATGACTCAGCCTATCTGTCACGCAAAAAATTCCAACTTTATCTAAAATATCTTTATGGATCTGTTTAAATTTGTCTTCTAACCCTTTAAACAATTCTTTATTTTGGCCTAAAAGAATTCCGAGCATAGGATTACTTCCGCACTTATTTTTCGCAAATGACATAAATAAATCTTTCATTTGGCCAAAATTTTTTTCGGGGAAAAGCTTATTCATTAAATTAAACTGCTTTTCTAGGTTTTCAAAAACTTCTGGAGAACTCGTAGAACCAAAAAAATTCATCACAGATTTACTGAATTCATCAAAATTTGCATACGCATATTCTTCCGAAGAATCATTTAAGTCAGGAATTTTTGAGAATTTAATATATCCCTTACATACACCAGTAATTGTAAGATTTTTCTGGTCGTGCTTCAAAAATTTGTAATTCGTATGTTCCGTTTCTTGGTTCAAGCATTCAGGTAAAATCATCTTTTATTCCTTTGTTTAATTTTTACTTTTTTTGATTAGAGCGCCTCTAAGTTCGTCTAATCTTGAAGACAACGAATAGAATATCCATAGAGTTTAGAATCTTTGCCTAGGCCAATTTCCCGACCATTAGAGATTGAGGAGTATGCCGGTGCCAAACTATCATAGACGCTCAAAAATAATCTATACGCGCCATCCCACAATGCATTGTACTCACACTCTGTAGAGCTCCAGAAGAATGCGTTCCTCCCCGCATAATTGAAGTTATCGCCTGCAGGTAACGCCGAAAACGAGTAAACATCCCAACCATTAGAAACCCAACCAACACCAACATAAGGCCAACCATTTGCAGACTTGAGTGCATTGCTGACAATCGTGAGTGCATCGAGGACATTTGCAATTTTCCCTCCAACCGAACTAATTAAAGCATCCCATTCTGCTTTAGTCGGCAGATGCCAACCACTCGGACATACACCTTGAATATTTCCAGATGGTAATGAACATTTTTCCTTTGGGGAACAATCACTTTCTGACTTACCAACCGCAGCACCCCATGTGTAAAGACGACCATACTTGGTACAATTGCTATCCTGATTGTCGGAACAGACACTTGATTCCACTTTATAGTTCAGATTTTCAGCCATCCACGTTTGACTACCAATTTTCACAGTACGATAATGTTGTCCATCGCGATTGTCCACAAGTTCTCCCTGAATGCTCCAAACCCATTCACCATTCGAACATGTAATCACAACACCATCAAAATTCTGAGAAGACAACTTACCAATTTTGCCCTCATTATCTACAGTGCACAAGCCCAATTTTTCCGTCGTCCAGAAATTATGAATATATTTTTCAAAATCAGGCACAGTTGTTGAAAGTCCCCACCCTTCAACATTGCTACGATAATCAGCAAGTTTCCTTTGGAATTCATTTTCAAACGCCCAATCCGCAATTTCTGCCTTTTTCTCAGCATCATCCCACTTACCATCCTCAAAATCAGAACTTAATTCTGCCAAGAGTTCCGTAAGTTCAGCTTCGCTGCGGTTGCCCTGCAATAGAATCGAAATACCGAGCAAAGCCGCATCAGCCTCAGTCTTGCCAAATACATCTAAGTCTTCAGAGTAACCAAAATCAGAAACATCGAAATGGAACGCATTGAATATTTCCTTTTCAGCTTGTTTTTTAACTTTCTTAATATCAAGTGTTCCACCGCCTTCGCGCAACAATTGAGCAACTCGGTCATATTCCAAGTGTGTCAACAAGTTCACATTTACCGTATTACGAGCATAAAGGTCCGTCACCGCATTCAAGGTTATCGGAGAGGCAGAACGTTCACCGGTCACTTCGTTACGATAATAGCCATTTACTGACAGACGCACAAAACTTGACTGAAGCGAAACATTGCTCATGTTGAAACGACCATCATCCTGAGAAATCGTTCCACTAAAAGAACGCCCCGTCTGTAACAACGATTTGCTTCCATCAAGTTCATAAGCAGTCACCGTAGAGCCCTTTACAAAAGGACCTTTTTGTGACACACCGCTAATAGATTTGTCCTCGATTTTATGTTCTTCAGCATCAATCTTTGCAGAAGAACTATTGCCGCTATCACCGCCACAGGCAATGAAAAACAAAGCAAGGATAAGCGAAGTTAAAAGGGATATTTTATTCATAAGGTTATCCTCTGATTATCCCTTCGACAAGCTCAGGGATTTTAAATTGAAATAGTGTAAGAATCCTATTGCATTCAGCTTTAGAATGACACACAAGAAGGACTGCGCCCAGCAGTCTTGTTTGTAAAAATTTACATGGGGGGGGGGGGGGGTAAACGAATTAGAAACCCGTCCGCAAACAGCTACGGGGCACTCGGAAGATATGTGCATAAAGGTTTCCATACTTGTAATATATATATAATATTTTACACAAGTAGAAAAAAACAAGCCATCCAAAGTCCAAATTGGTATGTGCATTTTTGCACTCACCACAAAACACGGAAAAAAAGTGGTTGTCTCAAAATTTGCGACAACCGCGATTGGGTAATAGGTTAGATGATAGGATAAAACTTATTGGCACAATCAAAACAACTCGAATAAACTAACCAAATTGTAAAATTTCCTTAGGCCCCTTGCCAACTTTGGCACATATGCTACATTTCTGCTGCGGTTCCTAATAGTGTAGGCTCCGAAAGGCATTTGATGATTATCAAATGTTTTTCTTTTTTCAAAGGAGTCTCTATGTCTAAAAAGAAACCCGTTCCGTCAAAGAGTAATGCGAACCTAAACGCCGACTTTATAACGGATTTGAGAAACATCGTTTCTACGGCACGGAACATGAGCTTTCGCGCAGCAAATCTGATGCAGGTTGCCTGTAATTGAAGAGTAATGCGAACCTAAACGCCGACTTTATAACGGATTTGAGAAACATCGTTTCTACGGCACGGAACATGAGCTTTCGCGCAGCAAATCTGATGCAGGTTGCCTGTAATTGGTTGCTAGGCTGGCGAATTGTGGAACAGGAACAGCAGGGAAAGGCGAGAGCTGATTATGGGAAGCGTATCATTGAGGAGGCTTCCAAAGTTTTGACCGAAAATTTCGGTAACGGTTTTTCCGAGACTCAACTTAGAAATTTCAGAAAATTTTATCAAATGTTCGGTTTTCTGCAAATTCAGCAGGCATTGCCTGCTGAATTCAAAAATGAGATTCTCAAGATTCAGCAGACATTGTCTGCTAAATCAATACAATCGCCAAAGCGACAGTCTGATGCGCTTATTCAACAACAAGTAGAACAACCGTTGTTACCTCAATTATCATGGAGTCATTACGAATGCCTTATGCGTGTTGCCGACCTCGAAGCTCGAACGTGGTATATGCAAGAAGCCTCTTCGCAACAATGGGATTATCGCACCTTAAAGCGGAATATTGCATCTCAATATTACTATCGGTTAATGCAGACGCCCAAGGCCCAAAAGGCAGCCGTTGTCAAGGAAATGAAAAACCTGACAGCCAATTATCAGAAGGATCGCTCGGAATTTATCAAAAATCCTTTAATTGCAGAGTTTCTTGGAGTAAATCAGGAAGCCGCGGTGACTGAGTCGACATTGGAAAATGCAATTTTGAATCACTTACAAAAATTCCTGATGGAAATGGGGAAAGGCTATGCTTTTGTCGGTCGTCAGCAACATATCCATACAGAAGATGATGACTATTATATCGACTTGGTGTTTTATAATTATATGCTGAAATGTTTTGTCTTGATAGACTTGAAAACAAGAAAAATATCGTACGAAGATGTAGGGCAAATGGACATGTATCTCAAGCTCTACGACACCTACAAAAAGACCGAAGGAGACAACCCGACAATTGGCATAATTCTCTGCTCCGACACTAACGCCGATGTTGCTCGTTTTTCAACTCTTGCGACAAACAAACGTATGTATGCGGCCAAATACTTGACTTACATTCCATCTAAGGAAATTCTAGCTCGCGAAATTGAAATGCAAAAGGAGCTGTTTATTGAACAGCATGAAAAAACTAAAAAAGGAAGGATTTGATCTCTATGGAATCCACACCAGCCCCAATTATTCCTGCCATTTCACTAGGAATATGTAATTTAGGGTATTATGGGTTCATGGCTCGTGACAGCACGCCGAGCATTTTTCTATTTTTATGCATAAAAACAAATATACGCATAAATTTAAATTTTAAACACGGAAATCAAAATGACTCTTCGCGAAGCGTTTGAATCAAAGATGATGCTGCTCGATGGCGGCATGGGCTCCGTTATCCAGACTTACGGGATCAAGGGCGCCAACAACGACATGCTCTCCATCGAAAAGCCCGAGATAATTCTCGACATCCAGCGTCGTTACGTGGATGCAGGCGTGGATTGCCTCACCACGAACACGTTCTCGAGCC
Source organism: Fibrobacter sp. UWB16 (assembly GCF_900215325.1). NCBI lineage: Bacteria > Pseudomonadati > Fibrobacterota > Fibrobacteria > Fibrobacterales > Fibrobacteraceae > Fibrobacter > Fibrobacter sp. UWB16. The sequence continues at coordinate 221,882 of NZ_OCMS01000003.1, read as the reverse complement.
AGCGCGTGAGCCAACACGAATACCACCAGGAACATCGCATCGCCGAGATGAACCGCGCTTCCGTGAAAATCGCGAAGCAGGCCGCCGAAGAAGGCTTCAAGAAGTATGGCCGCAAGGTCTATATTCTGGGCGACGTCGGCCCGACGAGCAAGATGCTCTCCATGAGCGAAGACGTGAACGACCCGGCAAGCCGCGCCATCACATTTGACGAACTCGAAGATGCGTATTTGGAACAAATTTCCGTGCTCATGGAAGAAGGCGTTGACGCCATTCTCATCGAAACGATTTTCGACACGTTGAACGCAAAGGCAGCACTCAGCGCTTACAGCAAGGCAAACGATGCGCGCATTGAAGCCGCAAAAGCAGCAGGCACTCCCGAAGCAGATATCAAGTCGATCGAAGTCATGCTCTCGATGACCGTGAGCGACGCTTCCGGGCGTACACTTTCCGGCCAGACCGTTGAAGCTTTCGCCGTGAGCGTGATGCACATGCACCCGCTTTCCATTGGCCTTAACTGCGGTCTCGGCGCTGATGGCATGGTGCCGTATCTCCGCCGCATGGGCGCTATCGCTCCGTGCTACCTCAGCTGCCACCCGAACGCAGGTCTTCCGAACCAGTTCGGCGGTTATGACGACACGCCCGAAGATATGGTGCGCCTGATGCGCGTTTATCTGGACGACAAGCTCGTGAACATGATTGGCGGTTGCTGCGGTACGACTCCAGAACATATCGCCGCGATGCGCAAAATGCTGGACGAACTCCCGGCCGATTACAAGCGCCGTGAACCCGCGCCCAAATACGTCACTTGCCCGCGCCTCCGCCTTGCGGGGCTCGAACCGTTGTTCAGAGAACAGGTTCGCCCGAGCAACGGCGCCGACAGTTGCAATGCCGATGATTTCGTGAAGGTCGGCGAACGTTGCAACGTCGCGGGCTCCAAGAAGTTCCTGCGTCTCATCAACGAGAAGAATTACGAAGAAGCGCTCGACATCGCCCGCAAGCAGGTCGATGACGGCGCCGACGTCATTGACGTCAACATGGACGACGGTCTCCTCGATGCCACCGCCGAAATGCGCACATTCTTGAACTTGATTGCATCCGACCCTGCTGTAAGCCGCGTGCCTATCATGGTCGATAGCTCCCGCTTCGAAGTTATCGAAGAAGGCCTCAAGTGCATTCAGGGCAAGAGCATCGTGAACTCCATCTCGCTCAAGATGGGCGAAAAGGCGTTTATCGAACACGCACTCACCGTGAAGCGCCTCGGTGCCGCCGTGATTGTGATGCTCTTCGACGAAGAAGGCCAGGCCACAAACTACGAACGCCGCGTACAAATTGCGTCCCGTGCTTACGATATCATGGTGAAGCAGCTTCACTTTGATCCATCCGATATCATTTACGACCCGAACGTTTTGACAGTCGCAACCGGCATGGCAGAACACAATGCCTACGCCATTGACTTTATCCGCGCTGTCCGCTGGATTATGGACAACCTCCCCGGCGTCCGCATCTCGGGCGGTCTTTCGAACCTCTCGTTCGCATTCCGTGGCAACAACTACTTGCGCGAAGCGATGCACACCACGTTCTTGCATTACGCCATCCCGAACGGCATGGGCATGGCGATCATGAACCCGAGTGCAATTATCAAGTACAAGACAATTCCGCTTGAACTCCGCATGGCCATTACTGAAGTCATCTTCAACACGGAACCGGAAGCAAGCGAAGAACTCATCGAAATTGCAAGCCGCATGACGGCCGCCCAAGCCAAGGCAAAGGAAACTGGCGCCAAGTACGACCCGAAAGCAATTTTCGCCGTAAGCACAGGCGCAAGCACATCTTCTGACGAAGGCAACGCAGCTGCTGACGCCAAGCCCACCACGCCCGAAGAACGTTTGCAAGAAGCTCTCCTCAAGGGAACTTCTACAACATTGCAGCCCGACTTGATGGAACTCATCAACCGCGGCGATAGCCCGGTCGGCATCATTTCTGGCCCGCTGATGGACGGCATGAACGAAGTCGGCCGTCGTTTCGGTGAAGGCAAGATGTTCCTCCCGCAAGTCGTGAAAACCGCACGTACGATGAAAAAAGCTGTGGAAATTTTGCAGCCTTACATCGAAGCCGGCAAAGACGCAAACGCCTCGAGCCGCGGTAAAATCGTCATCGCGACCGTCAAGGGCGACGTGCATGATATCGGCAAGAACATTGTCTCCGTGATTATGGCCTGTAACGGCTACGACATGGTGGACCTCGGCGTGATGGTTCCCGAAGACGTGATTGTCAAGGCTGCGATTGAGAACAAAGCAGATATCTTGAGCCTTTCCGGTCTTATTACGCCGTCTCTTGAAGAAATGTGTACGGTCGCAAAGGCCATGCAGGCCGCAGGTCAGCGCATCCCGATTATCGTCGGTGGTGCCACCACCTCGCCTACGCATACCGCCGTGAAAATCGCTCCGTGCTATGACGGTCCTGTTTTCCACGTGCGCGACGCCGCCAGCAATCCGGGCCTCGCCCAGAAATTGCTCGACCCCGCCACCCGCGAACAAACGATTCAAGAAAACCGCGAAGAGCAGCAGCGCATCCGCGACAAGCAAAACGGCATCAAGACCGAAGCCGCAAACGCCATGGCCGCAGCCGCCTCCACGCCGGAAGAACGCCGCTTCCAGTACGACTGGAGCAAATACCAGCCGGTACAGCCGCCGTTCATGGGCGAAAGCAAGCTTCCGCCGATTCCTATCGAAAAGATTATCCCGCTCATCAGCTGGGAATACTTCTTCTTCACTTGGAAAATCAAGCCGGACGAAGAAGAAGCCAAGAAGCTCAAGGCCGATGCTGAAGCGCTCATCAAGTCGCTCACAAAGCCCGAATACGCCCTCCGCGCCGTTCAAGCATTCTACCCTGCTGCCGGTACTGAAAAGTCCGTCATCTTCAACACGGGCCGCACAGGCACAGACGAAGACTTCGTTGAAGTTTCGACCGCACGTCAGCAGAATCCCGAAGGTACTTGCCTTTCCCTCTGCGACTACGTCGCTCCGGCAAACGCCAATACCGCAAGCGTTTTCGCCTCTCCCGCAGGCAAGGACGTTTTCCGCGACATCGTCGGTGCATTCGCAGTGACCATGAGCGACACGTTCGTCAAGCGCTTGGAAAAGCTCAAAGCAGAACAGGGCGGCAGCGATTACGACGTTCTCCTCATGCAGACTGTCGCCGACCGCCTCGCCGAAGCAGGCGCTGAATACTTGAGCCAAGAACTCGAACGCACAAGCGGCTGGAAGGGCATCCGCCCGGCCGTCGGCTACCCCGTGCTCCCGAATATCAAGGAAATCTTCAACGTCGCGAAGCTCATCGACTTCAAGAGCGTAGGCATCAGCCTCACCGAAAACGGCGCCATGTACCCGCAAGCCTCCGTGAGCGGCCTCTATATCAGCCACCCCGAAATCGATTACTTCCAGGTAAAGTTATAATGCAAATCAGAACCGCAACCACTTTTGGCTGATGTTCGGAGAACTTATCCAAAAGCTCATTGACGATTCCAAGGCACAAGGCCGCAAAGGCGTTGTTTTAACTTGTAAAGACAAGCTCGAAATGCGCCTTACGTTTTAGCTTCAACCTTCCACGGCGTTAGCCCAACGACATTATCGACTGGGAGCGCAAATGCAATCCCCTGCCCCATTGTATTGAGGCCCGCTTTTTCATATAGCGAATGGAGCACCGCATCCTTCACGTTCAGCGGCACAAGAATCATCACGACTTCCTTTTCGGGCTGAATCGCGATATGGAAAAATGCTTCAGCTTCTTTATTTGCCGTACCACGGGCGTTCAAGACCGTGCCACCACGGGCACCCGCCTCTTTAGCGGCTTCCATCACAGTATCGGAGAATCCGTTATTCACAATGCAGATAATTAATTCATGTGTATTCGGTTTCATAATTACCCTCTCCCTACCTGAGATCGGTTGTCGCTCAAAAAGTTAAATACCGACTTGCCAATGACGCTTGACATCGGAATCGTGTAAGCAATGCCCTTGCCGTTCACAATCGTCCTGAATTTTTCTTCCAGACATTCCAAGACGGCAGGCACATGGTCTTCGCCAATGATGCTGATAATCACCGCGCGTTCAGAGTCCGCAAGCCCAAGCGCCGCCATGATTTCGCGCGGAGCAGTGCCGTGGCCGTAAAACACGAACTGCATATTCGCACCAAACGACTGGATGTAATCCATGTAGAAGTCCGCCTTTGAACGGTTCACCGTCGTCACCAGAATCTTGAGACGATTCATCGAGACTTTGGAATGAACCTTTTGAGGCACCGCCCGTTTCAAAACATTCTTTACTGTTTCAACCATCGTAGCCTCTACACAAAGTCAATAATCTGTTCGTCATCGGCATCCTGCAAGCGACGCATCATAATTCTGTTACGCCAAAGCCTTGCCACAATCGCCTTGAAACCAAGCACCTGGATTGTAATGAGCGGAGTCATCGCAACCATTGCCACAATGCCAAACGCATAATTCAAAATTGAATCGCCGCCATCGTGAATCACGGAGCAAGCGCCAATCGCCAAAGGCAGAATAAAGCTCGAAGTCAGAGGACCGCTCGCTACACCACCGGAGTCAAATGCAATCGCCGTATAAAGTTTCGGCACAAAGAACGAAAGCCCCAGCGAAATAAAGTAACCCGGCAAGAGGTAATAAATAATCGGGAACCCGATAATAATGCGAAGCATCGAAAGGCCAATCGAAATACCCACGCCCACCGAGAGCGCAATCAGCATCGAGCGCTTGGTCACAAGGCCACCGGTCACTTCCTCAACCTGCTTGTTGAGCACATGCACTGCCGGTTCTGCAAGCACCACCACCATGCCAATGATAAAGCCAGCCGCCACAAGCGCATGCGGGCGTTTCGCAAGTTCACACCCAATTTCAAAACCAATCGGCAAGAACCCGACAGTCACCGCCGTCAAGAAAATCACAAGCCCGAAAAACGTGTAAAGGATTCCGACGCCTACTTGCACAAGTTTCACCATCGGGAGCTTGAGCACCGTCCACTGCAACGCGCAGAAAAACACGACAATCAGCCCAAGCGCCACAAGCACTTCACGGGCAATCACCATCACCGCAGGCAAAAAGTTGTCGCCAAGGCTCGCATCCACCGAGTATGCCGCCGTCGAAAGTTCATACGTCAAGTCGCCCTTCGAAAATACGACCAAGCCCATCAAGGCCAAAATCGGGCCGACTGAGCAAAGCGCAATCAGGCCAAAGCTATTTTCCGAGGCATTCTTACCGCCAATCGCACCCGCAACGCCAACGCCAAGCGCCATGATGAACGGCACCGTAATCGGTCCCGTCGTCACGCCACCCGAGTCAAATGCGAGCGGCACAAACGCATTCCGCCCGACGGACACCATGAGCATCCCGAGCATAAACAGCACCATGTAAAAGAAAATGATAATCAACGAAAGGTCTTTCTTGAATACGATCTTCAGAATCGCAAGCAGCAAAAAAATCCCGACACCCACGCCAATCGTCGAAATCAAAAGAATCGGCCGCACGGCATTTTTCACCTGTTCCGCAAGCACGGACAAATCCGGTTCTGCAACCGTAATGAGAACCCCCATCACAAAGCACACCGAAACAAGCAACAAAAGTCTGCGTGACTTGGTTAAGCCCGACCCCACATACGCCCCCATCGGCGTCATCGCAAGGTCTGCCCCCAGATTAAAAAGCCCTATTCCAATAATCAAAAAAATGGCGCTAACCGTAAAAACAATTTGCTCTTTCAGCGAAAAAGTCACAAGCGGGGTATGCGACACCACCAGCACAATAAGCGTAATGGGCAAAACGGAGGCAAAAGCCTCTTTCAATTTTTCAAAAAGAATTTTTTGCATCGCTATAAAATATATTTTATTTCTTACTCTTCTTGTCATGCCCGCCTCCGAGCGGGCACCTCCTTTTAAAAAAATTTCAGCATCCATGCAACCGCCCGTAAACCCCACGCATCAAAATTAACGAAATGGACGAAAAAGTCATCATAAAGAAGATTCAACAAGGAAGTCGTGAAGCCCTTGGCGTGCTGTGGAAGTCCCATAGCACGAACGTTCTGAACCTTGCGTTCAGAATGCTCAAGAATCGCGACGAGGCTGAAGACGTCTTGATGGACATTTTCGTCTCAGTTCCAGGGAAAATCCAAAAGTTCCGCGGCGATAGCGCTCTCAACACCTGGCTGTACCGCCTCACCGTCAACGAGTGTTTGATGAGGCTCAGGTCCAAGAAGCGCCACGCCGAACTCGAAGAAGAACATATCGAGATCGTGACGGATTCCGCTCTCGGGAGCAAGCACGAGGAACAAAAGGATTACGACCCGGAACTGCTTGAAATTGGACTGTCAAAGCTCTCCGCCGAAACGCGAAGCATGCTCTGGCTCAAGGACGCCGAAGATCTTGGCATCAAGGACTTATCCGAGATCTACAACATGCCCGAAGGCACCATCAAGGCAAGGCTTAGCCGAGCAAGAACAGTCGTCAAGAACTTTTTACAGGAGAACCTGAACTATGCATGATAAAATCGATTTTTCAAGACTCGAAAGAATCGAACCCAGGAAAGGCTCTTGGGAAACCGTCTGCGCTAGACTCGATTCTTCTGAAAAAAGAAAGATTTTGAACTTCATCCAGACACGCACCAAGTACGTGCTTGCCGCAAGTTTTACCATCATTGCATTTTTCACGACATTCATGACGTTTACGATTAACTCCATGGATTCTGAAGATGTCCTCATCAAGAACGTCGCCTCTGACGAACTCGTTTCTTGGTACGGGAATCTCGGCGAAAAGAGCGATGACGAGCTCGAAAATTTGGATACCTACAACTCCATCAGCTATTTATTACAGGAGACTAAATAATGAACGCTTCCACCAAGACATTCTTCGCAAGCATCATCATCCTTGCTTGCTCTCTCGGATTTGCCATTGGCGCCTTCTGCTTTGCAGACCGCGGCTTCGGCGCATCTTGCTGCTCCAAGCAGTCCACATGCACGCCCTCGCATAATCAATGCGCCTGCGGTTGCGAAAATCATGACTGTGCCAAGAACGACTGTTCTTGCAACTGCTGCAAGCGCGGCGGAATGCATCATGGCAAGCACCACGGCGAATTCCATGGCGAACGCTTCCACGGCAAGGACTTTCGCGATGGCCGCCCTGAAGGTCCGCGCGAACACTTCAAGGAAGGCAAGCATTTCGACAAGAAGTTCGACTTCAAGAAAGGCCCGGGCCCGGAATTCATGGATTCCATTCTTCAAGTCACGCACGAACAAAGAGCCGCCCTCGACCAGCAGCGCATCGTAATGGACTCTACATTCAAAGCCCTCCGCAAGCAAAAGATGGACGCCGAAAAGGCTTTGCACGAAGCGCTCGACAGCAATGATGAAAAGCAAATCATCGCAGCCAAGGCAGGCATCATCAAGGCTCAGGAAGCATTGCTCGACCACAGAATCAACGGCGTAAGGAATTTCAACAAGATCCTCACCAAGGAACAGCTCGAAAAATTCAAGAGCTTCCATAAGGATCACCGCAACAATCACTAGAATTTAATTTTCATGATTCCTTAATAAACAAGCCTCCGGTCACCCGACCGGAGACTTTCTGTTTTTACAAACGATTCATAATCAATTGCATTTGTCTTTTCACGTCATTCTGAGGGGCCTGCCCCGAAGATACGAGAGCAAGGCGAATGAAGCAGGTTGCTTGCAAACCTATTTGACGCTTTGCGTCACATCTTGAACTCAGAAATAGTCAAATAAATTTGACTGCTTCATTCGTTTTTCGATGTTTTCTGAACCGAAGCCTCGGACGCAAAGCGTCAAACTAAAAAATGACTGGATCCTTCACTTCGTTCAGGATGACGAAAGAACACCATCTACATCTTCCCACATGTTTTCATCGCGGGTAGCATCCAGATGTTGTTCCGCAGTCTCGGCAATTTTTTCATTGTGGCCGCGAAGTGCTGCAAACGGGCTGAAAATCTTTGCACGATTCGCCACAGACATTCTCGGGTGTTTCATCAAGAAATTCCAGTCATTCCGCGGATACGGCAAGTCGATGATGTCTTTGTAATCGTCAATCATGCCTTATGCCCTCCAATTTGCTGGTTGCGCTCTCGCGTTGTTGCGCCCTCTTGCATATCCATTCCCTTGAAAATGGCGTTCTTGCCAAAGCGCTTTTTGATGGCGATTTGCGCCTGCATCATCTTCTTTTCACGTTCAATCTTTTTCACGTCCGTGAAGAGATCGTAACTCTCTTGCGTTGCTTCCAAAACATTATTCGCCGTGAGGTTCAAGCGCTTCACCGTAAGTGACGGATTCATGATGCGGTCCGCAAGTTTCATTACCGCTTCTGCAATTGTCGATGCCGACGAAGTGTAGTTCAAGAGCGGAGCCGTCCCATGTGCTGGTTTCGGGATTTCACGCCCATAATTATCGATAACCGTTTCGCCGTGATAAATTCCCTTGTCCACATTTTCGCGGTCATAACCCACATGGAGCGTAAGGCCGTTCGTAACCAGGCCTTTCTCGACAAGGTCGAGTGCGAGCGTATCTACCATTTCGCGGATGACGATTTTAGCCTTGGCACAGTCGTATGCACAACTTAAAACTTGCCCACCACCAATGCTATGCGTCTTGGATTTGTACTGCTTGATTTCGGCGATGCCACACGGTTCATAGCCCCACGCATGGTCAATCAGAATTTCAGCATTCACGCCAAACATCTTGTAAAGCGCATCGGGATGCTTGACGCTTGCACGCGCAAGGTCGCCCATCGTAAAAATGCCACGCCCGTTATTCAAGTAGCAATGTGCAAGGCGCTCCGCAATGCCGCGCCCCAATTGCCAAAAACTCGTAATCGGCCGATGGCCCCAAAGTTCCTTGCGATACGTCATCTCGTCGAGTTCAGCAATGCGAACGCCATCCGCATCAGGAGCCACGTGCTTTGCCATCACGTCCATTGCAATTTTGCAAAGGTAAAGGTTCGTCCCGATGCCCGCCGTTGCCGTGATGCCCGTCGTTTCAAGTACATCGCGGATCATGTCTTTTGCAAGTTCCCGCGCCGACTTCTTGTACATCGAGAGGTAATGCGTCAAGTCGATAAAGCATTCGTCAATAGAATAAACATGAATATCGTCTGCGCTCACGTATTTCAGATAAACGTTAAAAACACGGGTAGAATATTCCACGTACTTTGCCATTTGCGGAGGAGCTACAATATACTCAACATCCTTGCCCGTTTGGCGTTTGACTTCGCGCACCTTCTGGATAACTTCAAACAAACGTGCACGCCCAGGAATCCCATAAGCTTTGAGACTTGGGCTCACTGCAAGGCAAATCGTCTTTTCGGTACGGCTCGCATCCGCCACCACAAGATTCGTCGTGAGCGGATCAAGTCCGCGGAGCACGCACTCCACAGACGCAAAAAACGACTTTAAGTCGATAGCAACATAAGTACGTGTTTCGCGCGGCAATCTCATACGTCAAATATAGAAATTACTGCACAAAAAATCACTCTATCGATATTTCAATTCCGGATGAGCTTCGTAGTAGCCGTTCTTGAAGGCATACATGCGTTCATCGGCGAGGCGCATGGCCTTGCGAATATCCTTCTTGCCATAGCACACGCCAATCGAGAAGCGGACATTTTCCGTCTTGCCCGACAAGAAGTGCACACGGGCCACACGGTCCTGCACTTCATCTTCACTAATCTCGTTCACGAGAATCATGAATTCATCACCGCCAGCACGGTACACCACACCATCTTGGAATACGCTCTGCAAAATTGAAGCAGCGGCACACAACATCTTATCGCCCGCAGCATGACCTTGTTCGTCATTAACGCGCTTTAAGCCGTTCAAGTCCGCAAAAAGCACACCCTGCGGCACAGGTTCGTTTCCAGCAACAATTCGGTCCACGCGGTTGTTCATCTCGTTACGGTTTCTAACACTCGTAAGCGTATCAATCGTGCTAAGGACTTTTAATTTATCCAAGAGCAGATAGTTCGAAATTTCAGAAGCGAGGAAGAACGTTGTGAGTTCAAGCGTTTCCTTAATCTTCAAAACGTTTTCGACATTGAAGTTCAATGCCCACATGTAACCGAGAAGTTCACCGCCATGGCGAAGCGGATATAACACAACAGTCTTTATCCCAGCCTGGTCCAGAGACGCCTTCCAAACCGGATTTTGCTCCTGCAGCTTTTCCATGTCGTGTTCATCTTTTATAATAATGCAGGTGCTACCGGCAAGCGTATCTGGCCATGTTTGGGCAATCTCATAAAAACCCTGGATGTAACGAGACATCGGATACAGGCCCGAACCTTCGCGGAGAAATTCTGCAAAAGTCGTGCAGTCATGTTTTTCGTCATCCGTCAGCAAGACACAGCAATGGTCCGATCCACAAATAGCACCGATATCTTCAACGACTTCCTGAAACGCCTGTCTAATATTTTGCGACCCGCGCAACTTAATGCATGCCTTGAGAACATCGGCAGCGGTATCTGCAGAAAGGTCCGCCATCGCCGAAGAATCCGCCTTAGGCGCTACATCGTAGCAATAAATGCAATAACCGATATTTTCCTGGTCCGAATCCAACGGCATCAGGAACATGTTAAGCCAAAGACCCATCATGTAAAGGTCCACGTATGCATGGAGAGGCTTGCCATCGCGAATGCAACGGAAGCAATGATCTTCGAAATTCGGGTTCTTGGGGAAGCAGGCTTCGTAAGGGCAGCCGGGCTCAAACGGGTGGTTCAGCGCCGCCATGTCGTCACAGTGCGCCTTGTTGCCCGCAACGACACGGATATTCCCATACGTTCCGTCTGGGAAAAATTCGACGGAAACAACGCAGGCCTTCGCTCTATAGTGCGACAACAGAACATCAAAATTCATACTTCAACTCCCCACGATTTTTTAGGCAGGTCTTATTAATATATATCTTTTTAAATAGAATATACAGCCTCATCGGGGGGTAAAAGCCCCAAAAAAACGCAATTTTGGTCACAATTTCGGTATTTTTAAACTCTGACGATTCGATGTCCCAGATTTTTCCACAGGTTGCGAATGTACTCGTCGCCAAAGCGCAATCGCTGCGGCAAAGTCGGGGTGAGGTCATAGAGCATTTGCACATACGCATCTTTCTGGCCTGCGAAATCGAGGATTTCAACGGTATAGACGCTCGGCACATCCGGGTTGCACGAATGACGAATTGAAACAACAGTCCCCTTGACATTCAAGTCATAGCCATTCGTAGAAATTCCAAGTTCCACTTGCTCGCCTAAATAAAGCACATCCACTTCATCGGTAAAGACATCCACCGAATGCTCAGTAAGCCTGGTCGTCACGCCATCAACATCCATCCCATCGCATTTGTGAAGCGTAACAAGTTCAGCGGCAAAAACCTTCACATTTTCACCATCGGAATCGCGGCCAAAGCCAAGGAACAAGCACATCGTGAGGTAATACGAATTGCGCACAAGCCAGAACAGCACCGCCAAAATTCCGATGTATTTAAACGCCACCATCATGTAAGTCATGCGAACAATTCCCGCAAACGTAAGCACCAAAAGAACAACAAACGGCACAAGGCTTCGCTTGTCAACAACTCTACGGAAACTTGCCTTTTCTTTTTTCGTCACCTTAAACTTGGAAAGCGTTATGCCAAACACCTCCTTCACGACAGGCATCAAAAGGAACGGCATCACAGAAGTCTCGTAAATACCGCTCCACTGCGCCGAAATTTTGCCTTGGCTCGTGACACGGAGCGCCAGAATTTGCAAGATGTGCATCGGCAACCAGAATAGAGCAAGGTCCACAAGCGTACACTTGAAAATCGGAATGCAGAACACAGCAAACATCAACGGCGAAATCAGGTAAATCAAGTTCTTGAGTGGCGAGAACCAGTAAAGCACAGAGTTCAAGTAGCTCATCTTTTGCGACACATCCAATTTGCGGTTGCGCAAGAACTTGAGCTGCTTTGCAGTGGCAATCACGCCGCGCCCCCAGCGGGTGCGCTGCTGCACATGGTCCTGGAACGTCGATGGCGCAACGCCCGACGCAAGCGGTTCAGAAAGTCCAAGGCTCACATAACCCGCCGATTCAATCAGCATGCCCGTCGCAAAGTCTTCCGTAATAGACTTTGTATAGAATCCACCAATATCTTCGAGCGCCTTGCGAGATATAACCGTATTCGAGCCGCCGTAAATTACGCTGTTCGTCGAAGTTTTTGCAGCCTCAATCACATCATAGAAATAATCCTGTTCATTTGGCACAACGCGTTCGGCATAAAGATTGTGCTGAAACACGTCAGGCGTATAAAAGCTTTGCGGCGTCTGGATAAAACCTAACGAACGGCGGCGTTCTTCTGGCAATCTCGCATTGATGCGATCGGCATCGACAAAGTACGGGATCGTCTTGAGCAAGAACTTACGCTGCGGAACCATGTCGGCATCGAACGTCACTACATACGGCGAACGCGTCCGAGCAAGAGCTGCATTCAAGTTCCCTGCTTTCGCGCCCTCGTTATTCGGGCGATCAAAATAAATCACGCCGAGTTCTTCGGCAAGCGCGCGCATTTCTGGGCGACGGTTGTCATCACACAGGCAAATATGAACTTTGGACTTGTCCGGATATTCCATGTACTTGCAGCCGATAATCGTCTTGCGCAAAAGTTCCACAGGCTCGTTGTACGTCGAAATGAAAATATCGACATCCGGGAATTCTTCATCCGCAATTTTCGGGAGCGGATGATCGCGCAACTTGAGCAAACCACCGTAATGGACAAATGATTCAAAAAAGCCGAGAACCTCTACAACGAGCAGGAGAAAACTCCCCACCACAGCTATCCAGCCATAAGCATACGGAATCGAGCACGTTACACGCCAACAAAGATAAACGAGCGTGCAAAGCGAACTAAACAAGAGAAACATATCGCCAAGAATCACCTTGAGCGGACTCTTATTAAACTTTTTCGCAGCTTCGTCCGTACTGTACTTCAGCAAATCATCGTAAGAGCGTATTACTTTGTTTTTAGAACGTTTTCTATACTTTTCCACAGCAAGACACAGAATGAGGAAAATAAACAGAGGCCCCGCAAACATAAGCCATACTTTGTGAGGCTTAGAACGCGCAAGAATCTTGAAATTTTCAATCGTACTATATTCAAGCGTAATCTTATCAATCGGCGTCCCTTGGAACAGCGCCTTTGCAAAACGTCCCGAAATTGTCAAATCACCATCCGTCAAATATTCCACAGCACGGGAATCATCACGGATCATCGAGGATTCTTCTTCTTTATTCGAAAGATTCCAAATGGTATAGCTTATATGCAAGGAGTCAATCAAGCTATACCAAATCCTTACATTTTCAAAATCAATTTTTCCATCACCCGATTCTTCGCAAAGACCACTTTCCGTAATAAATATCGGCGTTCCTTGTTTCACGACATTACGAAGTTTTGCACGAAAGACATAAGTATGCGAAGTTGCATAAAAATGGAACGAATACATCACGTTTTCAAACGGAACCGGATCCTCTGCCGGGTACTGGATTTCACGAGCATAGTTTGGCGTACCAATGACAATCAAGGCATCGGGTTTGTGCCTGCGAATCACCGGGATAACGACATGCGCATATTCCTTGATATCCTCCCAAGTGCAGTCGCCATTGGGCTCATTGCAAATTTCAAAAATCACGTTCGGGACGTTTGCATATTCCCTAGCCATTTCGTTAAAGAAAGAAATCGCCTCGGCAAGATACACATTAGGATTCTGATCTTCTAGAACATGCCAGTCCACCAAGACGTACATATCGTTTGCAATGGCATATTCAATACCCTTGCGCAAAATTTCCAAATTCTTTTTGCGATTGCCCTCTACATAATCCTTGGAATACATGGCAAGGCGAATAAGGTTCGTATTCCACTCTGTGCTGAGCTGTTTGAACAATCCGTTGTTCACGAACTGCGGAAACCATGTGAGACCGTGGGTGCTTGCGCCCTTGAGAACGACGACATTCCCATGCTCGTCGTGAAGCTCCGTACCCACGACATGAAGTTTACCGTTCGTCGATGGACGCGCAACAGGAGTCGCCACCGCAAATGAGACAAACGACAGAACCAAAAGAGAAATAAAGATAACCTTCCGCATAATCATAATATTAAGATATCAAAATTATAAGCGTAATGCAATAAAATTTCAAAGGGAAGGCGATCGCCCAAAGCCGGGATGCACTGCACAAAAAAACACCCCGCATTTGCAGGGTGCACTGTACCTATTATGAATACCGTTAATTACTTGCCGTGGCGGAGGCGCTTGCCAATTGCGCGGAGAATATCCTTAACTTGCTTTTTGCTAACACCAGGAGCAGACTTTGCGAGACCCGTTGCATTGTGGAAATCTTCGAGAACTTCGTCGCAAGCATCTGTGTTAATATCCTGATCATAAAAATCGAAGTTGAAGAATTCAGTTGTTTCTCCACTTTCATAATCTTTCTGATAATCTTTAAACGCTCTTTCGCAATCCGTTTCAACATTAGCATAACGGAAATCATGCTTGACATTGCAAACCTTGCCTGCATAAGAAAGCGTATATTCAACGCCCATTGACCTATGGGATTTGTACTCCATCTCAAGACCTTGAATGCTGAGCACTTTGCAGCTCATATTGATTTCAGACTTTTCTACACCGGCAATCAGAGCAAGCGTTTCTTGCATTTCGCCAAAATTCTCAAAAAGGCAATCCGTATTAACGAACACGACATCATCGTAATACGAATCATCAAGAATGACGCCTCTAATGAGTTTCTGATTAAGTGTTGACGTCATGTAGTACGAGCCACTTGGGAACGGCTCTCCATAAGCGGCCACAAAAGCATAAGTATTCTTGCCAGCACCATCGCCCAAATCCATTTCAGCGGAATTATTACCAGCATCCTTCAATGAACCGGTTTTAGTCACCTTTTCCCAGACGTATTCATTAGCCCTGTCCGTGCAAGTACCTTTAGTGATTTCCAAGGTACCGTCAGCAGCATAGTTATACGTGCCCAATTCGGAGATTATATAGTCGGTCGGATAATTCTGGGGCAGCGGCTGTACATCTGGAGCAGTTACGCTATCACCTGATGACGACTGACAGCCAACCAAAGCAAGGGCGGCCAAAGGAAGAACGGTCAAAACCTTTTTCATAAGATCCTCTTTATTAAATTGTCTTCACTAATGTACAATTTTTTTAAGCATTACACAAGAAAAACATGTACAAAGTGAAGATTTATTTAATTGAGTTGTAAAATCGCTAATAAAGGTTGTTTAAAAAAGGAGATGCCCGCGCAAGGCGGGCATGACATGTTTGCGGCGGACATGACAAGATGATGCAAAGTTGGTTGGATTAATCTACCAGTCCTTAGCCGGACGGACTTGGCCGCGGACGGGTTTCCAGGGCTTGCGTTCGCCGTTCTGTTCGTCAAAGTCCTTGAGGAGCTGGGCAGCTTCTTCAGGAGTCATTTCACCAGGTTGAAGCGGCTGCTGTTCCGGTTCACCGCCGTTACTGTCGCTGGAATTGCCCTCGGACTGTTCTGGCTGTTGCGGTTGCTCTCCGGCACCACCATTGCTGTCGGAACTATCGCCACCCTGGCTGCTGCTAGACTGACCGTTCTGACCTTGATTCTGTTGATCCTGATTCTGGTCATTCTGGGCGCTAGAAGAACTCTGGTCGCCATTCTGGTTCTGATTTTGCTGATCCTGGTTCTGCTGATCTTTATTCTGGTCTTGGTTTTGCTTGTCCTGATTCTGATCCTGGTTTTGATCCTGATTATTCTGGTCTTGATTCTGGTCGTTTTTAGGATCGTTCTTCTTATTTTCGTTCTTTTGCTCGTCCTTCGCTTCGTGAATGCGGTCGAGGAGCATCTGTAATTTCTGATCGTTCGGGTAGTATTGCAAGCCTTCGTTGCAAGTAATTTCTGCAGTGGGCAAGCGGTTTTCAATGTACTGGAACGCCGCATCGCCATAGTAGGCAGACGCCGACTTCGGAGCCGCGAAAGCAACCACCGCAAAAAGCAATACAAAGCCCAACGCTACAACGTAACTGGATCCTTCGCTACGCTCAGGATGACGCATTGGAGCATCAGGATGACGAGAGAGAGAATCGCAATTCCTAATTCCGATTTCCGAATTCCGAATTAAAAACATTAGATCACCTCCAGGTCGTTGTCGGTGTTGCTGGCGTCAATCTTAGTCTTGGGCTTGCGACCGGCCTTGATTTCGATGACGTCGTCAATGCGCTGCACGTGGCCGCTCAACTGGCTTGCGGTCTCGTCTTCGGCAATCAGGTTCTCGAGCATCTGCTTGCCTTCGGCATACTTGCCATCCTTGCAAAGCTGGAGTGCACGAGCCAAGACCTGCTTTGCATTATCACTCAGCGGAGGTTGTTTCTGGTCGTTCTGATTCTGGTTTTGATCCTTGTTTTCTTTTTGCTTGTCGAGTTCTTCCTTGAGCTTACGCTGGACGATTTCGACGTTCTTCTTCGCGTTTTCAAAATCGTTATCGAGGTCAATTGCCTTTTTCAGATAAGCGACCGATTCACGCCAAGCCGCAATGCGGGCACTCGGTTCTTGAGCCTTTTCGCCCACGCGGAAATGCGTATTCGCCAAATTGTACGCCGCCTTTGCCGCCATATTCTTATCCGGCATGCGCACAGCACTTTCGAGTTCCTTCTTGGCTTCTTCAAAATTGCCGAGCTTGTACTGGCACGTTCCAATATTGTAGAACAAAAGCGGATTTGCAGGCTCCGCTTCGCGGGCCTTCATGTACTTTTCAAGCGCACCGGCATAATCGCCAGCGGCAAATAGCTTATTGCCATCGTTAATCGGCCGGGCAAACGTCGCCACAGCCATAAGCATCGTCAAAGAACAAATCTTAAATACAGTAGAAATTCGCATATTCACACTTCTTATTCTTTTTCGAACACCAATATATCAAATTTCGACTTCTCAGAGTAATTTTGCGGGGTATGCTACAATATATTTTCCAAAATTACGGACCGAAAAGCCACGCTGTTCAAACCAAGAAAGTCTAGAATCCTTGTTTTCCATAAGATAAACCGCTTGCGTATCGGCATTATCCAAATTAAATGTGAAAACATAGCGGTCAAATTCGTGCACATAGAGGAATGCGCTCGGGAAATTCGTGTAGCGAACCGTCGAAAGGTAAGAATTCAAGTCCACCTTGCCATAAAAAAGCACTCGCGGGTAGCTCACGTTCGGGTCCACATAAATTTTACCGCCCGATTTCGACTGCGACTGTGCAAATTCCATAGCATCGCCAATGCCTTCGCAGAACGGATTTGCAATCTGGTCCTTATATACCGTAAAATATTCACGTTCAAAATTGGCAAAGCTCAAGAGGTACGCCACCAGCGGAACGTAAATCAACTTCGGGTGGATATAGCTAAACGCGAGAATAATCCCTTGCGCCGCCATAATTATAATCGGGATAAAAATCAAGTTCACGCGATTGACATTGACGCTGATTAAAATTCCAATCGTAAAAGCGGCGAGCAGCCAGGCAAGCATAAAGAACGGGAGCCCAAGCTTGCGCGACTTTACATCACGCACCGTCTGCCAAATGTTTTCGACAAGGCCGACAAAGAAAAACGCAAGCGTCACCGGGTAGAAAAGCCCAAAATTGCGAATGCAATTCCACGGGAGCCCATCAGACTGACGCTTCAAAATATTCCAGAGGTTCATGAAATTTTCGGGAATCTCCTGGAACGAAATTTCACTCGCCCTGAAATAAACAAGCTTCGGAATGCTGATAAACGGCAAGCGGATTTCATTGATAACGCCCTTGTTCACGAGCATAAAGAGCATAAGCGGGAGCGCAAGTGCAGCAAGTACGCCAAGCGAAATCCAAGTGTAACGATTATTGTGGATAGACTTTGTCCAAAGAGCATAAAGTACGTTCAACAAGATGATGAACGGGACAGCCACCCAGATGGTCGCATATGCATAAAGCGAGAGTCCGTAAAATGCAGCCGAGGCAATCAAGAACTTCGGCTTTTCAAGACCTTTTACAAAGAAGAAAAGTCCGAACAGCACAAATCCCGGCGCCAAGTTCGATTCAAGAGCCCAGCGCGAAAGCATCACATGCCACGGAGAAATCGCAAGCAGAAGCGTTGCACCCAAGGCAATGCGTTCACTAGAGAATCGGCGCACCAAGAAATAAACCGCCGCAAGCGACAAAAGCCCCACCAGAAGCATCGGCAAGCGGATTACCCAGACATGCATCCCGAAGAGCGCTACAAACGGAATCATCAAATACGATTCGAGAGCGTTCATGCCGGAACCCCAGGCAGTCAAGTAAACCGGCAAGCGGTAGCCGTAAGAATCTGCAGCGTGGTGCAAAAGCGTGTAGGCGTTATATCCAGCAAAAGCTTCGTCCTGGTTGATATCGCCCGGCACAGAGCCGAACATGTAGACACGAGCAAACGTCCCCAACAGCATAATTACCGCAAAGACAAATTGCGCAGCCGTTCGCGATTTCAGCCAAGCAAAAACCTTGTCCATTACTTCCTCTTGGTCACGATGACGTTCAGCCAGTCGGCATGGTCGTAAGCGTTGTCGCCATCGGCATCTGCCTTGAGGATAATCGTCTGCTGACCACCGATATAGACTTTACCGACTTGCGGCTTTTTGTTGCCAAAAACGACATCGCTTTTCCAAAGTGTTTCTTCGGGAGTCGCCACGATAAAGCGCACAGAACCACCGCCACCCGTTTCATCATCAATGCCCACGACAAATTCAAGCGAATCAGCATCGGCAGGCATTTTGAAAAAGATTTCAGAAGCGGCATGCGTACCAATACCATTCTTATACTGCTGTCCACGAACCGTAAGCGTTGCTCCATCGACCGCACGGTTTACACGAGGTCTACCGTATTGTTGCGTGTAATGATCGATCGCCAAATCCGTGAGATAGAACTGGTTCGACTGGAGTTCTACATTCACCGGCATGAGCCCGATAATTTCGGTGATGAGCATCGGGAAAAGGAACAAGGCAAGCACCACATACGGCGTAAAGCGCGGGAACGGGATACGTGCAAGTTTTTCAATCAGCGCAGGGAACGCACGCGGGGCAAAGTTGTTCACAACGCCTGCAATGAAGATGAGGAGCGCAAGTCCAGAAACCGGAACCCATAAGTCGGCACCCTTGAAGCCATTCACCATTGAAATGTTCATGGCGCAAATGGCCGTCACCAGAAGCGACCAAATCCAGGCCTTCTTCGTTTCAAGCACCATCCACACGCAAGCAAACGGAACGGCGTAAATCAAATAACGTTCATGCATGCCCGGCAATACAAGGAAGAACGCAAAAGCTTCCCAAGTCGCAAGTTCAAACGTGCGGCGGAGTGTTTTGGCAAAGAGAGCGCACTTCAAAATGTAAGCAGAGATAATCACGAACAGAATCTTACCAAGCCAAGACGGAGAAAGCAAGAATCCAATGCCATCCGGCGAAAGCCCGAAAAGCGGATTCACGTCACGGCTCGTATTGCCCACAAAGAACATCCAGGTGTTCGCAGCATTGTAAGTCGAGAACGGGTACTGTTCCGTCGTGTTGAGGTAAGCATGAGTGAGGAGTCCCGAGAGGTTCCCTGCAACCATGAACGGCAAGAATACAAGCACAATTGCAACCGCCATGAGCGGGAGCCCGCGCCAGGACTGCTTATAGCGACGGAGGAAGATGCCACCGAAAATTGGCAAAAGCAAAATCATCTGGAACTTCGCCAAAAGCGCAAGCGCAAAGAACATCGAAGCGTACTTGATTTTTCCAGGGAAGTTAATGCAGTAAAGTGCAGCAATGCCAAAGATGCAGGGGAACAAATCGACCTGCCCCCAAATCGGACCATCGAGCAAAAGCGCCGGGTTCAAGGCCACAAACGCAAGCACAAAATGAGCAGAATACTTCGGCAACTTGAAGCGCGCCACCAGGCGGCTTGCAAAATCGACAAGCGCCACATGGCCAAAGTAAACCGGCCACAAGCAGAAGAACTTGAGGAGCGTCCCCTTTTCTATCGGGATATTCGCAAGATTATGGACTTGCGCCACAATCCAAAGCCAAAAAACATAAAGCGGAGGATAGTTGCCATTAAAACGTTCAAATCCATTATTCGCCAATTGCTTGACCCAATCCGCCCAATAATTTTGATCTCCACCAAATGCAGCAGCATTTGTACAGAACAAGTTTGCAAGCAGGCAGATGACGCCCCAAATCAAAAAATACTGGATAGACTTATCGTTTTTCACCAGAAGCTCCAAAATGTTTAAAATGAATATTCACGGAATTCGCTTTCCGATAAACAAAACCAAAACCCTTCCAGAAATATTCCAAAAGCACCGACGCAAAGTACGTCATTACAATAAGCACGAGCAGCGACGGGATTGCATATCGCGGATATGCGACAATCATCGCCGGGACACCAAAGTAATAACAGAAGAACGGGTGGATAAGCCACATAAATGTACTCTGGCGTCCGAGATACCAAAATCCTTTTTTCAAGAGCCTGACATGGCTCAAGAAGTCCATAGCAACAACGGTTAAAACCGGGATGAAGAACACATCAAAAATATCGCCAATTTCATTTTGACGCATGACGATAATCATGCACCAGATGGCAATATCGGCCAGAGGGTTCAAAAGTCCATGCTGCTTGGCAGAATTGTGCAAACGGTCAAAGAGCCCATTACGTGCGACGATTGCACCCATCCAGAAACAAGCCGCATACGGCGCAATCTGGCAGAAAAAGCGGAGGTACATGTGGCTATTTCCGAGAACGCCAAGCGAAGGCACCGATTTAAGTCCAGGAAAAACATGCGCAAACAAAAGCGACACAATAACGATAATGAACAAATTGATTCTTGCCGAATAGCGGTCAATAACGGCCCTGACAAGCGGGAATGTCACCAAGGCGAATGCGTAACTTATGAGGAACCACCATTCCCTGTTATATGTCGATGCAAACCCAAGGAAGTTCGAAACTAATTCCCTTAACGAGAAAATTTCAAAGCGCGAATAAATAAAAGGATCAGCGCAATACGGGACCTGTGCAGAAAAGAACAGGAAACCAATCGGAACGAAAACAAGAAAGACTTTCCAGTACGCAAAATAAAGTTTTTTAAGGCGCCCAACGATATCGTAGGGTTTTCCGTAGGAGCTCTTATAGACTCCATAACCGCCAAAGAAGAAAAACATCGGGACGCATATTTTGCCAAAGATTCCCAAATAAATAGTCAATGGCATATTGAACATCGTAAAAATGCCAACAACGCCCCCACCCGGAATACGGTTCGGGAAAAACCAAAGATGATGCAGGAGCATGCAGACAATTGCAATCCCCTTCATCACTTTTGTATCATCGGGCGTCAGAAAATTATCAATCTCGTTCGAGCCTTTTTGCATATTCCATCTTTATTGTGAATTGATTCGAAAATTATAGAAATCTTTTCACAGGTTCTGCGCAAGGCTCGCCGTTTCAGCATGAATTTAGCTGTAGCAATAAAGCGCTTTGACGAGCTTTATCATATCTTCATGGTCGCTTGCGGCCATCATCTCGCGAATGCTATGCATGCTGAGCATGGGCTCGCCGATATCGACCGTCGGGATTCCTAGATTTGCAGAGACCGTCGGGCCTACCGTTGAACCACATGGCATGTCGTTTCGCATGATGAAAACTTGAAGTGGAATTTCGGCCTTTTCGCAAAGCAATCGAAGTTGAGCGGAACTCATCAAGTCACTTGCATAGCGCTTTTGTGAGTTTGTCTTAAGTACAATACCTTTTCCCAACAGAGGAGCGTGATTCAGTTCGTGCTTTTCCGTGTGGTTCGGATGCTCGGCATGGGCCATGTCGATAGAGAGGGCGATACTAGACGAGAGACGAGAGGCGAGAGACGAGAGAGGCGCTTGGGCCCTATCGTGCTCGCGCACTCCAGGGTGACAGTCATTTTGGAGCGAAGCGATAGAATCCAAGACACTCTTTAAAAAGTTACCGGCAGCTCCTTCACGCGTGTTGGAACCGACTTCTTCGTTATTGAAGAAGCAAGCCACAAGGCAATCGCTTTCAGCCGACTTCGCAGACACCATCGCTTCGGCAATGGCGTGGCAGCTGCTCAAGTTATCGAGCCTGCCCGAATAAATCCATTCATCATTAAAGCCGCCGCGATTTGCAGACTGGGCATCAAAAAGCTGTACGTCAAAATCAATCAGGCGCGATCCTTCCGGGAGTTCCTTTTCAAGCGATGCTACAAACAAGTTCTTGCGTTTTTCAGAAGAGTTACTTTCCGGAGCGCCCGCCCACAGCGCATTGAAATCAATCTGCGGATTGACCTTGAGACCATCCTGATTCACGCCACGGTTCAGGTGGACCGCCAACTGCGGAATCCTGAAAAGTTTTTCGCCACGGAACAGTTTCGTCTTGAGAGTCGAGCTACCGGCATCCACGTAAGCAAGCATCCCTGCATACCCAAGGTCACGATCGAGCCAGCTCGTGTAAAGCGGAGAACCGTAGACCTCCGTATGGAGCGTGCATACGCCTGCATTTACGACATCCGGATTCGGGGAAATCTTGAGCGTCGGGAAGTCCGTATGCGCAAGAGCGATCTTGAACCTCGACTCGTCACTCCACTTTTGGGGTGTACGGAACGCAATGATCGAAGCTTCGCGGCACACGAAATAGGCTTTTGCAGGCTCAAGATTGGCACCTAGCTCAATTTCAGTAAAGGAATTTGCCTTGAAAAAAGACTTCAAAGCGTCTACAGTATGGTAAGGCGTCACTGCGGTATTCAAAAATTCAAAAAAATCCATATTTCCTCGAAAAAAATCAATTAAATTCAATTTGACAATATAATCTATTTATATTTCACGAAAGCAATGGCATTTCAAAAGATAAAACAGGTTAACTGGATGGAAATGTCCGGCCTTTTGGTCGGCGTTGTTAGCACTGTTGCCATCATGATTTTTTCGTTGGTACTTTACCACTTCCTTTTTGACAAGGACAATGGTAAAATCAAAGAGAACTACAACCTTTACAGTACATTTGAAAAGGCGCTCGGTCTCACATCGGGTACTCGCGTACAGATTAACGGTGTTAACGTCGGGCAGATATCCAAGACGGAAATCAACAAAGACGGTATCGGTGTAGTCATTGAATTTGCCATCCGCAAAGAATACAAGGACTTGATTACCGACAGCGCCGAAGTTTACGCCATCCGCGACCAGAACCTCATCTCGGCCCGCGTCATCAACATCGATATCAAAAACAGAGGACGCATTCTAGAAAATGGGGACACCTTAAAAGCAGGCTCAGCCAAAGATATCGAAACCGTTATTGAAACGGCTAATGAACTTTTGGGCCGTGTAAACCACCTTATCGACGCCGCCGATGAACTTGTGGCAATGGCTCTTGACACAGGCACGACCATGGGTGCATTATTTGGTTCCCGCGCCCTTTATGACAACTTAAACCGTCAGCTTTATCGACTTGACGAAATTACATTCCTCGGCAAGAACGTGTTAAAAAAGACCTCCTTCTTGCTAGACACGATGAAAACAGACGTGCCGAAACTTGTAAGCCGTGCAAACGAAGTCACCAACAACGTAGGCAATTTGCTCGAAGATTTCAAGCCGCTACCGGGTCAGGTCACGTCGCTTTTGAACTCCATGGATTCTACCGTTGGCCGCGTGGATAACCTCGTCACCGATTTCGGTACTGTAACGACCGGCCTACAAGATTTCATGAATACGACGGAAAACACCTTGCAGAGTGCCGACGACCTGATGAACGGCATGTCCAAGATGTGGCTCCTAAAAGGCAATGTCCCCACGCATGATTCCGTACCCTTTGTCGTGGAGACGCTATGGTAACGAAGGCTTTGAAGATTGCCCTTTGTGTAGCGCTTAGCGGAACCGCCGTATTCGCCTCGGAATCCGGAAAGCTTGCCGCACGTGCGCAAAAGTCCTTTAAGGCAGGGAACTTTTCTAAAGGCTACTCACAGCTCGATCGAGCCCTTGTCGCAAGCCGCAAAGAAGCCGACCTCAATGCAGAAAGCCGAATCCTTATTGCAATGGGCCAAGTCCGCACCATGAGTCTCGATTTCGACATGGCGGATTCCTTGTTCAGTCACGTATCTAACAATGTCGGCAAAACGACAAGAACAATGCTCATCAAGGCGAAAATCGGACTAAAGAATGCTACCGAAAAATTCTCCGAAGCCGTATCGCTTTGCGAAGGCATTAACAAAGACGACCTAGATGGTATTGCAGACGAACTGCAAGGCGCATTTTATTCGGAATGTGCCATAGCCTATGCAGGCAGCCATCGAGACGAGAAGGCAAAGGAAGCCCTCAAGATGGTCGACAAACGTCTTGATGACGATACGGGAATTTATTACTGGACTGAAGGCCGCCTAGCTGATTTGCTGAACCAGGGCGACGCCAACGAGATCTACCTCAAGGCAGAAAAAGAATCCGTCAAGGCAAACATGCCATATACGACGGCAAACATTCTCTACCACCGCGCTAAATATTTAAGCAAGTCCAACCCATCCAAATCCAGAGAACTCCTCGACCGCTGCAAAACAGCATTCGAGCTGATGGGACTCCCCAAGAATTCCGCACGCTGCGCGGAATAATTCACGTCATCCACAAAACTGGTAATTCATGAACTCGTCATCCAGAAACCCGTAAGGGTTGATGGATCCAGAGGCATTTTTACGAGACTTAACTGGGCCCTTCGCTTTGCTCAGGGTGACGTAGATGCTGTAGAATCCGCAACACTTACTTTAGCCGTATCGGCGGCAGTAGAATCTGCAACGGGTTCTTCGACCTTTTTCATGGCAAGGAGGCGGTTGTAAACGACAACCGGCGGGATGCGGCCTTCGGTCATGCCATCGACAAGGAACTTGACTTTCTGATAATTGTCGTCCTTATTGTAGTCGCTAATCAAGCCCTTGTAACCGAAGAGCTTGAGGATTTTCACATAAAAGCTTGCACGGAACTTCTTGAAACGCGGTTGCATCACGTCATTCAGGATGGTTTCAAGCGCAGTCTCGGTCTGCATGGAGTCGAGTTCAAAGCTGCGGTAAATCGTGCGGATGTGATCGGGAATCGTTGTATCCGGGCTATCGAAATACTTGCGCATCACGTTCGCGGCTTCGGTCCTGTTGGGGTACGGGCCACGAGCGAGGCGGAGTGCAAAGTAAAGCGAAAGGCGCCAGTTTTCAGGATAAACGCGAGTCGCACGGCGGAGTACCGAGAAGTCCGAAGTATCGGGAGCATCTACGGGTGTCACGCCACCGACAAAATAATACGGCGTGAAGAATAGTGAATCCAGGCTCGTCGAGAGTTCGGCGACATGACCGAGATACGCATATTCCTTGCCGGTGAGGTAGCTTTCACCGAGTTCGGTGAGGCCCTTGATCCAGAAGAGCCCCGCTACCGAGGCGTCATGCCCTGCAGCTACATAGCGAACAGACGAAGCCTTCGGCAAGAAAGATTCGTCAAAGTTCGTGCCAGGCAACGGCTTTGCGTAATGGAACGCAACCACGATCACCGCAACGGCAACTATGAAGCTAAGGATATAACGCATATTCATTTCATCACGTCATTCTGAGCGAAGTGCGAAGCACGTAGTCGAAGAATCCATCAAGTAAAGCCCTGGATCCTTCCCCTATCGCTACGCTCCAGGGTCAGGATGACGTCTTAGAAGAACTAAACCAAGCATGCCTCTGCGAGTTTTTCGAGTGCATCGACGCAATCGTTCGCATAGTTTGCCGGCGTATCGTTACGCTGCCATGCAAAGTTGAGTCCACTGCTCGAGTTGAGCACATGGAACTTGCGCTTGCCGCCACCGTTTGCGATAGCGTTGAGCACGGTCTTTGCATCGCCGCCCTGACCGCCCGGCACGCCCGGAATGGACACGCCCGGAATGAGGAACGGGATTTCGTGTTTGTGAGCAACGGTGTAAGCCGTAATCTTCTCAAGTTCTTCCGGGTGGGTTGCACCGACAACGGCACCAAGGTATCCCTTGTCAGCATCCCATTCCATAATCTTGTCCGCTACGGAATAGAACGCTTCGGCAACGTCGCGCGGATCGTCACTGCGAGTAACAGGCAAATCCTGGAAGTCGTGAGCGCCCTTGTTGCTTGTGCGGAGGAGCACGTAGGCACCGTTTTCGCTATCTTCGCGAATGAACGGACCGACGGAATCGGCACCCATCCACGGAGAGACGGTCACGGCGTCTGCACGGTAAACATCGTAAGCGGCGTTGGCGTAGGCGGCACTGGACTTGCCAATGTCACCGCGCTTTGCATCCAAGATAACCGGGATGCCAGCACTTCTGTAATCGGCAATGAGCTGCTGCAAAACGAGCATCGACTGCACGCTCACGCATTCGTAATAAGCGCTGTTCGGCTTTACGACAGCCGGCTGCACGTTACGCTTGAGGCAGCATTCCAAGATGTCGGAATAGAAGCGCTTGATGCGGTCTTCGGGAGTGCCTTCGAGCGGAATGAGCTTGAGCACAGGGTCCATGCCCATGCACACCGGGTTACCGCACTTCGCAATACGCTGTTCAAGGCGATCGTAAAAGCACGTCATTACTTCAATTCCTCCTGAATCTGGGCGGCTTCGTAAGAGAGAATGCCATGTGCGACAGCCACATTCAGAGATTCAAGTTCACTGCTCATCGGGATCTTCACCGTTTCGTCGGCGAGTTCGATGAAGTACGGGTTCGTGCCGGCACCTTCGTTACCCACGAGGAAAGCCATCTTGCGGAGCTTGTGAGCCGGGATTTCGCGGAGGGACTGCTTAGCATGCAAATCCGTTGCGATGATGGTATAGCCCTTGCTACGGAGGAAGTTGATCTGGTCCACGAGATCCACGTCGAATTCAAACGGAACGCGGAGGAACGTACCCGAGGAACCACGAACGACCTTCGGGTTGAACGGGCTCACTGTACCACGACCGAGAATCATGCCCGAAGAATTGAAACCAAGGCTCGTGCGGAAAAGCGTGCCGAGGTTACCCGGATCCTGCACGGCGTCCACAAGCGTAAGCACGCTGCGGCTTGTTTCGTAGACCGGCTTCTTGCTTGCGATGTTGCAGTAAGCAATGATGCCCTGCGTCGTCATCGTCGAAGAGAGGCGCTTCATCTGGTCTTCGGTAAGAGTGTGGAGCGTAATTTCGGCTTCGTTAATAGCTTCGATGAGTTCTTCGTTTTCAAAGCCTTCGACAACGTAAACAGAAATCACGAGTTCGCGGTGGTGCTTCACGAGTTCTTCAACAACGTGAACGCCTTCGCCAAGGAACTTGCCTTCGCGTTCGCGACCCTTTTCGGTCGTGCAGGCGATGAGGCGTTTGAACCAAGGCGGTGTAGCCACGGAATCTTCAACGGCTTCAATCTGGGCGGCACGTGCTTCGAGTGCGGCTTCGTCCAAGTTTTCGTCAACGGCTTCCTTCTGTTCCGGGCGCTGGCGGTAGACCGGGGCGTTCATAGCGCCGCGCGGTCCGCGGTTAAACGGCTTGTCGCCAAAGCGGCGCGGACGGCGGTCACGGTCAAAGCGGCCACCACCACGGCGTTCTTCACGGTTGAACGGACGGCCTTCGCGGTTTTCATCGCGGTTGTCGCGGTCGAAACGGCGTTCACCACGATCAAAGCGGCGTTCGCCGCGGTCACGGTCAAAACGACGATCGCCACGATCCCCACGGAACGAGGGCTTGTCGCCAAAGGAACCGCGGTCATCGTCACGACGAGGGCGGCGTTCAGGAGCTTCGCTGACTCCAAATTTACGGTCAAGCGTGATTCTTACGGTACGCTTCGGTTTGTTTTCTTCTTCACTCATAGTTTTTCCATCAACTGTTTGGCGACGGATTCCCCGTCAATTTCTAAGATCTTGTAGAGAGCCTTGATTTCTCCCTGTTCAACGAATCTGTCCGGAAGACCAAACCGGTACAGTTTCTTGTCCGTATAGCCGAGATCGGACAAAAGTTCCGCAATGGCTGAACCATAGCCACCCACCTTCGTATTGTCTTCGAGCGTCACAATGACATTGTGGCTGTCAAACAGCGAACGGTAGCATTCCTGGTCGAGCGGCTTAATAAAACGGGCATCCACAAGCGTCGGGTTGTATCCGTTTTCACGAAGCACGGCGGCTGTTTTCTTGAGTTCATTTGTCATGAAGCCGGCGCCCAGAAGGAGTATGCCGGAGCCCTTCTCAAGAATCTTGGGGCTTTTATAGTCGAACGGTCCTTCCGAGGGGACAAGCTCTGCAGCAAGTGCAGTGCCTCTTGGGTAGCGGATAGCCACGACACCTTCCATATCGATGGCGGCAGTCAACATGTCGCGCAGTTCATTTTCGTTGGAAGGTGCCAAAATGGTCATTCCGGGAACAGTCCGCAAGAACGACAAGTCAAAGGCGCCATGATGCGTCGGACCGTCTGCACCGACAAGGCCGGCACGGTCGAGCACAAGCACCACATGCAAGTTCTGGAGTGCAATATCGTGGATAATCTGGTCGTAAGCGCGCTGCATGAACGACGAGTAAATCGCGACCACAGGCACAACGCCATCGCAAGCCATGCCCGCCGCAAACGTCACGGCATGCTCTTCGGCAATGCCCACGTCAATCACGCGGTCCGGGAGTTCCTTTGCGACGATATCCATGCCGCAGCCCGTAGGCATTGCAGCCGTGATGCCCATGATGCGCTTGTCCTTGCGGGCAAGCTGCAAAAGCGTATTGCCAAACACGCTCGTGAGAGACGGGTTCGGATTGCCCGGAGCAAGTGGAAGCCCGCTTTCAGGGTCAAATGCACCGCAACCGTGATACTTCGTCGGATTCTTTTCGGCAGCGTCAAAACCGCGGCCCTTTTCGGTCAGCACATGCACAAGGCACGGGCCCTGCTGCTGCTTGACGCGTTCAAGAATCATCACGAGTTCATCGATGTCGTGACCATCAATCGGACCAAAGTAGCGGATGCCGAGGTCTTCAAAGAAGCGACCTGGCTTCACGGCGTTCTTCGCCGCATTCTCGACCTGCAAGAAAAGGTCACGGAAGCGGGAACCCAGAATGCCCGGCAAACGGTTCATCAGGCGATCCAGGTCGGTACGCATCTTGTTGTAAACCGGGTCCGAAATCACGCGGTTCAGGTACTTGCTAAAACCGCCGATGTTCGGTGCGATACTCATCTTGTTATCGTTCAAGATGATGGTCATGTTCTGCTTGGAGGCGCCAACGTTATTGATAGCCTCGTAAGCCATACCGCCCGTCATGGAGCCATCTCCAATGACAGCAACCACGTTGTTGTTGCGGTTGAAATGGTCGCGCGCAACGGCAAAGCCGAGAGCCGCAGAAATAGACGTCGTGGCGTGGCCCGCCCCGAAGCAGTCGTAAACGCTTTCGTTCCTCTTGAGGAAGCCGGAAATGCCTCCCTGCTGGCGCAAGGTATCGAATCGGTCATAGCGGCCGGTCAATAGCTTGTGCACGTACGCCTGGTGCCCCACGTCCCACACGATCTTATCGTCGGGTGCGTTGAACACGTAGTGCAGCGCAAGAGTCAGTTCAACAACGCCAAGGCTCGATGCCAAGTGACCACCATGCTTAGCCACTTGACCAATGATGGTCTCGCGGATCTGCGTAGCAAGGTGGTTCAGTTCCTCGACGGAACAGTGCTTCAAGTCCTGAGGCGACTTAACGTCTTTCAGTTCCATTTATTTCACTCGCGTGATGATGTATGCCGCTATAGAACGGAGGATGGAGGTATCGCATGTGAGGCCATCCAAAGCCTTGATGGATTCCTCGTAAAGTTCCCTAGCACGTTCCCTAGACTTTTCCAGTCCAACGATGGACGGGTAAGTAGCCTTGCCCTTTTCGATGTCAGAGCCGGCGTCCTTGCCAAGTTCTTCGGTCGTAGAGACAATGTCCAGAATGTCATCCACAATCTGGAAGGCAAGCCCGATGGAGCGGCCATAGTTGCGGATGATTTCCATATCCTTTTCGCTTGCGTCTGCAAGCATTGCACCCACGAGGAGAGCAGCTTCGATGAGGGCTGCCGTCTTGTGGTAGTGAATGTAATCGACAATTTCGAGATCGACAGTTTTGCCTTCGCATTCGATGTCGGTCATTTCGCCACCGATCATGCCGTACGTGCCAAGCAAGTGAGCAAGGAGCTCGATAGCCTTTGCGTTACCGGTCTTGCCCATCATCTCGAAGGCGTGGATGCAGAGGGCGTCACCTGCCATCACGGCAGTAGCTTCGCCAAACTTCTTGTGGCTTGTGAGCTTTCCACGGCGGTAGTCGTCGTTATCGACACACGGAAGGTCATCGTGGATAAGGCTGAACGTGTGGAGCATTTCGAGAGCGCTCGTTGCAAGCCAAATCTTTTCTCCCTTGCCACCAAACATGTCGAACGTGGCCTTAGCAAGTCCCGGACGCAAGCGCTTACCGCCTGCGAACATGGAATAGCGCATAGCCTCGTGCAAACGGCACGGACGGTCCTTTACTGGGGGGAGATGTTCATCAAACTTCGCCTCGGCATCTTTGGCGATGCGGGCGAGATATTCCTGAGCAATTTTTGCTTCTGATTCAATAGACTGCATGTGCACAAAGATACTTAATTCGAGGCGCACTTAAAAGGTCTAATTTTTAGAAAAGAGCGCCATAGAGCACTATATCGTCCAGATAGAATTCTGTTCCATTTCTTACGAAGAAATGCAGCTGGCGGACATCGTCCTTGAGCGTATTCCATGCGATATAGCAGTTGCTTACATCCTGGGCGGTATAGCACAGGTCATCGTATTTCACGACATAGCGCGTCCATTTCTGCGAATTCAGGTCCTTCCATTCCGAGGCGGCCTTGAGCGAGAGCCCAGCGACTTCGGATTCACGGGTCCAGTTTTCAAGAGACACGCGAATCTGGCCCGAGCCCTTGGCATAGAACGAAATAGAATCTAGCGTGGAGAGGTTCCAGCCTTCGTCGCGGAGGAACATGCCGGTCAAAACCCAAGCGTAAATATTATTCGTTCCCACCAGGTTGTACTTTCCGTGGAACACCTTGGACTTGCGCTCGTTATCCGTATCGAACGACTTGGACAGAATCTTGGAGCCAACAGAATCCGTGCTAAAATACCAGTTTCCGGTATCCTTCACGTTTTCGAAGTCCTGCATCACGACATACGGGTAGTCGAAATCAGCAGAGCCCTTGGAAGGCGCAATGCGCTTTGTTACATACAAGCTATCTTTAGTAGTGACAACATAGAGATCAAGCGAATCGTTCGTCGGGAGCGTCGGGAGTGTAAACGTTCCTTCTTCGTTCGTCTTCGTCAAGACATCGAGGCCATAGACACCCACCCACGCATACTTTTCGCCGGCATGGAGCGTCACACGGCTCATGTAGTTCGCCGTTTCCTGGAGCTTAATCGTATCAAGCGCTGCAATCTGCTTTGCCGAAAGCACCTTGGAATAAGCGGCGCCCGACTGCATCACCGTGAGGCGGTAATCGCCAGACTTCAAGGAGTCAATGACAAATAGACCATCCTTGTCGGCATAAGCATCTGCTTCGGCAATAACATTACTCACGTGCAAAGAATCGACACGCGCGTCAGCCTTGCGGATTGCAAGCGATGCATACGGAACAACCTTGCCGTCTGCCACTGCCACAAACTTAACCTTCCCGGCATACGGGTCCGGCTTTTCGGGCTGGAGGTCAACCATTTCCGTTTCGTTCGGCGAGAGCTTTACAGCCAAGTCATCATAGACCGTGTTGTCGTCACCGCGCAAGAAGTACACCTGCAACGAGTCGTTCGACGGCAACTGCGAGAGCATAAAGCGGCCGGTCGAATCCGAACGCACGAGCACGTCCATGCCACGCACGCCCACCCAGACAAAGTCGCAATCTTCAGGCATGTCGGCCAAGCCGCCAAGTGCGGCCGTCGGTTCAAGACTTACATCGCCCAAGGTCGTATCGCCCGAGTAAAGTCCAGTGTAGGCAGAACCGCCATACACAATCGTCAAGCGGTACTTGCCTTCCGGAGCCTCGAACGAGAAGTTACCGAGGGAATCCGCGTAGAAGTCCGCGTTCACAATTTCATTGGTCGCACTATCGGCCGTAGAAGTGTGATCGACACTCCTGACCGCCACACGTGCATAAGACGCCACAGCGCCATTGCCCAAGTAGGCAATGCCGTTCGTCGTTTCGCTGCCGGGGCCTCCTGCGACCTTATCCGAGCAGCTCCAGAGCATAAGAGCTGAAAGTATGCAGGCTAGTCTTTTCATTTTGACTTCTCCTGCAATTTCTTAGTAAATGCGAGCGGGAACAGCTGAACGTTCAGCTGGAACACCGTATCGTCACCCGTGCCATCCTGCGAAAGGCGCAGCAAGTCCGAGCGGAACTCCTTGATCTTTTCACGAATGAGCTGGATATCGTTCATGTTGAACGTCATCGTCACCGTGCTGATATCGCGCAGAGGAGGCGCATGCCGTTCCAGCGATTCACCCGCGAGGCGAATCGTCTCCTTCTGGAATGTCCGAACCGCTTCGGATCTCCAGTTACCACCTGTACTCACAAATGTATCATTCACTTTCCAGTACCCGTCCTTACCCTCAGAAATCATGTTCAGGTCGTGCAGGAGCTTGATGGCATCCTTCGCCTGCTCCACCGTGATAGCCGGCGTGCAGCATTCGGCAAGACCTTCATAATCATCTTTAAAATTACAAATACCGATTACAGAACGGATAGCGTTGTAGTACCAATGGCGGTAAAATTCAAGTTCTTTTTTGGCAAGGCGCTTTAAAGGAATGCCCTTCAGCGCCTGCATCTTCTCATAATGGTTCAGTGCTTCCTGGTCGCTTTTCGCACGGCCGAAGTACACAAGTTCCGACCAGTAGGCAGTTTCCTTTTCGTCAAGCTCGAAGAACTCTGCCATCGGCTTGATGAAGTTTACAGCGAGGTGGATCTTGCCCTGCGAAATACGGAGGAGGTTGCCGGGGTCTGCGCCGAGCTTCATTGCCATGTATCGCCAGGATATGACGGTCTTACGCTTCTTGAAATCTTCAAAAGCATCCCTAATCCATTCGCGATAATCGGTATATTCAAAAATCGGTTTCACAGAAATTCCTCACGGCGAGCTGCCGACACTAGACAATGCGGGCGGTTTGAACCACTATAAAGATATCTATATATGGTTCAATAGGTTAGGGTACGCCGTTATCGTTCGTTGTGGAATTTTACAACAGACGCCGAACCGCCAGAGCAAGTCGACTGCCAGGAGCACTCCAACAAATCGCTAAAACGAGTGTCGCCACAGCGGCCTTCAAACACGAGAGCGCCCTTTTCATCTAGCTGGTAAAAGACTTCGTAAGAGATTTCGACAAGCTTGGACTTAAGCACCACCGGATCGCCCATCACCTTCGATGTGATTTCAATCACACATTTGTCTTTGAACTCCACCGCTTCCGCAGCTTCGTCAATGGCATTCCAATGGAGCTGGATTTGCTTAAAGTCGTCCACTTCCGGATGCTTGGAGCACGAAACGAGCCACAAGACCGAAACTGCGAGAATAAGCCAAACGCGAGCCATCGGGAACCCTTAGTGGTTACGTCTGAACGTTGCGACCGTTACGCGGTTGCGGCCATTTTCCTTAGAAGAGTAGAGAGCCTTGTCCGCACGGGCAATGAGAGACTTCGGATCTTCGCCAGGCACCATCTCGGTCACGCCGAAGGAGCAAGTCACCTGCTGCTGCGTGATAAGCGTCGAAGCTTCAATTGCCTTGCGCAACTTCTCGGCGAGGAACGCGGCATTCTGGATGCTCGTGTCTTCACTCAAGATTACAAATTCTTCGCCGCCCCAGCGCACGAGCGAGTCCGTATTGCGGATCATGCTCTGCACGAGCTTTGCGAGATTCACGAGAACTTCGTCACCGACAAGATGTCCGTAAGTGTCGTTCACGTTCTTGAAATGGTCAATGTCGAAAATCATGAACGAGACCGGAGAACCCGTGCGGTTGAGCTTTTCCTGTTCGCGGAGGAGCACACCGCTGAAGCCAGCGCGGTTGAGACAGCCCGTGAGCGGGTCTTCCTTGCTGGACTTTTCGTATTCACTCTTTTCGATTTCGAGAGCTATGAGGTTCTTCTTGAGTTCTTCTTGCTTCTTCTTGTTCAGAGCGCGTTCACGACTGTAGTCAAAGAATCTGATGATTAAGATGATAAGGAAGGTGACAAACCAGAGAGCGACAAGCGTCGTCACGAGGTCCACCTGCGAAATCTTCTTGCCCTTGAAGCGAAGTCCCTTGATTTCCCAACCGCCATAACCGAGCGGAGCGTTCGTACCAGTCTGGATTTCAATAAGCGGGATGTTCGAAAGGTCTACGCGAGCCTTGTGGACGTTGATTTCGTTCTGGGAAACCCACCAGCCTGCCACGCGGAATTCCTGCGGGACAAACACGGCCGGGTACGGTTCCTTGGTCGGAGTAAATTCGATTTCGTTGAACTTGAGGGAAGTTTCGTCGTTCTTGCGGTAGAGGGCGCTATCGTAACCGCGCATGTAAAGACGGACGGACCCCTCGTTACGCGGCTTGAGCCACACGAAGATGCTGTCGTAGTTGGAAAGGTCGCGGCCCATGGTCTTGCCATCGCCGAGATAGACCTTGATGCCCACATACGGGTAAGCATAGCCTTCACGGAGTTCATACTCGATGAGGACCGAGCTGTCGGTGCGCGTCATGGAAATAGCAGAAGTACCGCCATCCACGGAGTCGGCACTTGCGACCACGTACGGATATTCACCGAGATTGATGTCCATGATGTCGTCTAAGAAATGCCTATACGCAAACATGGCAACGGCAGTAATCACCAGAAGCACAATAATCAGGAAATTCATCCTGAAAAGGGCATAAACTTTTCTCATAACTTTTGAAGACATAATCACATATCCATTTTTGGCATCAGTGCTTTCTAAATATATAAAAAAGGGTTTTTCCCGTGCCTAAATTATCTTGAAAGCCACCGTCCAAGCCGAGCTATTATGGGTCTCAAGGTATTCGCGAGCTCTTCCTGGGAATGGGTGTCAGGGTGACCATGCAAGCCGACATTCGACGTGAGGACGTGTTTATATTCCAAATCCTTGTGACCGGCAGCAATTTGAGCGTCGTAAATTGACTTTATGGTCGGGGCAAGGTCATCATTGGGCCATACTTTCGTGGAAACGAGCAGGAATTTTACGCCGGGGTGAGCCTTACGGAGCTTATCAAGCAATTTAGCGTACGCTTTCTTGAATTTTCCTTTATCTGCATACGGCGGATTGCCCTGAAAATCGTTAATTCCTTCAAAAATCACGATGACTTGCGGGTGGAACTTTTCCAAATCCCAGCGTTCCGGCTTCGGATACGAGGTCACGGAGCCCATGACCGTGTAATCATAGAGGCGTTCGTACGTCCATTCGGGGACCATGTTGTCGTAGTTGCGCACAAGACCGCGTCCGCTGTAGGCATTTACCTGGTAGTCGGCATTGAAACCGCTCGCAAGGAGGTAGGCGTAACTCTTGGAGGCGTTCGTCTTGTCAAACTCGGGAGCGTCCTCGGCGGAGGAGCCTTCGCAGCCATAGCCCGCAGTAAAGGAATCACCGATGAACTCGATGCGGCGACTGGACGGTTTGGGGGCTTCGCCAAATTCGCCATCGACGGAAATGCCGTAGAACTTGATTTCGGGAACGCCGCTTTCGCTAATCTTGATAAAGCGATACTTATGGAAGGAGCCGTCGTCCTCAACCTTGATGGAGCGTTCTTCCTTGGAATCGACTTCGAACTGTTCAATCTGCTTGCCGTCGCGGTCTAGGCGCCAGCGGGAATGGCCTTCGACCGTAAACGTAATTTTTGAGGCCTTGGCGTTGAACGTGATGGATGCGGCAGGCGCACTCGCGCGGCTTACGCCGTTATCATGGGCCCAGCGGCCATTGAACAGAAGGTTTTCCATAGAAGAGGATGCTCCAAAAGAGTACGCGGCAAGCGCACCCAGGAAAAGGAATATGCGGACGAAATTCATTGAAGGAATGATAGAATTTTTTAGTTACTAGCAACGTCATTCTGAGCGGTGTAAACCGCGAAGAATCCAGTCAAGTCAGACGGACTTAGAATTCAGTAAAAAGGCGATGCCGGCACAAGGCCGGCATGACAACTAAGAAAACGGAGATGGCAATACTAGCACTTACCCTTGGGGGGCGGAGGCCTTCTTGCTCAAGACCTTGATTTCTTGAATAAACGAAAGGTCAAGCGAGAACTTTTCTTCCTTGCCGCGTTCCTGGATTTCGACCATCGACGGGGATTTCGCGAGGTGGAGCGCATGCACGTAGAACATCTTTTCTTCAAGCTTTGCGTTTCGCTTGGTCTTGTCCATGATCTTCGCGGCAAGCGGAGTGCCCACGGTCTTTGCGTAACGGAGTACCTTCACGAGGTCGAACGTGCTCAGCTTCTGATAAACGCTACCGTACTTGGTAGAATCCATCGTCGCCTGGGCAGATGCTTCGTCAGCTTCGTCGCGCAATTCGTAGTCAATCTTCTTTGCTTCGGGCCATGCAATCGAGAATTCAGCCTTCCATTCTTCTTGAGCGGCAGGCGTGCGGTTTTCGGTTGATTCGCCAGCATACGGGAAGAAGCCATAGTTCTCGAGAATTTCGAAAGCACGTGATTCCAGTTCCGGATTCAAAATGAAGCCGTAACCCGGGATGTATTCCTCGGTGCATTCCATGAACTGCGGGAAGCGGGAAAGTTCGCTAAGGACTTCCTTGCTTTCGACCTTGAGGAGTCGGGCAGTACGCACCTTCGCGCCGTAGAACGAGGCGTTCCATTCGGCAAGTGTCGAGGAGACGTTCTCAGGCGGCTTGAGCCAGTTGCGGA
Organism: Fibrobacter sp. UWB16; assembly: GCF_900215325.1. Taxonomy (NCBI): domain Bacteria; kingdom Pseudomonadati; phylum Fibrobacterota; class Fibrobacteria; order Fibrobacterales; family Fibrobacteraceae; genus Fibrobacter; species Fibrobacter sp. UWB16. The sequence continues at coordinate 184,936 of NZ_OCMS01000003.1, read as the reverse complement.
GATTTTCGACTTCGGATTCCGGGAAACCGCTCTTGAGGCCAGCGACGTACGTTTCTTTTTCGAGCGTGAAGCAGAGGAACGTTTCGTCGTTCTTGACTTTCGCCAAGCATGCGAGGGAATAGAGCACACGCGGAGCCATGCCGGTCGAGACGACCAAGTCAAAGTTCGGGAGCGCGGTGAGATTTGCTTCAGGAATCGAAGCGATAGAAGTTTCGAGCCAGTCCTTGCCGGACTTGCTCACGACAACTGCGGTCACCTTGCCTTGAGCCATGCGGAAATCAACAAGGCCCAAAATCCAGAGTTCGCAAAGCGGACGCGGCAGGAATTCCCACGGCAAGACCTTGTTCTTTTCTTGCAAGCGGTAGGACGGATCCATCACCCAGAAGAGCTGTGCAGCATCAGCAGCGGAGAGACCTTCGCCAATGCTAGTAAGCAAGCGAGCACAAAGGTCGCGGTCGCCGTGGAAGCGTTCCTTGATCCACCAGGAAATCACATCTTGATGGAGACGGAAACCGTTCTTGTGGATAAAGTCAATAGCGGATGCGGACGGGAGCAAGAAGGTGTTTTCGCGTTCGAGCCAGCCGTTCTGCACGAGGAAACTGAAGATGAGCGAGATTTCCTGTTCGCAGGCCTTTTCAGAAGCGTGGCGGGAAGCGGTAAACACTTCGGCACAGATCTGGCGGCCACGGCGGTGGAGCGTTCCGTTCGTGTTGATGCGGAGCTGTTTCTTCTTTGCGTTCGCGAGCACGACGCAAACATGCCAGTCCAAAAGGTTCTGGTAAGAAATCAGCGGAGACGTTGTGTCGATTTCGCCTTCGGGCTTGATGTCAAAGCAACCGATAAAATCGCTAAAGCCCATGTAAATCGGAGTGCCACCCACAAAGGAGCGGTAAAGCACGTATTCACGGCACATCGTAAGGAGGAACGTCTGAAGTTCGCGGTTCTTGCTCACAGGAACCGTCAGTCGAAGTTCATTAAACGCAAGACCTCTGGAGCCGCTATTATAAATCAAGTTCAGGCAGCGACGCTGCCACAATTCCATCTTAGAAACGAGTCCCGCAACGCGTTCCTTGTCGGAATAGTAAGAGAGCGTTTCGGACTGGATGAGAGCATTGTTTAAAAGGCCCTTTTTGCCGAACGCCTTCGCGTGGGCGTTACGAAGCAAGGGCTTGGACATTCCATCAAAAAAAGCACTTAAATCAAACATTATGCACCTTAAAGCAGGGTGCCAAATATAATAAAAATCACGCGGTTAGTTAAGGGGCTACTCACGTGAACAGGTGTGAGAAATGCCCGCCGGTGGCGGGCATGACTAAGTCCGGGGTGACAACGCAAGATTTACTTCACGAAGCGTTCGATGTCGGAGACGGAGCCTGCGATGCGCTGCTTGAAGTTCCAAATGCGGGAGAAGGTCTTGCCGTAGCGTTCGAGGATAACACGGTTATCCAAGATAAGGACCTTGCCGGAATCGGAATCGGAACGCAAGAGGCGACCCATGCCCTGACGGAGTTCGATGTAGGCTTCCGGGATAAAGTAATCCTTAAAGAAGTTCTTGTTGGCAGCCTTCATCTCGTTCGTGAGGCCGGCAACAAGCGGATCGCTCGGGTTCGGGAACGGGAGCTTCGTAATGACGAGCAATTTGAGCGCATCACCCGGGAAGTCCACGCCTTCCCAGAGACTCTGGCAGCCGAGCAAGCAAGCGCCGCGTTCCTTGCGGAACATCGCGACAAGGCCATCGAGCGAGCCATCGACATGCTGGCAGAGCAAGAGCTTGTTGCGTTCGGCAAATGCCGGGGCAAGCACAGCCTGAGCCTTCATCATCGTTGCGACACTCGTGAAGAGCACCATCGTGTTTTCTTCGACATTCGGGAGCACCTTCAAAAGCGTTTCGTTCAAGGCATCACCAAATTCCGGAGCCGAAGGCTTCGGGAGGAACTTTGCGACCATCACGGAGCGGCGTTCGTTCACGTCGGACTGTTCCGTATAGACGCGCACAAACGGCTGTTTGCCCAAGCGCAAATTGTCCATGCCCATCTTCTGCAAGAAGTACGTGAGGTCGGCCTGCACAGAAAGCGTTGCCGATGTAAACGTTGCAGACTTGATCCACGGATAGAATTTTTCTCTCCAGACATTACCGGAATGGAGCGGGAGCGCATGCAGCTTGATGGTATGCGGGTTGAACGGTTCTTCCATGTAGAAGACCCAGTCATTGCGGCCCGCCTTTGTAACAAATTCAAAGTCCGAAATGAAGTGGCTGATTTCAGTCATGCGGCTATCGAGATCGCTCACGATCCCATTGAGACCGTCCATGTTCGCTGTGGCAGCAACGAGCTTTTCGGCAAAGCCACGTGCATTATTGTACTGTTCGAGGAACGTTGCCGGGTCCGCTTCGTATTCGGCGAGGATGCTATTCGTGTACGTAAAGCCGCTGCGGCCATTCTTCTGCTTGGCAAGCTTCTTGCCGATTTTCATGAAGAAGCGGTGCAGAGCCTTTTCGGCCTCGCCCAGAGCTTCGGAAAGCTTGTCGCAGAGTTCGTGAAGTTCCGGCTGTTCTGCCGGGATACGGCTTGCAATTTCTGCAATGAGGCCATCGCCACCCGCCTTAGAAGGCTCAAGCGTCTTCGCAATGTTTCTGAATCCGAAGAACGAGATGGAGCGGCCAAACACCTGATTGCTGATTTCGGGCAAGCGGTGTGCTTCGTCAAACACGATGTGTTCGTAAGATGGGAGCAAAGCAAAGTCAAGCTGCAAATCCGAAAGGAAGAGCGAATGATTCACAAGCACCATGTTTGCATTCATGGCCTTGCGCTTTGCAATGAGCGCCGGGCAGTTTTCGTGATGCGAGTGATTTTCGCCGCTGCAGCAAGAGGCGCTGCACGAGAGCTTGGACCAAAGCACACGATTGCGGCTCTGGCTAAAGGAATTGCATTCGTTGATGTCGCCCGTTTCGGTCGTGAGGACCCACGGAATGAGCGCCATAAAGGAATCGCGTTCTTCGGCGGAGAGGAGCGTCTGCGGGTGCATCAGCAGTTCTTCGAACTTGCGGAGGCAAAGGTAGTTGTCACGGCCCTTCAAAATCGCCGGGCGGAGTTCGCCATTGTAAATCTTTGCAATCTGCGGGATGGCTTCGGTCCAGAGCTGTTCCTGCAAGGTGCGCGTTGCCGTACTGATGAGCACGCGTTCGCCCGTGATAGCCTTGTTCGCTGCAGTAATGAGGTAAGACAGAGTCTTTCCGGAACCGGTCGGAGCTTCGAGCACGCAGAGGCCGCCCTTGTACATGTTGCGTTCCATGACCGAGGCAAAATCCTGCTGGTTGTGGCGCGGCTTGTAATCATCGACGACAAACGAGATGAATCCGCCTTCCTTGAAGAACTCGCTTACGCGCGGAGCCTTGGACTTGGGCAAAGCTTCCAAAGCAGGAGCGGCAGGCAACTTGTACTTCGGAGGAGAAAGCTTTTCGACTTTCGAAGTGAAAAGCGTTTCGTAGTCGGAACCCTTGGCCACCATAGAAAGGGCGTCGTAAATCCACGGGTCCATCGTAGAAATCTTTTCGAGAGCCTTCACGAACAAGCGTCCGCATGCGTCGGCATCGGGCAAGGCACGGTGAGCGCGGCTACGTTCAATGTTCAATTCCTGCACGAGCGTATCGAGGCGATGGTTCGGCACATCCTGATATGCAATGCGAGAAAGCGTGAGCGAATCCCAGAACACGTGGGAATCGTAAGAAATCCCAACCTTCGTAAACGTCTGCTTCAGGAACTTGGAATCGAAAACGGCATTGTGCGCCACAATCGGGAGGTCACCGACGAAAGAGCAAATCTGGCCTGCAATCGTCGCAAAATCCGAGGCGCCTTCCAAATCGGCCTTGCTGATTCCAGTAAGCGTTTCGATAAAGGGGCGAAGTTCTGCAGAATATGGCTTTACCAGAAAATCAAGATTTTCCTTCGGCTCGCCATTTTCAAAGCGAACAAGCGCGACCTCGATTATTTCGTCTTTTTCGAAATCGAGACCTGTCGTTTCCAAGTCAAGCGCTACAAATGCAGGAATCTTTACCATCTTAATCCATCCTTTATGGCAATGCCGGAAGGTTCGGCATCAGTTGTTCTAAATCGTTTGCACCACTCTGAATCTTTAACGTATCAAGCGGAGCACGCCATGCAGAACCGTATTTGAAAGGCTGCAAGGACCCGCCATTTGGCAAATCCGAACCCTTTTCTGCATAATAATAGTCAATAATATAACCGCCCTCAACGAGATCGTTAAAGGCAAACACCCCATGAGCGGAGCACTTTGCAAATTCATACTTTCCAGTTTCTACAGACTTGAGGCGGACTATAGCGCCATCTTTTGCGCCAGGAATTTTGCCTACCATCGAAGCGAGTTTCAACTTGGAAACAGTCTCGAATGTGAGTTTATTTTGATACTTTATCTCAATGACCGTATCGCGGACGCCATTGCTGTCGGCTTTTGCCAAAGTGGTATCTTGATAGCCACGCAACAGGTTAAACTTGGAATCAGTCGGCCAAGGTTCGCTGCGTTCGACAACATAGCGAATCGGATCAATCTGCTTCACGGTAACCTGAGCCGTATCCTTGTTTTCGACGATAAAGAACAAATCCTCCAAGGAATCAAGTACCGGTTTATTGTAAATCACGACAAGCGAATCATCCGGGAAAGCATTTTTCGCCTTGCCCATAACCTTGACCGTCTGGATGGACGGAGGGAGCGTATCGCCTTCCATTTCCTTCCATTCGATTTCGGCATAGTTACGAGCCGTATCCAAAGCGCGGTTCAAAGAATCTCGACCGTTACGGCAAAGGAACTTGTACAAAACCTCATCTTTCGGCTTCGGGTCAAAGTAGAAACGTGGAACACTCGACGTTCCAAGATACACAAGTCGCGGATAAAGCGTATCGCCATTAGAAGAAGACAAATAGCAATTGGAGGTATCTGCAAAAGCGGAGTCAAAATACACATGGCGCGTAAAGCTTGCTTCAAGAATATTGGCATTCGGCTGCGAAAGCGTTCCCATTTCCAAAAGCGATGTATCCTGGTCGGCAAGAGCAATCCAGAGCGTGTCATTGGTCGATTCCGTGAGTGTCAAGTCCGAAATCCAGACGCCCGCCATTTCCGATGACGGCTCAATTTTGTGGTTGCCGTTTCCGTCCACAAAAGCAATCACGCGGTAAAGCCCCGCCTTGAGGCCTGTAAATGTGAAACTGCCTATGCTATCTGCAGCCGTGAGATAAAGCGGCTCTTCTTTCGTAAGCATCGGCAAGGAATCCAGAACCTTCGTAACCGTATCGCGGTACTTTTCGAGATAGCGTTTGGATTCACGTTCAGGGCCCATCAAGTAAAGTCCAACACTCGGATAAGCCTTTTTGCGGACAAGAGAATCCGGGACCATCACACGTCCGCTAAGCGTAAGCGAATCAATCGTAGCACCAGTCGAGAACACGACCTGGAACGGTTTCGCCAAAGCGTTTCCGCGCAAGTCCTTGATGCCACCTGCAAATGTCACGGTATAAGTCGTACCCGTATCGAGTTCTGCACGCGAATAGACCTCAAGAGTCTTGCCATGGACTTCGTAACGCAACTTCTTTTCAATCGGAGGCGAAATCGTGATAGCGCCACGCGGAACAGAAGCGTTGATCCACTCGTCAAATTCCAGTTTCACATAAAGTTCATTCGGGTGGTTCGCCGTCTTTGGCGCAGGCAAAACCCCGGCCACACGCGGCGGGAGCTTGTCTTCGGGCCCGCCTGTCGGAGCCACTTGCGTTGCGCAAGCGGCAATCATCAGGCACGACGCCAAGAAATATGCCACACTCGAAATCTTCATTTGCTTCTTTATTTGATCAAGTCAATAATCTTGCCTATGCGTGTGAAACGGATACGGAACGGGATGCGCCACCAAGTCAGCGGATTGCCAAGCGCAAACTTTCCATCATCATTTTCAAAGGAGAAGTAGATGACAAAAGCCTTGGCGCGGATGTTGCGGAGCGAAACCACGCCCCAGTAGCGGCTATCGGCGGAATTATCGCGGTTATCGCCCATCATGAAGAACTGCGGGTACTTCACGACATAGCGGTCAATCTTTTCGGAACCGATATAAAGATTGCGCTGGATTTCGAAATGATTCTTTTCGACAACTTCAGCAGAATCGGTAGAATCCTGAGCAGGAGATGCCACATTCAGGCGATTCACGTTCCCTTCAAGGTCCTGGAGAATCGAGCCTTCAAAAGACACATAGCTGACCGGGCGCGTAAAGCCGCTATTCAGCTGAGGATCATGCGGGTCAAGCATCGGCAAGAAACCGATCTTTGCAAGTTCCCTAAAGTAGCTGAACGGCATTGCACCAGACAACGTATCGCCAAGAGTCAGGCGCTGCTGAATCACAGTCTGGTTTCTCGAAAGCATGGCGTTGAGCAAAAGGCCGCGATCGTTTTCGACCGGGAATCTAAAGTCGTTGAAAACGTAATTGTTGTTTTCGCGACCATCGCGCAAAAGCGACAGAGACAAGTACACAGAAGAATCCGGATTTTCCTGAGCCACGAGCGAACGCAACCACCAGAGCTTCACCATCGGGAGCGAATCGACATAGAGCGTATCGCCAACAGAAGGCACCACGAACTCTTCGACTTCATCGCGCGGCGACTGGGTGCGGACACTGGCCGTCCACTTTCCGAATGCCGGGAGAGAATCCTGACGCTTGCCGTTCAAGAAAAGCTTACCGCCATGAATAGCGACCGTATCGCCGCTCACCGCGACGCAGCGCTTGATGTAATCTTTGGGGCCATCGGCATAATGCACAATATGCGGCTGATCCTTTTCAGGAGAATGGTCCCAATAATAGTTGCCAAGCATAAGCGCATTGAACAAGTGCGTGTAGCGCTTGGGATTGTTATCAGGATATTCCGGTTCGCCCGGATAGCGGAAGATGACGACATCGCCATGCTTCGGTTCGGCGTATCCCGGGAACTTCTGGTTCGAGAACGGAATCGGGGAACCGTAAGTAAACTTAAGACCCAGCAAGAAGTCGCCCGTCTTGAGGGAATCTTCCATGGAGCCACTCGGAATCTGGAACGCCTGAATGACGTACTGGATAACGATCAGCGCAAGGAGAACCGGGACAACAATTTCACGCGTAAAAGATTTCAAGAATTTCTTTGCTGATTTTTTCTGAGGTGTCTGTTCCATCAAAACTCCAAATTACAGACTCTTAACGGTCTTAACAAAATTACGGCTCACGGCAATCTGCGTACGGTTCTTATCGCGAAGCACGATACAAAGGTGCCCGCTATCCGTCTTACGGATTTCGGAGATGTAGTCTATCGCCACCAGGTGTGCACGGTGGACTCGGACAAATTGACGCGGATCGAGTCGCTTTTCAAGTTCCACAAGCGTCTGGTCAATCACGTACTGCGATGTGGTCGTATAAGCGGTCGTGTACTTTTCTTCGCTCTGGAAGCGGATGACTTCGTCCATGTTTATGAGCAGAATGCGGTCTGACTGTTTCACCTGCAAACGCTGCATGTAAAGACCGGTTGCACTCATCAGTTCCTTGAACTTGTCCCAGGAGAAATCGGCAGGAACGCCCTGCCCACTTTCAAGAGGCATGCGCTTGCGGAGTTTCGCCATCGTTCCCTGCAAACGTTCAGGGTCAATCGGCTTCAAGAGGTAATCGACGACATTTTCTTCGTAAGCGCGCAAAGCAAAGTTATCGTAAGCCGTCGTGAAAACAATAAGCGGAATATCGTCTTCGTTGAGCGTTTTCAGAACTTCGAACGCATCCATGTCGGGCATCTGGATGTCGAGGAAAACGACCTCGGGATCAAGCTCGTGGATTTTATCAATCGTCTGCGCACCCGAAGAGGCTTCGCCCAGAATTTCAATTTCACCCGAATACGCTTCGAGCAAGGATCGCATACGCACACGGGCCAGCGGTTCATCATCGGCAATTAACGCAGTAAACATATTTCCTCGCTCTCACTTAATCTTTTTATAGAATCGAACAAGCACCGCTTTCATGCCATCGGCATCACGATAAACATCGCCCATTTTCATAAAGGCAAGGTTTCCGACCCTATCGCGCTTGAACGCCCACTGGATAGAATTATCCGAAAGGCTCACCTTTACAATGCTATCGGCAAAGACGAACGTTCCGCGAAGCGTATCGACCTGCACAGAATCTTTCAATGTCTTTTGAACGATCTGGGCCGTGCCATCCTTGAACAAATCCATATCGACACCGCGCTGGTTACAATCATCACACGGCATACGGCCAGAATAAAAGCCAAAAACATCCGCAGGGATCTCTACGGGCGGCAAATCAGGAAGCGGTTCCTTCTTTTCTTCGGAACAGCCCACAAAAAGACCACAAAGCATTGCGGCTAGCGCATAGGCATACTTCATGCGCAATAATCTAAAAAATTTCAAACAAGACGAAAGGAACGAAGCCTTAAAAACCGGTAGAATAGACCAGTCTAAAGCCAAGAGTAGCCTTGGAATCAGCCGGGTCCAGCTTTTCGCGTACCTTCGGAGCAAGTTCGGTTACCTTGTCTGACCAGCCGCCACCGCGAACAATGCGATATTCGCCCGTTTTGGGACCCGTATAGTTATCGCTTTGTTTTTTAGGATAAGCGTCGTACCAGTCATTGACCCATTCAGCGACATTCCCGGCAACATCATAAAGGCCATAGCTATTGGGAGTTTTTTTCGACACTTCGTCAGGTCCGGAAGTTTGTCCATAATAAGCGTATTTAGACGCCTTGTCTTCACCCCAATAGTAAGTCGATGTCGTGCCGCCGCGGGCTGCAATTTCCCATTCATTTTCAGTCGGGAGCCTGATAGATGAAGCAGAATAATCGATCGTCAAATCGACCAAGGCAGAATCCTTGGTAATCGACTTGTAAACATAGGCTGTATCAAGCCCGGCCTGCTTAGAAAACGCATTACAGAAAAGGGCCGCACGGAACCAGCTTACATTGGACACGGCACGTTTTTCGCCCTCTTCAGACTGCGCCGGCAGCCCGTTCATAACAAATTCATAGACTTCTTGAGTCACTTCGGTCGTTGCAATCGTAAATGCATTTACGCCAAAGGAATTTACGCCACGCGTAATCGAAGACTTGGGGATTTTCACCCAGTCGAACATGCCAAAAACGGTAGGATCGATACGCGAAGAATCCGCACTTGCAGACGATTTGGAATCCGTACTTGCGGGCTTTTTTTCATCTATCGGGAAAATCTGTTCGCCCTCGACGGGATCGCCGCTTGCCGTACATGCATTGAGCATCAAAACAGCAAACGGCAACAGCCACAAACAAAGTTTACGATTCATGGTTTCGCCTCCTATTCGCGGTCTACTCTACCGCTAGCGGACAACACCGACGCGGTAAAGTTTCTGTTTTGTCTTTCCACTCTGGAATTTGACCTTCAGACGAGCGGTATAGACATCACTGCCGAGATTGCGCAAGTCGAGATTCGCCTGGTTCATGCCGGCAACACCATCCGGAATGTCCGTCTTGAACACGCACAGTCCTGTGATATCGTAAATTTCAAGCTTTATCGACTGCGGCTTTGCGCCAAGATCCATCCGCGCCTTCGCATTGCCACCGCGGACCGGGTTCGGATAAATAAAGAAATCATTGATTTCGTCTTTTGACTTTTTCGCATCGACATCGCCAAGCTTGGAAGCGTCAAAGAATCCCGTGCGTTCATTGCCGCCTGCAGGAATCGACCATGCAGCGGCATCACGTTCAGCACCATTGGCAGCCTTGTCCAGACGGAATGCAGAAACGCTGTTCCTATGGAACGCATAAAGTTCCGGGCCCTTGGAATCCTTGACCGCATCCGTTACGAAGATGCTCATCGGAACAATCTGCGAGAGAGAATCGATCATTTCAAAACTGCCTGCCGCAATCGGGAAGCGTTCAGAAATACGTTTACCCTTTCCGGTATAGGCATAGACAAGACCGTCATTCGAAGGCACCAGAATGTCGGGAATCTTATCGCCAGTCACATCGACAACGAGCGGATCGCTATGGAAACCGTAAATCGGGGCCCCACGGTTAATCGTCACCGGGAAGCCATCGACCGGAATGCCAAAACGGTCAAGCGCATAGACCAGGTTATCGCCAAGGAACACAATTTCAGGATAGCCGTCGCCATTGATATCGCCAAGCGCCATGCCGGACTTTTCGTCCTTGAGGCCACTTGTTCCACGAGAACCGCGCTTGTAATCACGGACCCATTCTGCCGACAGCTTGCCTTCGCCAAGCTTGACACTTGCTACAGTACCGCGAGAACCCAACATGACAGCCTCGACAGTTCCGTCGCGATCCAAGTCTGTACAAGCCACACGGAACGATTCATTCCTAACAGCGGAAACTTGCGCATAGCCCTTCTGCTTGCTGAAGCTCGGCTTTGCACCGGCATTGTTTTCGAGAGCAAACTTGCGCATAAAGATCTTACCTTCTTCACCGACAACGACGCCAAAGAATTCATCCTTGCCAACTTTGCAAAGCGCCATATCTTGCGGGTGCAAAAGATCTCCAGACGAGGTAAACGAACGAGTCATTTTATCCGTCAAGTTCACGGTCCAGAATCCGGAATCCGAAGCAAAGAACAGGTGAGAATTTGCAACAATCGGCCCAGCCGTAGCAGACTCCAGTTCCATCACGTCTTGCATCGGGACGCCCGCATTCAGGGATGTGCGGACCAACTTGTCCTTGTGCAGCGAGTAGACGCGATCGCCGTCGCTAGCAAGCCCGACAAGTGCACCGAAGCTCTGGCCCAAACGATACAGCGGAACCTTCTCATACAACTTTTTCTGGGAAAGGTACTTTTGCGAGATTACCGTATCCGCCATGAAAAGCGTATCGCCAAGGGCGTTCATCGCCTGAAGCGTACCATCTTCAGAGGCAAACACAATCGCCTTGCCCGTCTCGTCATCTTCGTAATTGACAAATACCGCACCGCGCACAGCAGTTTCAAGGCCTGCGTTTTTCGGGAACTTCGAATTTTCGATGCTGCCGTCATCAATGCTAATCGTCACGCGAATGACCGGAGATGCAAAGTTGACAACGCTATCGCCCATGAATGCATTTGCAGTCTTTTCGATACGAGCGTTTTTCGGAACCTCTACAGAAATCTTGATTCCAGTGTAACCGCCCTGCGTTGTCGCCGTATTGGCATAGCCTGTCGGAGAAATGGTCGTCACGGTATCCGTAGGTTTCTTGGACTTTGTATAACGAGCATGCGGAAGCAGGTCCGCACCGCTACCGAAGTCCTGGGTATCTTCGCCAAGGGCGTTCTTGAATGTTTTACCAATGCTCAAGACTCCATCGGATTCCACAAGCGAAAGCCCAAACTGGTGATCGCGAACGAGCTCGCCTCCCCACTGGTTTGCAGAGCCGTATTTTACGGATTCGCGCAAGTACCAGTCATTGACCTTCCAGACCGCAATACCACTTGCCGGGAGAGCTGCATCAAAGCTGTTCACGCCAAGCACAAGGCCGCTAGCCTTGTCCGGATTACGCTTGCACTTGCCCTTGGTGCAAATGCTGTCTTCAAAGACCGTATAAAGGCTATCGGCAAGGACCTTGCGGATTTCAGTCGTATCTTCATTTTGCTTAGCTTCGCCGAGATAGACTTCCACCTTGCCGTCCTTGTTCCATGAACGCTGACGGTTTTCGATAAGGAGATATTCGCTTGCGCTGAGAGGCACTTTCACGATTTCTGTACCGAGACCGCTACCCGCCGCCGCAATATCGACCGTCACCGGATGGCCCGCCGTCGGACGGACTTCCTTGACCTTCGACCAGCCCATATAGGAACGTTCCCATGCCGCAGGCAGTACCGGGAAGAACCCATTGCCCGCATTGTAGCCTGCAAAATCCATCATGTCGAAATAGCCAAGACGAGAATATCCCTTGACATCATCGAACGTATTGGGCATTCCAAGTTCACGGCCAATCTGGTTTACGACAATGCCGTTAATGCCCCAGTTGAGTCCATCCTGCGATGCCGTTTCACTCACGACCATGACAGATGTCACCGTGTCAATCGCAGCGCCCTTCAAGATAAGGCCATTTTTCAAGGAGTCCTCGGCAATGTACACTTCCGGAAGGGAATCGTTCTGCAAATAAGTCCAATATTCACGAGAAACGTAAATATCCAAAAAGTCACCCGGAGTATTTGCGCCCTTTGTCCCCATGCTACCCCCATCCGTCAGGCGGCTTGCACCTGCGTGGGCAATCATGAACACGCGCTTTGTATTCGAATTTTTGGGAAGCGGGTCGGCAAATGGGGAACCATCCTTAGACTTGTGCGCGGCCATGATGGCATCATACACAAAACGGATATAGTCATGGCTACGGGCTTCATCGTACTCGGCAGTCTTTTCGCCTTTCATCTTCTGGGTACGATTGTAGTCGATCATCGGCTTGTCGATTTCAAAAACAGTAGGCCAGACGGTCGCCTTGATATAAACATTGCCGCCACTGGCAGCCTGGTAATAGGCGTTCGCATATGCCAGATGCTTTTCCCAATAATGCACGCTCTTTCGGTTTTCCGAAGGGTCCAGATTATACGTCGCCGTATCGGAATCAAATCGCCCCGTACCGGTCGTCAGCGAATTGTTCGGCGATTCCTTCTGGAACTGCACTCGCAGCACATAAACATCGAGCGTATCCACGGCATGTGCCAAAGAGAACACGCCTAAAAACAATGCAAAAATCTTAGCATTTAACTTCATGATTATAATTTACTAAAAAAAGAACTTAGAACTTAGAGCTTAGAGCTTAGAACCTTCATTCTGAACGACGGAAGCCGCAAAGATCCCTATGATGTCGGGAAAAACGACGATATTACTCGCCGATACGCTGGTAAGTTCTCGGGATGTTAAGGCGCCAGGTGCCAGAACCAAAGGACTTGCCACGAGATACTCGCTTTACGCGGAGTTCGAGGAAGCGTTCCGATTCACGGACAAAGGAAATTTTCGAGGGTGTTTTTATGCCCGTGAATTCCTTATATTCTTCGATGTTTAACGTTTCGGTTTTACCGTCACGGCCAAGCGTTTCGAGCCAAAGGATTTCCCCATCCTTTTCAGCGTAGGTATAGTGGCGCGTCAGAACATCGCGGGCTTCGTGAATTTTTACAACGGAGGAATCCGAAATCACGGAATCGCGCACGGAAATTTCTTCAAGACCTTCGGGAATCACGCGACCTTCAAAGAGCCCCGCCACCTGGTGGATATGCACTAGCGGAAGCGACGGATCATTCAAGAGACCAACCATATAGCCAGCACCCTTTACGTACATTTTTTCGGTCGGGAATACCATCTGCCAACCTTCAGGCAACCACAAGAGCGAGGCGACACCTATGCCAAGCGACCCTGTGAGTTCCATGCGGTAGCGCTTGCCGGGCACAGAAAAGAGTACGGCATCCAAATCTTGCGACTTTCCATCTGGAGAATAAATGGTCAACGAGAAAATGGCCTTGAGACTATCGGCAGGGGTTTCGACATTCTGAACAATCGGAGATGTTGCCGGTTTTCCACCGGTACAGCCCACCAGAAAAAAAGCAAGACACAGGAGTAAAAAGAGTCCCCGCAAAAAGGCGCCAAATCTTGCCAAGGTCATAAGAACCTACTTCTTTTTGCCAAAGAACTTCAAGGCGGCAGGGTGCTTCGGGTTCAGCTTCAAAAGCTTCTTGTAGGACTTGCGAGCATCCTTTTTCAATCCGAGAGCTTCCTGAATGGCGCCCATATGTTCCCAGAACACGTCATCACGGCTCATCTTGCTATGGTCAATCAGCTGCATAGCCTGATAAGCTTCGTCATAGCGGCCCATGCGGTACAGGCCCCAAGCCTTAGAATCAAGGTAAGCGTCCCTCGATTCGCCATCTTTTTCCATGGCAAGCGCATCGAGCACAAGCTTATAGCCCTTTTCAACTTCGGCTGGCGTACGGTTCAGTTCGATGAGCGAGTAGCCATAATAATTCAAAGTCGAAGCCATCTCATGCGGCGAGAATTCAGGCATTTTCAAAAGGACTTCAAAATGGCGGAAAGATTCATCGTAGCGCTTGAGGCGTTCCAGGTTCATGGCTATCGAAAGGCGCACACGGCTATACGAAGAATCCTTTGCAAAGAACTTGTCGAGCATAGCCTGAGCTCTGGTACGGTTATCAATAGCCTTGGCCTTCTTGACAGAATCAGCTCTCGGATTTTTTTCAAGGTCCAAGGCTTCGCCGATGAGCGCTCTCGAATAAATGTCGAGAACTTGCAAATACTTGATTTGCGCCTCGTTTTTCAGTTGCACCAGATTTGCAGAATCGACAACACCAGGGAGCGGTTTCCACGATTCCCAGAATTTCATGAGGGAATCAAGCAAGGGGAACGCCTTGTCGTACTTGTCGGCAAGTGCATACACAGAGGCAAGCAGCATTCTCGTATCGCCGTTCGAGACGGAATCGGACTTTTCGGCGTACTTGATAGCCTGTGCATAGTTTTGTTCGCTTGCAAAAATATTCACGAGCCCGAGGAAAGCGCGGTTAGCATATTTCGGCTGGCCCTGCAACTTGTCGACAGAAGCGAGCAAGTGGACCTTGGCGCTGTCACGCATATCGACGTCGTATTCGTACTGACCGATAAAGCAAAGTACTGCAGGTGTCTTGACGCCGTCTTCGAAATACTTCTTTCGGGCAAATGCATAGGCGCTGTCGCCCGTCATAGACGGGAGCACCATAATCGTCATTTCTTCGTCTTCGGGCTTGGCGCTCGTAAGCGTATCCACAATGGCGGCGGCTTCCTTAAAGCGCTTCATCGCCATAAGGCCGCGGACCTTTTGCAAAAGCATCTGCTTATCGCCGGTCGCCTCATGAGCCTTGCCAAAAAGTTCAACAACAGCGGAATCACGGCCAAGATCCAGGAGGAGCGAAAGCTGGCGCTGGAACAATGTAGAGATGTAATTGACCTTCGGCAAAAGAAGATCATAAATGCGGACAAGCTCATTTTCATCGCGGACGGCTTCAAGGAACAGGCTATAATCGTAAAGCAAGGCCATGTCCTGATAATGCGAAGAATCAAGCCCCATCACAAAGTACTTGCGGCAAGAATCGGCTTCGCCCGTTTTCACGTAGAGTCGAGCAAGTAAGGCATACTGAGCAGCAGTGCGTTTGCCCTTAAGCTGGGAGGCCTTTTTAGCTTCGACAAGAGCCAAAGAATCTTCACCGGCAGCGACCAAGCGTTCTGCCACGCCAAAGCCTAAATAGCGGCTTGTCGGGTCTGCCTTATAAGCCTGTTTCCAGAAGAAATCTGCCTCACGCTGGTTGCCACGCATTTCCATGCTTTTTGCAAGGAAGAAAAATTCATGAGCCGCTTCCAGGTCCACTTCGACCTTGGGCTTTTCGGCTTTAGCCTCGACGGCCTTCTTTATGAGGGCGGAATCCGCAGCAGTCAAAACCGGAGCTTTAACATCATCCTTTTTTGCAGGTGCAGAAGAGCAGGCGCACAGCGCTGCCATTCCTAAAGAAAGCACCCATGTAAAAAAGGCATGACGCATTAAAAACTCCCAAAACAACTCTAGTCAGCAATAATAAAGTTCACGCGCGAACCCGGCTTCAGATAGTCCCCATACTTCGGAGACGTTTCAAGAACAGAACCGGGACGTGCACCATCTTCACTCTTCTGACGCTTAACGGAACCCACCTTGAAGCCGAGCCTATCCATTTGCGGATAAACTTCATCCATGAGGATTCCTTCAAAATTGGGGAGCAAAATTCTACCGGTCGTAACGCCAGCCGAAATCACGACTTTCACCGTATCGCCAACGCGAACCGTATCGCCCGCAATCGGAATCGTGCGGATTACGACACCACGGGGAATGCTCTGGTGTGCGCCCTGAATCGTACCGCCATTAACAAGACCAGCACGGGCAAGCGAGATATCGGCTTGCTTCTGGCTCTTGCCACGCAAATCCGGGATGATCACCTTGCGAAGACCAAGGCTCTTCGTGAGTCTTACGGTACGGCCGATCTTTGCCGTGCGGCCAGCCTTGGGCATCTGCACAAGAACCATGCCTGCCGGCACCTGGGAACTGTAACGGCCTTCCTTGACCCATTCGAACTTAAAGCCAGCTTCCGTCAATGCCGTTTCTGCGGCCTTTTCCGTCATGCCTTCGAGATTCGGCACCTTGCCCGTACTTGCGAAAGCCCCTGCAAATGCAGGCATCAAAAGCTTATCGACCATAACGACAAGCACGATTACGACAACGATCCAAATGACGAAAGCCTTGAAAATGGCGGTCTGTCTAACCTTGTTCCAAAGCGACTTTATTTTATTCATAACAAATTCTTGGGTTTAGCCCTTAGTGGCTTTTTCTTGAAGCGCATCTTCGTCAAAAATGACGATATCCTTGCCGGTCATCGCAATGGCATTTGCCCTTACCAGCAAAGAACAAATTCGGCTTACCGTTTCACGAGTCGTACCCGACATGTCAGCAAGTTGCTGCTGCGTCGGACGATTATGGATAACAGTCACCATGTTTCCGTTATCTGTATGAATACGGACACCACGTTCCTGCATCAAGTTGAGGAGCGTTCCTGCCACACGGCCAGACACAGACATGGTCGACAAGGAGCCAATCTGCTTGTTAGCCTTGCGGAGTCTCTTGCAAAGTTCGCTCATGAGCGCCATGGCAATCTCAGGAGACTTGCGAAGCAGGCTCAAGAACGATTCACGATGAATGACGAGCAAAGTAGCATCAGTCACCGTACGGACGGAGGCGGATCGGGGTTCGCCGTCAATCAGCGACATTTCCCCGAAAAAGTCCCCGCGTTCTAGGAAAGACAAAATGGTTTCGCGGCCATCGATGCCGGTCATATAGACCTGCACAGAACCAGTGGCGATCAAGTACAGAGCCTGCACCGAATCGTCACCTTCCAGGACCACAGTTTCATCGCGATTGAAGTTCTTGACGATTACCAGATTGGCAATCATCCCTAACTGCTCTTCATTGAGCTCCGAGAAGAGCTCGACGCCCTTCAACAAATCAACAGCGGATGTATCCATTCTATTTTCCCCTTTTTATTTTAGTCGAGATCAACAACGATGCTCTGATCGCGCTTAGCACCGATAGAAATCATACCGATCTTCACGCCAACAAGTTCGGCCATGCGGTCGAGATACTTGCGAGCGTTAGCCGGCAATTCTTCGAGCTTGCGGCACTTGGTCGTATCGCACTTCCAGCCCGGCATTTCTTCGTAAACCGGCACGCAACGTCCGACCTTGGAAAGCTGGTTCGGGAAGTTTTCGATCTTTTCACCATCGCATTCGTAGTGAGTGCAAATCTTGATAGTGTCGAATGTATCGAGCACGTCGAGCTTGGTAATAGCGAGGTGCGTAAGGCCATTCACCATGGCAGCCTTGCGGACCACCGGAGCGTCGAACCAACCGCAGCGACGGTTACGACCGGTCGTTGCACCGTATTCGTTACCGATCTTGCGGAGCGTGTCGCCCGTTTCGTCCAAAAGTTCCGTCGGGAACGGACCGTTACCCACGCGAGTCGTGTAAGCCTTGACGACACCGACAACCTGGTTGATAGCCGTGGGGCCAATGCCTGCGCCGCAGCTTGCGTAACCGGCAACCGTGTTGCTGGAGGTCACGAACGGGTAGGTCCCCTGGTCAACGTCGAGGATAGTGCCCTGAGCACCTTCGAACACGAGGCGCTTGTTTTCCTTCAAAGCCTTGTAGAGCATTTCGCTCACGTCGGCAACGAACGGCTTGATCTTCTGGCCGAGTTCGAGGTAGTCCTTGATGACCACTTCCGGATCGATTTCCGGAACATCGTACATCACCTTGAATTCTTCGTTGTGGACCTTAGCCATAGCTTCGACACGCGGACGGAGTTCGCGTTCGTCCATGAGGTCACCCACGCGGACACCGATGCGGTTCACCTTGTCACTATAGCACGGACCGATACCGCGACCCGTAGTACCGATAGCAGCCTTGCCGGCCTTCTTTTCCTTGGCCTTGTCCAAGGTAGAGTGGTACGGGAGCACGACGTGTGCGTTGTTAGCGATGAACAAGCGACCTTCCGGATTGATGCCCTTCGTGTGGAGGTCTGCAATTTCGTTCAGAGTCTGGATCGGATCGAGCACGACGCCGTTACCGATGACGCAAATCTTGTCCGGGTGCATAATGCCCGAGGGAATAAGGTGGAAGACGAACTTCTTGTCGCCAACTTCCACAGTGTGACCGGCGTTAGCGCCGCCCTGGAAACGCACGATAATATCTGCATCGAGCGTTAAGAAATCTACAACCTTGGCTTTTCCTTCGTCGCCCCACTGGGAGCCGATAACAACACGATTTGCCATAAATCCTTCGTTTTATTTCTTTGACAACCGAAACGGTTTCCCCAAGGTACTTCCCTGGAGCCCTTTTTCGCCATAAAGATAGTAAGAGCTACCATAAAAAGCGAACTTTACACCCAAAATTAACTCACAATTTACCCCTAAAAACGAGGTCAAATCAAGGCGTTTCATTTTTGCGCGCTCCCGTAAAATACAAATTTCTTATCTTTAGGCCATGCCAGAAGAAATTACATCGCAAATCAAGAGGCTCGCGCCGCTTCTCGAAGAAGATTCCGAAGTTTTTCGCGAACTCACAACATTTTTCAGCCCTGATGCAAAAATCAACATGCATCGCGATGATCTTTCAAAATTTCTTCAGGACAACAGAACGTACCAGGTGGTTCGCGTGAGCGGCAAGAGCTACAAGGACTGCGTTTACGAGCTTGTGGACAACCACCCCGAGACGATGGACAGCATCGGCATGCTGCGCTATTACAAGGCGCCCGCCGGGAACATCAAGTGGGAAGAAGTCGAAGTAGCCGAAATCGCAATGGGCAACGAGCTTACGATGAACGCCTACGGGTGGGCACCCGACGCCTGGACAATTTTCGAAAACAACGCATTCGACGAAGCCACAGCACCAGAAGACAAAAAAGGCGACTACAGCCTCGTGGCGATAGTCGCGCTAGATTCTTTGCTTTAGTACCGTGTAAGGCGATGCCCGCTCGGCGGCGGGCATGACAAAATAGAATCAGCGATTGACCAATGGCTAACAGCTAATGCTGTATAAACTTGAAGAAGGTAACGCCGGGGACTTTGCGGGTCTGCAAGTATTCGGCGAGCGGGACTTCGACAACCTGTTTCTTTTGCGATGAAGCATGGCGCAGCACCGGCTTTTGACCCGGATAATAAATTACAAATCCCGTGTGCGTAAGGTCGATTTTATCGGAGGATCCGACGATACCGATACCGAGAACCTTCATTGCGCCCTTGTGAGTTTTCTTAGCCACTTCAATAGCCTTGTCCAACGGCACATAACGAACCTGAATAGGCTTTTCCTTGCCCGCAAATTTCACCTTGTGATTTTCAAAGAACTCTTTCTTGGGCATAGTGCGTTCAACAGAAACTTCGCCTTCCATCGGAATGACCTTTGCATACTTGCCCTCACCCACCCAGTCATCGAGCAGGTAATGCTTACGATTGAGGAAACTCACCTTGCCGCCCTTGTAACGAAGGCGCTGGAGTTGTCTGTACAAAGACTTTTCGCTTTTCGCCATCGCAAGCGCAACGACATGTTCCAGGTACGTCACGCAATCCACGGAGTCTAGATAAATTAATGGTTTATCTTCAACCGGGTCCAAGTGGCCTTCGCCCATCGGTCCAAGTTTATACGGAGTCCCAATCAGGATTTTAGAGAAGTAATCCAAGCGCTTGTTGAGTCCGCTAACACCTTGTGCATCGAGCCACAAGGTCTTCATTTGCAAAAGCGACTTGTAATTATTGTTGGTGTAGCTGATAAGGCGCATCCAAAGCGTATCAAGAACATCCTTGCTCTTGCAATCCGGATTGGTGTTGGTTCCGTTCAAATACATCGCCGCCGTAAGCGTATCGCCATCGACCGTATAGATGTAGCCCACCAAGCCATGGACTTCGGCAATGTAGCCCGTCTTAAAACGGGTAAGCCACGGGGCTTCCAGATTCACCATGCGCTTTGCGCCCGAGCCCACGCCTGGACTTGCAAAACTGTTGATATAGTACTGACCATTCGGATGGCGAGCCATCTTAGCAAGCAATCTCGTAACCGTCGAGGGTTTCACCTTGTTTTCCGGAGAAAGACCGCTGCCATCGAAAACTTCAAAATCGGCCGCTTTCAGTCCCATTTCCTTAAGGAACTTGCGTTCTGCCTCACGGCCACCTTCAACACTGCCCTCGCCTATAATCTGCGCACCGAGATTGCGCAACAGCGTTTCGGCATGGAAATTCTGGCTGCGCTGATTGATTTCATCGAGAATGCTCAGGAGCGGAGCTGCCGAGAACGAGAAGGTTTTAAGCTCGGTATCATCTTTAGGATTATCTTCTTTGAAGACGATACCACGGTTCTTGAGCGCATACATGAATGCCGCCCTAAAATACCCAATCGGGTTTCGGATCGGGAGCACCATACTTGCAGAATCGACATCCTCGCCAATCGTCCCACCAAGTGTAATGATGGACTTATCGGGGTCAATCGCATACACCCATTTTTTCTTGAGGCCTTTGACCGTCTTTAAGTTGTTCACGACCTTGACGTAATTTACATCCGGTTCAATCGAGACCACGGCCGTATCGCCGCGGAAGTACCCCGGCCAAAAGCGAATCGTCACGCAATTGTCGTTAAAGCCAAGTGGGCCAATTTCTGCACCATACCAGGAATCGTAATAATTGCGGCGCCAGTTTTCCGCTTTCCACGGACCCGTGTAATAGCTCGTGTCCAAATCAATCCGCCCAACAATGGTATCAATGCCCATCGCCTGGATGGAATCCGCCATTGCATTCAGAATGTAGAATGGATCGTCGTAGTACCTTGCAGAAATATTCGGGTCGCCTTCACCACGGATGCGGATAGAGCCCAAGAGCGTACTCTTCTGGATATCGCCAAGCACCGTAACATCCGTTTTCGGTTCATAATCAAGCGGCAAAAAATGAATAGCGGCTGCCGTTGTCAAAGTCTTGAGCGTACTTGCCGGAGTGAAGAACTCATTGCCTTTCACGTTCCCGATTTCTCGCCCCATCTTGACAGAGCGAAGAGACATCCCAAACGTCGTCCCTGGCAAAAGCGAATCCACGTAGCTTTTATACGAGGCTACATTGACATGGGCAAAAAGCGGTGCTACAAGAAACGGCAGCAGACGGGACGTAACTTTAAACAACTTATTCATGGATGAAAATCACTTCTTCTTTTTTCTTCTAAAGCAAGTCAAAACAATGCAAAGCGCCAAAAATCCAGCACCGACAGAAATCAGCAAATACCGGCAAGAGCCGATTTTATCCTTAATTTCATCCACTAGCGGCAATTCACTGCGGCCAATAATCTCCGCTGCACTTTTGGGATAAATTTCATTATAGTCCTGTAAAAAGATGTGCTGTGCCCAGTGCATTCTTTCGGAACCGTTCAAGGAATCCGAATGGTTCAGGATTTCATTAATCTTGGAATTGGCCTCGTAAACCATCTGGGCAAGGGCGGCACTACGTTTTTTCTGATGCTTCGTATTTACAAACAAAGCGCCCATGTTATTCGAAAGGTCGATCAGGACTTTTTCAACTTCGCCCCATTCCGGGATATTCGGGAAGCTACGGCTGTGTTCGAGTTCAGCAACAATCTTGGAATAACGGGAATCGCGGTTCCAGATGTGGAGAATGCTACGGTCTGCAGGCAAGAACCCAACCTGACGAGAGAACGCATCGATATTGTCGGCGCGGAGCATGTAGGCAAGCAACTGTTCGGCAAGCGCATACTTGGACGTATCCTTCTTATTGCCAAGAGCCAAATGGCTACCGCCCATGAACGAGAATTTTCCGTGCGAACCAGCCGGGAGATCCATCACCTTGATGCCGTCTTTTGCGATGGCCGAATTGGCAAGGCCACCTGCCTGTTCCGGGAATTCCAACTGCTTGATCAGTTCAGAAGTTCCATAGTGGATTACGCGTTCCGAACGAACAAAACCTTCGGCATTTTCAGATGAATTTTCAAACAAGCTATGAGGTGCCATCTGCGCATCGCCCATAATCTTTGCATAAAGCGCAAGGCCAACAAGCGTATTCGAATCCAAGAGCGCACTGCGATATCCCTTGCCAGACGGCACGACAAAATCGCCACCATGGCTCCAGACAAACGGCGCCATGCACTGCTGGCCGGTCCAGTCGTCTTTACCGGGGAGCGCAAAAGGAGTCACCTTGACACCAGCTTCCGTCTTCAAGTCAGAACTTGCAATCGTCTTCAAGACGCCAAGCACATGCGCATACGATTCAAAATCAGAATCGTCAAAACCAAGCTGCTGCCAAATGCGCTCGTTCACAAAAAAGCCGCGGACATCGATAAACCAAGGCACCGCATACGTCTCGGGCTTTCCCGAAATATGCGTACTGCGGAGGCCTTCACCCAAGAATCGCGATGTATCGATTTTCGAAATCAAACTATCAATGGGGCGAATCGCGCCTGCCGCTGCAAAATGCGGAACCCACGTGGAACCAAGCTGAATCACGTCAGGAGCGACATCGTTCGAATCCGCAAACGTGAACGTAATTTTTCTGAAAGCTTCTCCCCAGCTCAATGAGGTCAACTTTACAGGAATTCCCGTCTCGCGATAGAACTTCTTCACAAGACGCTTCATGGCATTCTTTGACCCAAGGCCGTTGTCCATAACCCAAATAGAAAGCGTGTCCGAAGCCATGGCTTCTGTAGCAAAGGCGCCAAACACAAGGCAAGCGCAGAACGCAAGCCGTGCAAAACTTGAGGCAACTATCTTTTGGGCTAGATTCATCATTGGGCGAGTCTTCCGAAGTCTTCAAAGAAATGGGGATAAGTCTTGTTCACACACGCAGGGTCGAGAATCTTGATGGGCACGCCACCGAGCGAGACAAGGCTAAAGCACATCGCCATGCGGTGGTCATTGTAAGTTTCAATCGTCGCCGGCAGCAATTCCTTCGGCGGTTCAATTGTAATCGAATCCATGTCAGAGGAAACGGTCGCACCAACCTTGCGAAGTTCAGCAACCATGGCTGCAATGCGGTCAGTTTCTTTAACGCGCCAGCTGCCAATGCCGCGAATCGTCGTCGGAGCATCCGCAAACAGAGCAAGCACGGCAAGCGTCATGGCGGCATCCGGAATTTCGACAGCGCTAAAATCGCCAAGGCTACGCAAACGGCGGTCTTTAGGTCCCTTGCAGATAATGCACTTTTCGCCACCAGGTTCCACGCTCGGAGTAACATCAACACCCATGCGCTTCAGGACATCGATAAAGGCAATATCGCCCTGGATGCTATCTTCACTGATTCCCAAGACCTTCACTTCACCGCCAGAAATAGCGGCAGCGGCAAGGGGATAAGTGGCAGAGCTAGCATCGCTCTCTACATAGTAGTCACCGGGGCTCTGGTAAACACCCTGCGGCACGTAGAAGTCCGTCAGGTCATCGTGGCGCACATTCACGCCAAAGCACTTCATCACGTCGAGCGTGAGTTCGATGTACGGTGCAGAAATCAGCTTGCCTTCCACATGAATGTGGAGCGGGGTCTTGCAGTACGGAGCGCAAATCAAAAGGGCCGTGAGGTACTGGCTCGAAATGTTACCTCGAACACTCACATCGCCACCCTTGAGACCATCGGCCTTGATGCGGACCGGCGGGTAGCCTTCGGATTCCAGATACTTGATGTCGGCACCAAGCGTACTGAGCGCATCGACCAAGTCGCGAATCGGACGTTCGCCCATGCGTTCTTCACCGCGCAAGATGAACTTGCCCCAGCCAAGCGAAAGAGCGGCCGTCAAGGAGCGCATCGCCGTACCGGCGTTCCCGAGATAAAGCTCAACCGGGAAATTGCCTGCATCAAACGGCTTGCCATGACCTTCAACAACAGCATCCGTATAATCGTCCGAAAAATCAACCTTCACGCCAAGACGTTTTAAAGCCTCGCCCATATAGCGGGTATCGTCGCTACGCAGCAGGTTGTGCAAGCGAGTTGTCCCGTTAGCAATGGCCGAAATCAAAAGCACACGATTGGTAATGCTTTTGGACCCCGGAACACGGATAGAACCATTAAATGAATGATAAGCGTCAAGCTGTTTAAAACTAGGGCGAAATTGAGAGTCGTTCATACAAGAAAAATTATACATTATTATCATACCGTGTTTTTTCGGGTACAGCGAAAGCGAGTCGAAAATCACACAACCACGTGAGGAATATCATGGAACCGGAAGTCACTACCAAAAATTTTGAAGTGCGTTTCTCGGACTGCGACCACCACAGCCGACTCAAACTTTCAAATCTCTTCTTGTTCATGGAAGAAACCGCCATCGCCGATGCCGAACAGAACGGCTTTGGGATATGGAAGATGATGAAGGCAGGCTACACCACGGTCATCACGCGACTGAAGATTCGCCTGTTGCACCACCCAGTCTGGGGCGAAAAGCTTTCCATCTCGACGTGGGCAAAGGACATCATCAAGGACAAAGTTTGTCTTAAAGATTATTCCATTCTCGATGCGCAGGGGCATTCCATCGCACAGGCGACTTCTTCGTGGCTCCTGGTGAACATGAAGACCGGCAAGGCAGAAAACCCGGCCAACGCACCGTACCCGATTCCGCTCATTCAGGGCAAGAACGCGCTCCCCGAAATGATGGATATTTTGGACCCGCAAGTCGACCCGCAAATTGTAGCGACAGAAATTGCAAAGTACAGTGACTTGGACATGAACAAGCACGTGAACCACTGCCGCTATGTGGACTGGGTGACAAACTCGCTCGACGCGCAGGAACTCAAGAGCCGCAGAATCCGTTCAATACAGATAAATTATATATCACAGATTCCGCTCGGAGGCAAGGTGAATATCGTGCGTTTCAAGAACACGAACCATCACGCCTACATTTTCGGGATGAACGCCGACGACAAGACGCAATGCCACTTCCAAGCACGCATCGGTTTTGCGGATTAGAACATAGTCGGAAGTAGACAGTAGGAAGGAAACGCAATAGGAAACGTCCCGTGTCATCCTGAGCGAAGTGTAACGGAGTCGAAGGATCCAGGGCTTTTACAATTAAGTCACCGATTTCAAAATTTTTTCTTCGACCTCGAAGGCGCTTGGTTTGTCTTTGGGCGTGAGGCGTTTTCCTGTGCCATAAAGGTGCTGCATCATTTCTAGAAGCGAGTATTCGCGATCGAAATAGCCAATGTCCGGATTCGGGCAAATGGTAACCGGTTCGCGAGTGCGAGCAGGCTGCGAGCCACGAGCGACGGCAACACATTCCGGCTGGTAATGGAGCGATGGGCTTTTCTCGCGGATTTCTTCGCGGCCGGCATTCCCAAGGAATCGGCAGATGCATTCACGCGAAAGCGTGACAAGGCGAAGCTTGTCGTATTTTTTGCGAATTACCGCCATTGAATTTTCACAAGCATTAGCGGCACTAGATTCTCGCGACCTTTCATGATTTTCATCTGCATGGTGCGACTGCATTTTGCATGATTCAATATCTTCTTGTTCAAGCTTGTCGATTTCCGCCAAGCGGTGCATCACGTACTCGCGAGAGGCCATGCAAACGGGATGGTCAAAGCCGGGGATGTTTTGGCAAAGGTAATGCTGGCGACACGGGAATCCGGGCTTCAATTCTGGACTCCCGGACTTTTCAGATTCTGGCGCGAAATATTCCTGAATTTTCTGCTCACAAATTCTTGCCGCCGTCGATGTTTGCAGATTCACGAACGGGATGCCAAGCGGTGACGCATGACTGATGCAAACATCTTCGGACTTTGCGCTCGCAAGCAATTTTCGTGTTTCCTTATCGACGCTGGTCGCCTGCGGTACAAGCAAAAACGGAGTCCCCACACCCACGCCATCAATCCCGAGCGACAAGACTTGAGCAATATCTTCAGGAGCGCAAAGCCCGCCCTGCGCGGTAATCCGTGCAGGCGACGGCGGCGGGAGAATTCCCTGCACTGGGAAGGTCGCTGCATTGTCCCCTGCGACACAAGAAGCCGCGAACTTCGCAATCATCGAGCACGTAGTTTCAAAAAGTTCTTTGCGCTTTTCGACAAATTCCCGGACCACATCGAGCAACAACTTCTTGGATTCAAAAAACGCATGACCGCCGCAGTTCACGCCCGATTCAATGCGGTATTCGTAAACTTCCAAGCCCTTCTTTGCCAAATAACGGCCCTGAATGAGCGCCGAGCGGTAATCCGAGACTTTCAGGATAATCTTCTTTTTCGGAGGTTTTTTGCCCGTCCTGTAAAAGTCCTTGCACTTCGCAATCTCTTCGAAGACGGACAAGTTCACGCCCGCGCTGAGCACAAGCGCGCCCGACACCTTCGAAGCGGCAAAGCCGCGAACGGCATCAAACGCAGCCTCGTCATGATTCAAGCCGACCATGATGTTTGCCTGGATTTCGCCCGGTTCCATTTTTTCGGTGAGTGCAGCCTCGGCTGCAATGCGGGCAAGTCCCGTCTTTGCAAAAATGCCATCGTATTCCACGCGGAGCCTGGAATCTAGCGGGAGCATCAGAAAATAAAGGTCCTTGTCGCTACCGCCATCAAAACGGCACGCACAAAGACGCGTAAACTTGCGTTCTACTTCGTCTGCAACAAAATCCAAATACGAACGGATGCGGCCAATGCGGGTTGTCTGCGGAGAGCCCAAATCAAGACCCAAGCGTTCTGCATAAGCCATGCGGTATTCTTCGAGGAGGCCATCATCCACAAGCGAAATCACCGACGTGATTCCCAAATGCGCTACACGAATCGGCGTGTCCGCCGTATAGCAAATGCCCATCACCGGGATGTGAATTTTGTGAACCATAACCCTCGAAAACCTCGCGAATACCCAAAATGCGATGAAAACAATATAAAAAATAACTGGATCCTTCAGTCACTTCGTTCCTTCAGGATGACGAGTGCGGAATGACACGCTCATTCAGGATGACGAGATGGCGATCCCGCCCCGTCCCCATTCGCGGATCATGACCACATAAGAGCTGAAGCTCTAAGTGGTCAAAGAGAACAAGTCCGGGGTGACATGGAGTCCGGGAGGACAAAGCGCAACACACGAGATGGAGATTCCTGCTCGGTGGCAGGAATGACAGTGCTCGGTGGCGGGAATGACAACGTACGGTGAAGCCGTCATGACTCTCGTCATTCTGACACTAGAGCGAAGCGATAGTGGAAGAATCCAGTCATTTCTAGTGCAAAACGCCCATGCTCGGCGAGAGTTCAAAGCGAATGGAACCTTGCAAATCGGTGCGGTAAAGTTTCGTAGAATCCCCAAGCACCAAGTTCAGTTTACGAACAACAGATAGTGCGGGATGCCCATAACCGTTACCAGCCCCGACACTCACAAACGCATACTTTGGCGACACCTGCGACAAGAAGCTTAGCGTATTGCTCCCCGCCGAACCGTGATGCGCCACCTGCAAAAGTTCCGCCGAAAGCGTCGGATTCATCTCGAGCAAATGGCGCTCGCCCACCGAATCCAGGTCGCCCGTCAAAAGCATCTTGCTTGCGCCAAACTTCCCGAGCAACACCACACTCGCGCGATTCTCGCCCACGCGCAAATAGCTCGCCGGCCACAGCACTTCAAAGCCATTACCCCCACCCCCAAAACTTACGTTCTCGCCTCGCAATAGCGTATCCACTGGCGTTCCAAGCGCTCTCGCCACCCGCAACACACTATCACGAAAGAACGCGCCCGCCGTATCCGGCCCCATGTACAGACGCCGCACAAAAACGCCCCGCCCCGCAAGCTCCAAAAAACCGCCAATATGATCCCGATGGTTATGGCTCAGCACCACCCAATCGAGCGTATCGACCCCGCGGGCCAAAAGTGAATCCACCACGCCGACCGAATCGGGCCCAAAATCGTACATCGCATAGCGCCCGCCATATTCGAATAGCACCGCAAGCCCCTGCCCCACGTCAATCGCCGTCGCATGCATCGACGATTCACCCTCCGCCGACCCGCTCACGTACATGCAGCCGTTAATCACCGCCGTGACAACCAAAATCCAAAAAAGCTTCATAAGCGTCCTTTTTTAACTGTCCCTACTTATATAACACGCTTTTTTCGCGAATTTGGTCCGATTTTTCTCTCGCAAAATTCAACTTTTTTACAAAAAGACCAATTTTTATTATCTTTACTACTAATTGAGGTCTCTATGCAATTACCTAAGTACAAAAAGAAGAAACGCATCAAGCTCAAAGTCTGCCAGGAACCCGGTTGCGGCCGTGAATTCTGGGGTCACCCGATCGCGAAGTACTGCGAACTGCACCGCGACATCAAGCAGCGTCAAAAGCAAAAGAAGGATATCGAGAACATCGAATCCAAGAACATCATTTTCCGCCACAACTACACGGAAGCCATGGACTTGGAATTCAAGTGCTGCCTCGAAGGCTGCAACAACACGTTCACGATCCGCATTTTCCCGAAGCAGTATGTGTATCCGCGCTTCTGCATGGAACACAGAAACGACTTCAAGCGTGCAAATTTCCTCCGAATCATGCAGAAAAAGTAGTCGTAGCGCTCTAAAAACAAATTTTTTGGAAAAAAGTTGTTGCCATCCCTTGAAATTTGGGATGGCTTTTTTATATTTGGTCTCGCTACATGGTGGATGTAGCTCAATTGGTTAGAGTCCCAGATTGTGATTCTGGATGTTGCCGGTTCGAGTCCGGTCATCCACCCGAAAAAGACCTTGCTTTCGCAAGGTCTTTTTTCATTTACCGACATGTGCGCATTCCGTGCCAAAGATGTCATGCCCGCCTACCTGTCCTCGCTTGACGGGGACGAGCGGGCACCTCCTTTTCTGCACAAATTCTCGAATTAAGTCTTACCCACGAACTTGAGCGCGAGCATGGTAATGTCATCGAACTGCGGAGCGTCGCCCACAAATTCATCAATCCTGGACTTCACGAACGGGCAAATTTCGGCAGGTTCGCGATTGCCTGCATCGCGGAGCGTCTTGAGCAGTCGCTCATCGCCAAACAGATTCTCGTTCGCATCCGTCGCCTCGGTCACGCCATCCGTGTACAAGAAGATTGTATCGCCCGGATTCAGCTTAAGCGTCTGGCGCTTGTAGCGCGTCCCTTCCATCGCGGCAATCACAAGACCGGGCTTGCTCTTTGCAAACTCGACCGTACCGTCCGCACGGCGGATCGCCGGCGGATTATGCCCCGCACATGCAAATTCCACTTCGCCCGTACGCAAATCGAGAACTCCCATCCAAACCGTGACGAACATATTGAGGTAGTTGCGGAACGCCAGGCGGTCATTCACGACATTGAATGTATCCACCACCGATGCGCCCGCAAGCAAAACACTCTTGAGCATCGAGCGTGCCGACATCATAAGCAGCGCCGCCGGGACACCCTTGCCCGATACATCAGCAATCAAGAAGGCAAGTCTGTCCTTATCGACCTTGCAAAAATCATAGAAGTCACCACCCACCGCTTTTGCAGGTAAAATAAACGGAGAGAGCAAATGGCGGGCATCCTTCACGCCCTCGTCATCATCGCTACGCGCAAGCAATCCGAGCTGAATCTTGCGAGCCATCTCCAGTTCGCTCGCCACGCGTTCGGCGCCCTTCTGCTTTTCAATATTTTCCTTGAGCGAATCACGCATGCGGACAAACGCATCTGCAAATTCCGCAATTTCGTCCTTGCCATCGACCGGCGGAATCTCCACGTCAAAGTCGCCCTGGCCCAAACGCTTCGCCACCCCTGCAAGCGCCTTGAGCGGTCTCGTCACGCGGCTCGAAATCACGAGCACCAGCACAATCATCATGATGTAGCTCGCCAGGCCAAGTATGCCGAGCACCGATGCCATCTTACGTTGCTTTGCAAAGAATTCATCCGCAGGCCACACGACGCCGAAAATCCAGCCGTCCACCTTCATGTGCGAAAAATAGATGCAAGCCTTTTCGCCGCTAAACGTCTTGCCAAGCAAAAGCCCGCTATGCAAATTGCGCACCGCCGTCTCGAAATTAGACAAACCCGCTTCATGGCCTTTTGCAAGCGAATGGAGCGACTCCTTGAAAATCCAGTCATCACGCGGATGCGCGACAAACCTGTTTTCGGCAGAGAGGATAAACGCATATCCCGAGTTTTCAATATTTATCGAGGAGACCGCATCGCGCAAGAACGAGACAAAAATATCAAGCCCGACAACGCCCTTGAATTTCTTGGAACCGTCAGGGAGCGTCTGGTAAAAAGGCATCGCAAAAAGCGCCACCGGCTGGTCCGCATAAACGCCAATAAACGGTTCGTACCACTGGCCCTTGCCCGTTTCGATGGACTGTTTGTACCACGGCATTTCGCTGTAGTCCTTCACTTCCATGACCGTGTCCTCGAGACCATGGCCCGTGATGCGCATGAACTCGCGACCATTCCGTTCGGGCTCGTAAGCAACAAACAGCGCAGACGCAATTGGATTTTTCTCGTGGGTGCGAACGTATTCCGTCGGCAAAAACTCTTCGACATCCTTCTTGTTCAAGTCGCCACGTTCAAGCATCGCCACGATGTTTTTCACAACCGTAGCACTTTCGTCAAAGATATTGTCGATGGAAGACACGTGCTTTGCACTGATTTCCTGGCCACGCGCCATAATGAGTTCCGACATCCTGGAGCTGACCTGCCGCTGAAGCATAAAAATCATCGCGACAAAGATCACCGTGATGCCGAGCAATATCAAGACAGTCTGTTTAAACGCAAGACTGTGAAAATTAAATTTCATCAAAACCCCTCGAATACCCCAATGAGAACCTTTAAGCAAACATATATTTTTTGAGGGGAATATCAACCCATAATCTTAGACCATGGGAGCTATATCACATAAAAAAGACCCGCAGGCTATTTAACCCACGGATCTATCGAATCGTCAATCAAAAAAACTAGGGAACTATTTTTTCAGGAGCATCACTTTTTCGGTAGCCTTGCCGCCCACTTGCAGCACGCCAACATAGCGGCCCCGGGCAATTTCTCCAGCATTAAGTGTTTCGAAATGCACACCCGTTGCTCGGCGACCAAGATCAAACACCCGCACCACTCGGCCCTGCATATCCACAAGCGAGAACTTCACAGAAGCGGCATTTAGAATTTCAAAACGGAGCGCAACAGAACCGCCTTGGAACACAGCACCCAAAGAACTCGTTTTAGCAAACGTTTGATTTTGAATATGAACGGGAGGCTGTTCTAGAGATCTTAAGTAAACAAGCCATAAACGTTGATGCCAATAAAAATCATTCATATCCAAACCATCATTCAAGTATGGATAAGACTTGCCTTCATCTATCGTCCAGAACCTGTGAAAATCCTTTTTGCAAAAGCACCCGTAACCCTCATCGTCAATTTCGCATTTGGGAGCCTCGCAACGTTCAAACGTCCAATAACCAAGAGTGTCCCACCCCGCAAAAGAAGACATCGTCATCATTTCTTTTGTCTTAAGCCCCGTGCCGCCAGAGCTACTATCAATTTTAGACAGTTCCGCATCCCAGTAAGAATTCACGACATTGCTTTCATTTAAATCTACAAACCCTCCTACTTGGATACCTTCAACAGTATTTGCGGCATAGCTAGAGTAAATTTCGCCATAATTAAAACCAACGAAACCTCCAACACTTTCATCAATAACCGATTTGCAAGTTACATTCCCCCGAGCATAAGAGTAATAGATTTCTCCAGAATTTTGACCAACAAGGCCTCCAACTCTTTCATCGCCAATGACAGAACCAAGAGCATAAGAGACGAAAATCTTTCCATAATTAGAACCAACAAGGCCTCCTGCATAATCTGGAGCCATGAAGCCATTGGATTCATCCCCATATTCTTTCACAGAACCTGTTGCGTACGATGCAAAAATGGAGCCTTCGTTATAGCCCACCAATCCGCCTACAGAATAACGGCCTTCAACATCCATTGAAGAATAGCAGTGGTCTATCACGCCCTTGGAACTTTCACCAACAAGCCCTCCAACGGCGCCCACTTTAGGAGCCGTAACAATGACTTTTCCGCTAGAATGACTCTTTTGGATATGCCCATAGTTATACCCGGCGACTCCTCCAATTTCCTTAGCATCTCCATATGTTATAGATATATCAACATCAGCAACAAGGCTATCAACATCAACACCTATTATACCTGCAACCCCGCCAACTTGCTGGTATCCTCCAACTTCTCCCTGGAACGAAACATTCCTTAAAACGGGCGTCATATCGTCATAGCCTTTGACCGGAGCATACCCAGTTTTATCTATTGCCTTGCCTACAATTCCACCAACACGTTCATAGCCAAACACTTTGCCATGGGTCACATGCACATTCTGGATAGTCCCCACAAGAGCCGAAGCGACACCGCCAGCATTACGACTTTCGCCTTTTACATCCAAGCTGTCAAAATTCAAATTGACTACAGAGCCAATCAATGTTTGAATAAAGCCCGATTCACCCGAGTATCCATTATTGATTTTCAAGTTTTTGATGGTGTGATTTTTTCCATCGATTGTTCCCCAGAAAACAGTGCTGTCAACTGCATCTTTATTTTTCCCAATCGGAATAAAACCTCTACAGTCATCATCGCCATCGCATCGTTCACTCTTCGAAGCAGATGCATCAATATCTTTTGACACAACGTAATTCGAAGAAAACAGATAAGAGCTCGAGCCTATCGCCTTGAGGTCTTCGTAATCCTCAATCTGGAAAGGATTTTCTGCAGAGCCGTCACCTTTCATGGTTCCATTCGCGGCAAACGCAGGCACGGCGAGAGCAGCTAACAAAACTCGAGTCACATTTTTGAAATTCATTTTATTATCCTTTCTTCCTTGATTTAATCCTTTAAGCAACGAACAGACAATCCTCCATCACTTTCATATTCCAGTGTTATAGCAGGCTGATCTTCATCATAACCAAAGCGGATGGCATAAATAACACCGTCTCTTGCCAAATCCGAGCTCCAGAAATGTCCATAAACACGCAAGCCAATAAAATTCCCAGTATGTCCAGCACCTGCAGGCAAAACATTAAAGCCCAACGCATCTATGCCTTCAGGTCCACTCCTACCCAACTGCCAGTCACTCTTTGACTTTAAAATTCTACCTACAAAATATGGATTGTCGACAGATTCAAACAAAGTATTCCATTCCGTGGTATCAGGCAGATGCCAACCTTCAGGACATACATTCAACGCAGCAGACCATGCGTAAAGTCGACCATACTTATCGCAATATTCTGAAGAATCGTTGTAGCACCAGCTCTTGTCCATCAAACTTGGCGTTTCTACGCTATCGGCATAGTTGAGGTTTTCAGCCATCCATACCTGATTACCAATTTTTACAGTCTTGTAAACTTGCCCATCACGTGTATCGACAAGGGAGTCTCGCTCTATAACAAACTTTTCAAACTCGGGAACTTCATCGGCATAACCCCAGCTTTCAATATTTTTACGAATTGTATCAATCTTGCCGTTTGCCATAGCGGAAGCAGCCCAATTTGCAATTTCCGTCTTTGTGCTATCATCTAAAGAACCATTGTTTGAAATTGCGGTGGAGAATTCGTTCAAACGTTCCTCGACATTCACATTTTTGCCAGAATCACCCGAAGCGAGCGCAAACACGCTTACCGCAAGGAGAGCCGCATTTCCATCGCCTTTTTTAAAGATATCCAAGTCTTCAAAGTTGTCCGAAATTTTTGCGATACCAAACGAGCCAAGCACTTCGTTTTCAGCTTGTTTTTTAGCATCCGCAAAAGACGCATTCTGTTCGGACACGAGTTTCACGACACGGTCGTATTCCAATCGCGTAAGCACGTTGACGTTCACGCTCTTTCGATCTTTGAGATTCACTAGCGAACGAAGCGTTACTGGTTCCGTCGTTTGTGCGCCCGTAAATTCATCAAGATAAAGCCCGGTCACTTCAAAGACCGCACACGAAGACGAAAGCGTAATTCCGCCAACATCATAGTCGCCCTTGTCGCTCTTGACCGTACCTTCGAAAATTTCGTGAGTCAGTTCCATCGTTTTGCAATCAATGCCCTGCACCGTCACCGCAGAGCCCTTGACAAACGGGCCCTTCTGCGAGACACCCGCCACGTCCAAATCCTTGACGGCGTAAACGCCGGCATCGTCCGAAGAACCGCCAGCAAAGCCGCCATCATCATTAGACGATGTACATGCCCAAAGCATAGCCCCGACAATCAGAGTTTCTACAATGCGGAGACTTTTCTTAAGCAACAGCGTATTCATCTAATATCTACTCCTTTTCCAAACACGAATTAATTTTTTCACTCTCTAATTTTTGACGCAACGGATGGAAAAACTGTAGAGTTTATTGCCAGAAGACAAATATTCTTTTTCGTAATACAATTCCTCATAGTTTGCGTACCAGCGATTATTCCCCGTAGAAGTCCAAAAAACTGCGTAGCAACCATTATTTTTGAAACTACCATAGGATCCCTCGTAACCGTAACCAGCAGGCAATCCCGAAAAACCGAAAGCATCTGTTCCATTCGAATTGTTACACCAGCCATTCTGCGACTTGAGAGCCTCGAGCGCAAGACTCTTGCTTCCCACCGTAGAATACAGAGTTAGCCATTCGGCCTGATTTGGCAAATGCCAGCCGCTCGGGCAAACTCCCTGAACCGGGAATTTCGGAGAACAGTCCACGTCATAGCCACAGCCCTTAGCATCATCGTTCAACAAGCCTGCACTATCCATTGCAGCAGCCCAAATGTAAAGGCGACCATACTTATCGCAATTCGCAGGATCATTATCATAACAGAAACTGGTGGAATCCATGTTTTCTGTTGACTGCAAATAAGCATAGTTCAAATTTTCCGCCATCCAAATCTGATTGCCGATTTTCACCGTCTTGTAAGTTCGACCATCACGGTCATCAGTCAAAGTATCGTATTCACAATTGTCCTCAGTCTCCGTCTTGCAAGGCGGTAACACCTCAACAGAACTCGACGATGCAGCGGAACTGCTAGAACTACTTGCTACAGAATCATAATCCTTTATGCAACGAACACTAATTCCCGAAGATTTGGAAGTGCCGTTACTCCCCATAGAAACAAAGTTATTGACGTTTTCGAAATCAGCCGATATGGCTCTAAAACCACTCCAGCCAGAAGCTTCATTAATTGTCCAAAAAAGGGCAATTATTCCGTCGTAGCTGAATCCACCATGATCTCCATCATTGCTAAGGCCTACAGGTAAGGCCGCAAAACCATAGGCATCCGTTCCATTGCCGTTACTGCTGCTAGCCTTGATCATATCCCACCCTTTTTGAGACTTGAGGACGGTTCCTGCTTTGGAATTGCCACCAACAGCTTTAATTAGAGTTCTCCATTCTGTCGTATCCGGCAAATGCCAACCATTAGGACAAATTCCCTGCACCTTTGCAGAAACACGGCATTCTTTTTCATCGCCGCAAATTAAGCCTCTTTCATCGTATAAAGCGATGGAATCAACCGCTGCAGCCCATGTGTAAAAAGCTCCACCGACATCACAATTTTTAGGCTGATCGTCATAACACCACATGCCTCCTTTAAGACTAGGTGTTTGTGCGCTATCGGTGTAGTTCAAGTTTTCCGCCATCCATGTCTGATCACCAATTTTCACAGTCTTATAAATTTTGCCATCGCGGGAGTCCGTGATCTCACCATAATTGATATCAGGATTCAAGTAAGATTCTTTAGCAAGGCTCCAGTCGAAACCATCCGCGTCACTTGATGAAGATTTCGCAGAACTACTGCTGGACACATCCACCGCTTTACCATCACCCATAATGCAACGGACGGAGACTGCCATTTTCTTGGGTAAAGGACCATTTTGTATCGAATCAGAAAGCATGTAAAATTCTTGCATATATGCATTATCGGCATTCCATTCTGTAGAAGTCCAAAACATCGAATAACTACCCTCGGTAAAGAATTGCGAACCATCCCAAAAAACAACAGGTAATGCAGAAAAACCATATGCATCAACACCGTTTCCATTTTCAGTCCAACCACTGGTTGACTTGAGATTTCGTGCAGTCTCTTTCCGAGAACCCACCGCAGAGTATAAAACATCCCATTCTAACAGATCAGGCAAATGCCATCCACTCGGACAAACATCTTTTGCATCATCCCAAATGTAGAGACGACCGGACTTACTGCATTCAGTAGTGTCGTCACTGTAGCACAAACTATTTCCATTTTCATAATTCAAGTTTTCCGCCATCCACACCTGATCACCAATTTTCACGGTCTTGTAAACTTGTCCGTCACGAGTATCCGTCAATTCACCGTACTCAATTTCTGGATTCAAGTAGGATTCTTTTGTATTGTTACTGGATTCTTCGCTGGAGCTCAGAATGACGGAGGAACTACTGCTAGATTGCTTCACTTCGCTCGAAGAACTGCTAGACGAAGTTCCGGCACCAAGCGCGACACTAGAAGAACTTTCACTCGAAGCAACACCAGTCGCAAAATCTTCTACGACATTTTCAAAAGAAGCGATTTCTTCGGCGTAGCCCAAGTTTTCAAGATTCCTACGAATCTTTGCAATTTGACCATTCGATTCCGCTGTAGTCGCCCAGTCCGCCATTTCTGTTTTTGCAGAATCTCCAAGAGCGCCGTTTTCTGCAATGGCCGTACCAAAGTTATCCACGCGTTCGGCAACATCCACATTCTTGCTCGAATCACCCGACACTTGCACAAGCACGCTCACCGCAAGGAGCGCCGCATTTCCATCGCCATTTTCAAAGATGTTCAAGTCTTCGGACAAAGCATAATCGCCATTTACATTAAACGAAGCAAGCACTTCCTTTTCAGCCTGCTTTTTCGCATCAGCAAACGACATTTTTTCTTCCGAAACGAGATTCATCACGCGCTTGTATTCAAGTTCCGTGAGCATGTTGATGTTCACGTGTTTGCGGTCGCTCAAATCCGAGAGCGCATGGAGCGTCACCTCGTTCGCCGACTTTTTGCCAGTCACTTCATTGAAGTAATAACCGGTCACTTCGAACAAAGCGCATGTCGCCGAGAGGTTCACATCGTCAACGCCAAAGTCGCCCTTGTCGCTCTTGACCGTACCTTCAAAAATTTCGCCAGTCAGCTCCATCGTTTGGCAATCAATGCCCTGCACCGTCACCGCAGAACCCTTGACAAACGGGCCCTTCTGCGAGACACCCGCCACATCCAAATCCTTGACGGCGTAAATGCCCGCATCATCCGAAGAACCACCCGCGACTTTGTCGTCGGAGCATGCCGAAAACATCGACAAAAAAGCAAACGCCAACGCGAAAGCAAAAATATCCCCAAAAATTCTAAGCTCGTTTCTTTTCATTTCTCTCTTCCTTATTTTTTAAAGCCTTGTTTGCAACTTCCAGATCTTCGCTTATCGGGAACAGCTGCAAATTCAAACGGTACACGCGCTGCGTTTCGCCACTTTCCGTAGCAATCGCAATAATGCGGCGGCGGCATTCCAAAAGTTCCTTCTTAATCCGTTCATAAGAATCCTGCGTCAGCCCCACAACAACTCCCGACATGGAGCGTTCCGCAAGCGGCAAGTCCAAAGCCTTTACGGCAAGCTCACCCATCTGGCGCTGTAAATCTTTCGCGGCAATCGGCACCGCATCCACGGAGCCCATCGATATGGACTTATCCGTCTGTACGTAATTTCCATTACGGTCTTTTTTCAGAAGATTCGCATCTTCCAAAAACTCAAGCGTTTCAACAGCTTCCGCTGTTGAAATTTTCGGTTTGCACACACGGGCCATTTCGGCAGGCCTTGCACCAGGCATATTCGGGGCAAGTTCACGGAGCAACGGATTTTTCCAGGACTTGTAGTAATCAAATTCTTCGCCACCGAGAACACGGATCTTATGCGCTCTAGCCAACGCACAGCGTTTTTCGAACGCCACCATTTTGGCCTCGTCCCCTTTGGCATGGGCGTACGTCACCATCAAAACAAAATACGTCTTTTCAAACCCGGCAAGGCCCATGGCGTTCGCAACAGAACTTGCGGCACTGATGCTCAGATTCTTTTTTCCTTCAGCAACATACTTCAAAAAAATTGCCGATGCGAAACCGGCATTCTGGGCAAACTCACGCCAAGTAAAAGCGGAGTCGCGCTTGTGTTCATCGTAGTAATCCTGGATGAACTTGCGATAATCTGTATATTCAACAATCGCCTTCATGATTACAAATATAGTTTTTCAATAATACTGGAATACAAAAATTGCCGTTTTTAGCCTAATTTTTACGTTTTTAGTCATTTTTAAACGATTTTGCAAAATTTTAGAACACAAGTTGTATCCCTGGGATACAAAAAAAAGACCTCGCCGTGAATAGCGAGGCCTCGGGATGATGAGAACGAAAAATCAATCCTTCACGCAGCGGACACTTTGTCCATAAGTTTTTGAGCCTTGGTACAAATAGAATTTGGTATAAATGTTGTTTATATTCGAATACTGAGCCTCATACGCATCCTCTTCTTCGGAGGTCCAATAATAGACATTAGAACCAATGTTGCTCCAGTTAGTTTCAGAGATTCTTCGTCCAGTCGGGAGTGCCGTAAATCCATAGGCATCCACACCGTTATTGTCTTCTGTTCCGGCATAATCCCATCCGGTCAAAGCCTTGAGGGTATCGCCGGCCACGCCCGCATTCCCTAAGTACACGCTCAACCAGCCCCATTCATCACGAACCGGCAAGTGCCAACCGTCAGGACAAATTCCCTGTATCTGGCGATTAAGTCCACAAGTCTTGCCATAACCGCAATTCAACGGATCCTTAGGATCATTTGCCAGCGCAACTGAATCAATCGACGCAGCCCAAGTGTAATAGCGACCGCTCACCTCGCAATATTTCGTGGTATCGTGGTAGCACCAGCTATTGCCCTTCAAACTCGGCGTCTTCACGCTATCGGCGTAGTTCAAGTTCTCCGCCATCCACACCTTTGAATAATCCCTTTCTTTCACTTCGATTTTTACAACTTTATACACACGCTTGTCACGCGGGTCAACCATTGAGTCGTATTTGATATTCGGATTAAAGCGCAATTCCTTAGGCACGTCCCAGCTCCAGCCGGAAGGAACTACAGAACTGCTACTCATTTTTACTTGACTACTGCTGGACACAACCACACTGCTACTCGATTTTGCAGAACTGCTGCTAGACTTCGTTTCGCCAACACTAGAACTTGAAGAAGATTTAATCGCTGCAGTCGAAGGATCTCCCTTGATGCAACGTACGCTCTGTCCATATTTTTTTGAACCTTGGAACAAATAGAATTTAGTATAAATGTTGTTTATATTCGAATATCGCGCTTCATACGTACCATCCTCTTCGGAACTCCAATAATAAACATTAGAACCAACATTGCTCCAGCTAGATGTAGAAACCATCCTTCCGGTCGGAAGCGCCGCAAATCCATAGGCATCTACGCCGTTATTGTCAGCCGTTCCGGCGTAATCCCAGCCAGTCAGCGCCTTGAGGCTATCTCCGGCCACGCCAGCGTTCCCCAGAGCTACGCTCAACAATCCCCATTCATGGAGCGTCGGCAAATGCCAGCCGTCAGGGCAAATTCCCTGCACTCCGCGATTAATTCCACATGTCTTGCCATAACCGCAATCCAGCGGATCCTTTGGATCATTTGCCAAAGCAACAGAGTCAATTGCGGCAGACCAGCTGTAATAACGGCCAGCCACCTTGCAATTTTTCTCTTCACCATTATAGCACCAGTTGCGGCCCTTCAAGCTCGGGGTCTTGACGCTATCGGCATAGTTCAGGTTTTCTGCCATCCACACCTGCGAATAATCATGCTTCTTCACTTCAATTTTCACGACCTTATAGACTTGTTTATCGCGCGGGTCGATCATCGTGTCGTATTTGATATTCGGATTTAGGCGAGCTGACTGCGGTACATCCCAGCTCCACTCTTCAGGGATTTTCTGAGTAGTTTCCTTGGCATCCTTACTTATTTCATCGACGACCTTTTCAAAGTCGGGGATTTCATCGGAGTCGCTCCATTTTTCAAGATTGTCGCGAATCGTTTCGTATTTGCCATCGGACTTTGCAGAATCCGCCCAATCCGTCATTTTCTTTCTCGTCTTTTCATCGTCCCATTCGCCACTTTCCGTGATGGACGAAGCAAAGCCATCCAAACGGTCCGTGAGCTTTTCAGCATCCAAATCCGATTGCAGCATTACACTCGTCGCAAGGAGGGCAGCATTCCCGTCGCCCTTTTCATAAATGCTCAAGCCTTCGAACGACTCAAAGCGATCCACCAAACCTAACGCCGTGAGGATTTCCTTTTCTGCCTGCATCTTAGCATCGTCAAAGGACATTTTCTCTTTGGAGACAAGCTTCATCACGCGCTCGTATTCCAATTCCGTAAGCACATTGATGTTCACATGCTTGCGGTCTTTCAAATCCGTAATCGCATGGAGCGTCAACTTATCCGAAGACTTTTCACCGGTAAATTCATTCATGTAATAGCCGGATACCGCAAACAACGCGCAAGTCGCAGAGAGATTCACATCGTCAACGCCAAAGTCGCCCTTGTTGCTCTTGACCTTGCCTGTAAATTCCTCTTCCGTGAACTTCATCGTCTTGCAATTGACACCCTGCACAGTCACCACAGAGCCCTTGACAAACGGGCCCTTTTGCGCCAAGCCCGCCACATCCAAGTCCTTGATGGCAAGCCCTGCATCTTCCGTGACGCCGCCTGCAACTTTATCATCCAGGCAAGCCGAGAGCATCCCCACCGAAGCAATTGCCATCAACAAAGTAATTGATTTACTTATGAATTTCTTCACTTTCCTTCTCCTTTTTTTTCAAACACTAATCTTTTACGCAGCGAACAGAAAGACCAAAATTCTTACCCTCCGAAGTCACGCGAGGCCCCTCATTATAAACGCTCAATTGCACATAATAGGCATCGTCTTCACCGGTTTGAGTCGCAGTCCAAAAGAAACCATTACTAGTATCGCCACCAAATGAGCAACCGTCACCTCCATAGCCCGCAGGAAGCGCGGTAAATCCATAAGCATTTGTTCCATTCTTGTTATAATACCAACCATCGCTAGACCTAAGAACATCGCTCGCTGTAGAACGTCCACCCACAGCAGCAAACAAATTTTCCCATTCCGTCGTATCAGGCAAATGCCAACCGTTCGGACAAACGCCCTGCACTCTAGTCGGCATTTCACACAACTTGCCCCTGCCACAAATCAGCGGATTAGAAGGATCATTCGCCAAAGCAACAGAATCAATCGCCGCCGACCATGAATAAAGATGACCAACAGCTTCGCATTTGGCACTGTCATTCCCATAGCACCAAATCAAGCCCTTCAAACTCGGAGTTTGTACGCTATCGGCATAATTCAAGTTTTGGGCCATCCAAACTTGGCTTCCGATTCCAACAGTTTTATAAACTTGTCCGTCACGATCATCAACAAGAGAATCATAATGGATATTCGGATTCAAATAATTTTCTTTGGGAATGCTCCAATCAAAATTAAGACTGTCTTTGCCAGAGGATGACGAATCCGCAATCACTTCTCCCTGGATGCAGCGGACAGACGCCCCATATTTTTCAGAAAGAACACCCAAACGAGCATTTCCACTTGCAAAAATAAACATATAGAACGCATAACCTTTACTTTCCGCCGTAGAGCTCCAAAACGCAGCCGATTCCCCCGTATACCAGCCACTATCATCCCTGCGGCCAGCCGGAATTGCAGAAAAGCCATAAGCATCCGTACCGGAATCCCAAAGTTTTGTCTGAAGAGATTTTCCCACCGAAGCCGAACGGGCTACAGAATCAATCAAATCATCTAATTCATCTTCCGACGGTAAATGCCATCCAGTAGGGCAAACATCCTTTGCAGCAGCCCAACTGTAAAGCCGACCGTACTTTTCGCAGTATTCCGAGGAATCGTTGTAGCACCAAGAATTTTCTTTCAAGCTCGGCGTTTTTACGCTATCGTCGTAGTTCAAATTCTGCGCCATCCAAACTTGGTCGCCGATTTTTACGGTCTTGTACACTTGTCCATCACGGGGATCGGTCATTTCACCATAATTAATATTTGGATTTAAGTAGGATGCTCTTGGATCCTCGATCGTGGTCGAGGATGACGAGGTCACTGAGCCTGCCGAAGTGACCGAGCTGCTACTTGTCATTCCGGCCTTAGTGCCGGAATCACCTTTACTGCTGCTAGACTTTTCATGATCGTCGCTGCTCAGAGCAACGGAGTCCGGGATGACTGCCTTGGAACTGCTGCTCGGGATGACACCCTCGGCAAATTCTTTCACGTACGTTTCAAATGCAGGCACAGAATCAGCGTAGCCCCAGCTTTCGATGTTTTCGCGAATTGTATCGAGCGAGCCGCTTGCCGCAGCAGCCGACGCCCAATTCGTCATTCCCGTCTTCGTGTCTTCATCAAGCGAACCGTTATCCGCAATCGCGGTGGAGTATTCTTCCAAGCGTTCCGAAACTTCGGCCTCGCCAGCAGTCGCCAGAGTCAGCACGCTCACCGCCAGGAGGGCCGCATTACCATCACCTTTCTCAAAAGCATTCAAGTCTTCCGCTTCATCAAAGTCGCCCTTGATGTTAAACGACGCCAACACTTCCTTTTCAGCCTGTTTCTTTGCCTCGGCAAAAGACTTCTTCAGTCCGGCCACCAAGTTCATCACTCGTTCGTATTCCAATTCCGTGAGCACATTGATGTTTACATTCTTGCGGTCCTTGAGGTTCGTCAGCGCACGGAGAGTCAACTTCTTGGCAGACTTCTTTCCGGTAAGTTCGTTCATGTAATAGCCCGAAACTTCGAACACGGCACACGCCGAGGACAAATTAACATTATCAACAACAAATTCACCTTTATCGTTTTCAACTTTACCTTCGAACACTTCGTTCGTCAATGCCATCGTCTTGCAATCAATACCCTGCACCGTCACAGAGGAACCCTTTGCAAACGGGCCTTTCTGCGTTACGCCAGCCACATTCAAGTCCGCGATGATTCCCGCATCTTCCGTGGTGCCGCCCGCAAAGCCATCGCCATTGGACGACGTACAGGCCACGACAAAAGCACACGACGCGACAAACGCAAGCGGCTGCACAAATGCATCCTTAATCATTCCTAACACACTCTTTTTCATTTCACCTTCTCCTCATTCCAGGCACTTTATTTGGATTCAAAACCTTTTCCGTATGTTCACCACGCTCATCGCAATCGTCGAGGCGTTCGCTCAGCGGGAACAACTGCAAATTCAGGCGGTACACCTGTTCTGTCTCATCGTCCTCACTCGCAATCGCCACAATACGACGGCGAAAATCCGCGATTTCCTTCCTGATTTTTTCGTATGCACGGCGCGTGAGCCCCATGGTAAGCCCCGACATGTCACGTTCCGAAAGCGGCAAGTCCAAAGCCTTCACCGCAAATTCCCC
Organism: Fibrobacter sp. UWB16; assembly: GCF_900215325.1. NCBI lineage: Bacteria > Pseudomonadati > Fibrobacterota > Fibrobacteria > Fibrobacterales > Fibrobacteraceae > Fibrobacter > Fibrobacter sp. UWB16. The sequence goes on along the minus strand of NZ_OCMS01000003.1, from coordinate 141,428 downwards.
CATCTGACGTTGCATATCGCGGGCCGCCACAGGCACTGCATCGACCGACCCCATCGATAACGACTTGTCCGTCTGTTCGTAGTTTCCGCTCTTGTCCTTCTTCAAGAGCTTCGCGCGCACCAAGAAATCAAGCGTCTCGGAGACCTCCGCCGCAGAAATCTGCGGCTTGCACTTACGAGCCATTTCAAGAGGCTTTGCACCAGGCATGTGCGGAGCAATTTCGCGCAGCACCGGATTTTTCCACGACTTGAAATAATCGAATTCCTCGTTTCCGAGCACACGCACCTTGTGGGCATGCGCGAGCGCACAGCGTTCTTCGAACGCGGCACGTCTCGCCTTGTCATCTTTCGCATGCGCATACGAAACCATCAGAACAAAGTACGTCTGTTCGAACCCGGCAAGTCCCATCGCCGCAGCAACGGACCCCGCCGACCCTACACTCAGATTCTTTTTGCCCTCGCAAACGTACTTCAAATACACAGCCGACGAAAATCCCGCATCACGGGCAAACTCACGCCACGTAAAAGCCGAGCTGCGCTTGCGTTCATCGTAGTAATCCTGGATGAACTTGCGGTAATCTGTGTATTCTACGATCTCCTTCATGTGTAAAAATATAGACATTTCCGCAAATTTCGGAATACAAAAATGGCATTTTTAGTCAAATTTTACCATTTTTAGCTAAATTTTAAAAATTTACGCAATTTAGAACACAAACCATGTATTCCAAGAATACAAGAAAACCCCGCGGTACTTTGTCCGCGGGGGCTTCCCTCCTTATTTAAAAGTTTTTTTTCAACGTCTTTCACGCAACGGACACTTTGTCCATAGTACTTGTAATTCTAGTACGCATAAGCATTGGTGTAGACGTTATTTAGTTAGAAGGTCTTACCGGTGCAGTCGAAGGATCCCCTTTAACGCAACGGACACTTTGTCCATAATACTTGTAATTTTGATACGTATAAGTTTGAGTATAAATGTTGTTTATATTGAAATATCGACCATCATCGGCACTGTATTCGGTGGCGCTCCAGTAATAAACATCCGAACCCACCTTTTCCCAACTAGTTGCAGAAAGCCTTCTTCCGGTCGGAAGTGATGCAAAGCCATATTTATCAGTACCGTTATTGTTAGGCGTTCCGGCATAGTCCCACCCGCTCAAAGCCTTGAGAGGCTTTCCACACGTACTGTAATCCCCTATAGCCTCACACAACAAACTCCATTCACGGAGTGTCGGCAAATGCCAACCATCCGGGCAAATTCCCTGAACACTATGATTGAGTCCGCACGTCTTGCCATAACCGCAATCCAACGGTTCCTTCGGATCGTTCGCCAAAGCGACAGAATCGATTGCTGCCGCCCAGGTGTAATAGCGGCCACCCACATTGCAATTCTTTTCATCATTGTTGTAGCACCAGTTGCGGCCCTTCAAGCTCGGAGTCTTGACGCTATCGGCATAGTTCAAGTTTTCTGCCATCCACACCTGCGAATAATTCGTGTCTGGCACGTCAATTTTCACAACCTTATACACTTGCTTGTCACGCGGGTCGACCATCGAGTCATATTTGATTTTCGGATTCAGGCGAGCTTCCTTGGGCACATCCCAGCTCCATCCTTCGGTATCACTAGAACTTGAAGAAGGTCTTACCGGAGCTGTCGAAGGATCCCCTTTGACGCAACGGACACTTTGTCCATAAGACTTGCTATTCTGATACGTATAAGAATTGGTATAAATGTTGTTTATATTCAAATACCGGCCTTGATCGGCACTGTATTCGGTGGCACTCCAGTAATAAACATCCGAGCCCACCTTTTGCCAACTAGTTGCAGAAATTTTTCTTCCGGTCGGGAGTGCGGCAAAGCCGTAAAGATCCGTACCGTTATTGTCAGGCGTTCCGGCGTAGTCCCACCCGGTCAAGGCCTTGAGAGGCTCGCCAGCTACGCCGCCAGTTCCTAACGCCACGCTCAACAACCCCCATTCATAGATTGACGGCAAATGCCAGCCATCAGGACAAATTCCCTGCACAGCGCGATCAAGTCCGCACTTTTTACCATAGCCGCAAACCAACGGTTCCTTCGAATCATTCGCCAAGGCAACAGAGTCAATTGCCGCTGCCCAGCTGTAATAACGACCGCCCACCTTGCAATTTTTTTCATCATTATTGTAGCACCAGTTGCGGCCCTTCAAGCTCGGTGTCTTGACGCTATCGGCATAGTTCAGGTTTTCCGCCATCCACACCTGCGAATAATTCGAGTCTGGCACTTCAATTTTCACGACCTTGTAAACTTTCTTGTCGCGCGGGTCAACCATCGAGTCGTACTTGATATTCGGATTCAGGCGGGCTTCCTTGGGCACATTCCAGCTCCACCCTTCGGGGATTTTCTGAGCGGTCCCAAACTCTTCAACAACCTCTTCAAACGCAGGAATTTCATCGGACCCGCTCCACTTCTCTAGATTGTCGCGGACTGTTTCAAATTTACCATCGTCCTTAGCAGCGCTTGCCCAATCCGCCATTTTCGTTTTTGTTTTTTCGTCGTTCCATTCACCAGTCTTCGTGATAGACGAAGCAATAGCATCTATACGATCTGTCAATTCTTCGGCATTCAAATCCGATTGCAACAACACACTCGTTGCAAGGAGAGTCGAGTTTCCATCGCCCTTTTCATAAATGCTCATGCCTTCAAACGACTCAAAAAGGTCCATTATGCCCAACGAAGCAAGGACTTCTTTTTCGGCCTGCATTTTCGCATCGGCAAAGGACATTTTCTCTTTAGAGACCAGGTTCATCACACGCTCGTATTCCAATTCCGTGAGCACGTTGATGTTCACAGACTTTCTGTCGCTCAAATCCGAGATTGCATGAAGCGTCAACTTATTCGAAGACTTCTCACCAGTAAATTCATTGAGGTAATAGCCGGAGACCTCGAATAAAGCGCAAGACGCCGAGAGGTTCACATCGTCAACGCCAAAGTCACCCTTGTTGCTCTTGACTTTTCCCGTGAATTTTTCCTCCGTGAATTCCATGGTCTTGCAGTCAAGGCCTTGCACCGTCACCTCAGACCCCTTCACGAACGGCCCCTTTTGCGCCAAGCCGGCCACATCCAGATCCTTGATGGCTACAACGCCCGCATCACCCGAAGCACCGCCCGCGACCTTTTCAGAAGAACACGCCGCAAGAATCAAGGATACCACAGCAATGGCCGGAAAGACATTGCCAAATAATTTATACAAGTTATTTCTCATTTTTCTCTTCCTTATTCAAAACTGTTTCATTTTTATTCAAGCGTTCGCTCAGCGGGAACAACTGCACGTTCAAGCGGTAAACCTGTTCCGTTTCGTCTTCCTCTGTCGCAATCGCCACCACGCGGCGGTAATAATCTTCCGTCTCTTTTTTAATGCGTTCGTACGCACGACGCGTAAGACCAAGCGTATAGCCCGACATCATGCGTTCAGAAAGAGGCAAATCAAGCGACTGTATCGCAAACTCTCCCATCTGGCGCTGCAAATCACGAGCCGCCAAGGGAACCGCCTCCACAGGCGCCATCCTGATGGCCTTATCCGTTTGCTGGTAGTTTCCGTTTTTGTCCTTCTTTAAAAGCTTTGCCTTCACCAAAAAATCAAGCGTCTCGGAAACTTCCGTTGCAGAAATCTTTTGTTTGCAAGCTCGCGCCATTTCGAGAGGCTTTGCGCCGGGCATGTGCGGAGCCAATTCTCGAATCACGGAATTTTTCCACGATTTGAAATAATTGAACTCTTCATCCCCAAGAACACGCATCTTGTGCGCATTCGCAAGCGCACATCGTTCTTCAAATGCAGCGCGCTTCGTCTTGTCATCTTTCGCATGCGCATACGAGACCATCAAGACAAAGTAAGTCTGTTCAAATCCGACAAGGCCCATGGCACTTGCAACAGAACCCGCAGAACCGACACTCAGATTTTTCTTTCCCTCGCAAACATACTTCAGATAGACATCCGACGCAAAACCCGCCTTCTGCGCAAACATATGCCAAGAGAATGCCGAAGTGCGTTTGCGCTCGTCATAGTAGTCCTGGATGTACTTGCGATAATCCGTATATTCAACGATTTCCTTCATGAGTACAAATATAACTTTTCCAGTACATTCAGAACATAAAATTGGCATTTTTCGTCAAATTTTACCGTTTTTCACTAAATTTTCAAAAATTCTAATATTTTAGAACATGACTGTATGTTCTGAGAACATGAAAAGATCTCGCTAGTTTCATAGCGAGGTTTCAACACAGAGAATGAAATTTATACTAATTCCTTACGCAACGGACAAAGAAAGCCTCATTCCCCCATCTCGTAAGCATAGATGTTGTTTGTGGCCAACCACCTATAGAACCGTCACTATACACATCCAACGAAAAACGCCATTGATAAGCAGCGGAAATTTCTGCGCTCCAATAACAAGTCTTTTCTGCACCAGCCGCCAAAGAAATATCCCTCTCTGGTTCCGAAAAAAGTTGTTTTTTTTCTTCTTCGGAAGCGGAATTAACCAAATGACGTAAATCGTCTAATATCGGAACACGCCAACCACTAGGGCATATACCGGCAGCCGGTTCGTCGGGATTATAGTCTTCGTCATATTGGTTAACAAAATACCATGCTCCAGGAGATTTATAAAGATATCCATAATCATCACAATTCCCTTGGAAGCATTCAAAATCACCGTTGTCATACTTGAGATTTGAAGTCATCCAATCCGTTCCATCTATATTCACATATTTATAAACATGACCATCACGAGGATCCCTCATAACAGAACAGGTATCACAACCACCGTAAAATTCATTCTTATTTGCAACCCATCCACTATCCTTATCACAGATAAAATTCATGCCGTAAAAAGCGCTAGCTTTATTTGCATTCTTCTTGCGTTCACCCACATTCGAAGCATCGCATTTCCCAAGGTCATACTGGTCCATCCAAAAGCGGGCCATATATGTTTCAAACGCCGGAACCTCTGCAATTTTCCACGCTTCTATTTTCTCGCGAATTTTCGGAAGATCACCCCACATGCTCAACCCACAAGCATAATCAGCAATTTCCGTTTTGAGAAGAGAATCATCCCAAACGCCATCGCGGGAAAAATCATCACCCAACGCAACCAAACGCTCCATGAATGCCGCTTCACTTAAATCGCCCAGCAACAGGACATTTATCGCCAACAAGGCCTTGTCCCCCTCACTATCCCCAAAAATATTCAGGTTTTCAGCTTTTTCAGAAGCTGACACATCAAAGAAGTTTGAGAATATTTCTTGTTCCGCCTTACTTTTGGCATCTGCGAAAGACATCTTCTTTTGCTCTAACAGTACACGAATTCTCTCATACTCTAAATGGGTCAACAAATTGATGTTCACATGAGAACGGTTCGATAAATCAGCAATCGCCATTAAGATTATCGTTCCGCTCGATTTTTCACCTGATACTTCATTGCGGAAATACCCATTGGCCACAAGTAGTGCATACGGAGAGTTCAAATCAACATTATCGATGGCAAACTCTCCTTTATCATTCATAATTTTTCCCTTAAAACTTTTCCCAGTCTGTTCCAAGGAGTTCGCATCAAGTTCCTGAAGGGTCACCGTAGAGCCCGTCAAAAAAGGTCCTTTTTGCGAAACACCATCAACAACCCCATCAAAATGTACCCCAGAACCAGAAACATCCATTGGCTTTTCCGCAGAACAACCGCAAAGCAAGCAGGAAACAGCAAACGATATAAACAAACTCTTTTTTTTCATTTTATCATCCTCTTTTTTTAAAAATCCTTTACGCAACGAACCGATATGCCCCCAGGCGAACGATCTCTAAAATTAGAACTACCAAAGGAAACTCCATTCGAATCCACCATAAAGAAATAACGCTCCATTATGTACACATCAAATATTGAATCCAGCCCTGTTTTTGTAGTCGATGTCCAAAACAAGGCCATCTCGTGAGCACCTGTAAATGATGGTTGCAAATATCTTGGATCCACATAACCACCCATCACTACAGCAAAACCATCTACCGACCGCAAGCCAACGGCTGCATTTTCAGATCCTCCATAATAATCTATCAGCGCTTGGACTTCTTCCAGTGTCGGCAACCGATACCCCTCTGGGCACGCCTCCGACTCCAAAGCACCATAAGCAGAAAAACGATTTCCGTAAACAACACATTGTTTTTTTTCATCAAAACATCTTCTGGATCGGAAAAACGCCTAAAAGTTTCGAAATTCAAATTTTCACAACCAACATTTTTAGCAGCCCAAGAAACTCCAGCAACATTGATATCGTCTGTATTTTCCCGGTACGCAATCAAACTCCAACGATGATTCGAATTACATACGAACTCATCCAGATAAAACAAGCTATTTTCATTTAAATTAGGACGAACTTCATGGAAGTTTTCATCACTACATACGCCCAAGCCATATTCGTTAGACCAGAAAAGATTTATGTACGTCTCAAACGGAGGAACTTCCTTATTCCAAGATTCCAAATTTTTCCTAACGTTCTGCAGCAAGCTTAAATCAGAGCCATCTGCAATTTCGGAAAGCATGGCCCAATCTGCAAGTTTTGCCCCATCCGATTTGGGCAAAAAACCGTTCTCCGCAAAAGCGAAAGCGGCCTTAGACATCCGTTCCGAAAAATCCGCTTCCGATGAACTATCTTGCAGCATCAGCACACTTACAGCAAGCAACATCGCGCCATCATCTTTATTCGAAAAAAGATCCATGTCTTCCGGAGCAGCAATTCCACTCATGAAGCCAAAAGACGAGAAGAGTTCCTGTTCAGCTTGTTTTTTCGCTACATCAACAGAAAGTCCATACTTTTGAACAAGATTAAGAATTCGGCCTGATTCAAGATGCGTAAGCAAGTTCACATTCACATGATCTCGTTTTCTTAAATCCGTCAAGGCATTCAATTGAATCATTCCATCAGAATTTTTCCCTGTAATTTCGTTTCGGAAATAACCTTCAACTTCGAGCAACGCATATTGAGAAACAAGACTTACACCTTTGATGGTGAAATCACCTTGGTTGCTTTTCACAAAAGCCTTAAAGCTTTTTCCAGTTTGAACTAAAGTTTGTCCATCAAGTTCCTGGATTGTCACCGACGAGCCCATCAAAAAGGGGCCCTTCTGCGTCACGCCCGCAATTTCACGATCCTTAATTGCAACGGGGCCCTCGCTTTCTTCGCTCGTGCCGGCAGTATTACTTTGGGAACACGCCAACAGCACCAATCCTAGAGCAAGCCAAAAGAACAACACCATTTTTTTCATATTCGGCCCCTCATTCATCCTTTACGCAGCGAATAGAATAACGATCCTGTTTATCTTCAAACCATAATCCAGCTTCTTTCTCAAACATCAAAATCAGCCAAGCTCCTTCGACATATTCACCACTGTCTCGTTCCACAAAAGCGGTATCAGAACTTGTCCAAAACCCAGTATTCTCAATATGTTTTACGCTAAAATCATACGGGTCATTAGTTTCCCGAAGGACATAGTCTTTTTCTACCCATTCTCTATAATCGCACAATCTATATCCGACATTATATCCTTTCAAACCGCCCCCTAATCTATTCAAAGAATAATTCTCAACATCTCCATTCGCAACAAATGTCAGCATTTCATCCCAATCCATCCTGCTAGGGAGACGCCAACCTTCGGGGCATACATTGTAAGCGGAGTCAGAGCCGACAGCCTCAAACCATGAATAAATGCAACCATTACGATCGCACATTGCACCATTCGGAAGGCCTTTATAGCGTAGATTTTCCGCCAACCAATATTTGCCATTTATTTCAGTAAAACGATACACTTCATTATCGCGAACATCTTTTATGTAACTGTCCGCACTATACTGCTTCTGTTCATGAATATCTTGTACTTCATCCGATTCAGACCCAACAACGCAGCGTACAAAAGCCTCACTAAGATAACTAGAATGCTGTATTATTTCCGCTCCCGTAGAATCAATCCACAAGGCAAATTGATCACTAGAATTAATATCCTGCGTCGAAATCCATATTGCGACACCCTTGCGTTCATACTGATACCGGGAATCATCATCAGCCATCCAGTATTCATCCAAAAAAGATGTACTCGAGAACCCATCCTGTAGCGCATTGAAACCATCCACTGCCATCAACGAATCAGCTGCATTTTTCCCAGCACCGCCATATTGCAATAACAATTTTTCAACTTCGTTATATCGCGGCAAACGAGTTCCTACAGGGCACGCCTCCAACGCAGCATCATAATCATACAAGTATACTCCTCTAGAAGGCTTTGGACCATATCTTAAATGATCTGTCATCCAAACAACATTTCCAAAGCGCTTCGCCTTATATTTCTTTCCATCTCGGACATCAGCAACTTCAAGAGCTTTGGAATCCTGCAAATCAGCAACGCCCATCCAAATCCAGCGCGCACGTTCACTATCACATTTAAATTGCACATTATAGAACTTGCTATGTTCATCTGAATTATTGCGTATTTCACCGAAGTTCCATTCGCTACATGTACCAAGCCCATATTCGTTTATCCAAAAATCATATATATGCTTTTCCAAAGTAGAATCTTCGGAATCAACACCCTTCCAAGACTCCACATTATTCTTAATTTTCCTTATCAAACTTTTATTGTAATATTCATCATTTTCCCAATATTCCTTTTCTGTCAGGAACGCCCAATCCGCAACTTCGGCCTTTTCAGGTCCTTTCCAAACACCACTATCTGCAAACGCAATGGCCGCTTTCGAAAGCAGTTCAGAGAATGCAGCTTCAGTCCTCTCACCTTGCATCAGAACAGATACCGCAAGCAACGCAGAACCATTTTTATCTTCAAACAAATCCAAATCTTCACTATTTCCAATATCATCCGTAATGGCAAAAGATTTTAGGACTTCCTTTTCCGCCTGCTTTTTGGCTTCTGCAAATGATTTTCCATCGCGTCGAACCAAAGTCAAAATACGATCTACCGTCAAATGAGTGAGAATATTCACATTCACATGGTTACGGTCCGACAAGTCGGTAAGAGCATACAACTCAACCATTCCCTTGGATTTTTCCCAAGAGACCTCGTTCAGATAATAACCGTTCACTTCCAACAAGGCATACGGCGAAACTAGACTTACGCCACCAAGCACAAAATCGCCCTGATCACTTCTCACTCTCGTTCTAAAACTTTTTCCTGTCTGGAACAGCGTTTCACCATGGAGTTCTTGAACTGTCAGCGAAGACCCCGTCAAGAACGGCCCCTTCTGCGTCACGCCCGCAATTTCACGATCCTTGATTGCAACGGCGCCCTCGCTTTCCTCGCTCGTGCCGGCAGTATTACTTTCGGTACACGCCCAAAACACAAGTCCAAAAGCAAGCATTGCAAAATTTGATATAAACTTCATCACTCTCATAATCATTCTCACTCGTTTATGTCAAATCTTCTGTCAGCGGGAAAAACTGAACATTCAATCGACAAATTTTTTTAGGGTTTATATCGTTCGCGACCATCGAGACGATGTGCTTGCGGAACGCCGCAATTTCATGAACGACTTTGGCATAACTTTCTTCCGTCACGCCCATTGTAATTCCGCTAAAGTGACGTTCCGAAATGGGAAGCTTATCCAAAGCGTCCAATGCAAATTCGCCCATCTGCCGCAATAGCGAATGTACCGCCACGGCAACCACGTTCAGATTTCCAGTCGACAGCGAAACATTCGCCTGGTGATAATTTCCTTTGATATCGCGCGTCAAAAAGCCAGTCTTGACCAAAAAACGCAAGCTTTCACTGACATCCGACGCAGAAATCGCATGCTTGCACACCTTGGCAATTTCGTTCGGCTTTGCGCCAGGCATGGCAACCGCCAGCTCGCGAACCACGGAATGTTTCCAGGTTTCATAGAAGGTGTACATTTCGCTTCCGAGAATTTTCACGCGGTTCGCATCGCCAAGAGCCTGTATCTCTTCAAAGCACTTCTTCTTTTCTTGATCGGTCTTGGCGTTTTCATAACGCACCATCAAGACAAAATAATCTAATTCGAAACCTGCCAAACCCATGGCAAGCGCCGTCTTTTTCGCACCTTCTTCACGGAGACGAGTCTTACCGTCACACACAAGCTTCAAATAAGAACCTGATGCAAACCCAGCCAGCCTTGCAAATTCACGCCATGTAAAAGCAGAACACCGCTTGCGTTCGCGATAGTAATCCAGCACATATTCGCGGTATTCCTTATATTCAGTTACAGACTTCATGAATTTAAAATTAAAAATTCACACTCTTGTCTGCAATATTTTTGCGAAAACAAAAATGGCGTTTTTAAACAAATTTCGACAATTATAAATTAAAACACAAAAAAGTATTCATCCATAAAACAAAAATTGAATTCTATAGAACAAAAAAAATCCCCCGGCGTAATGCCGAGGGAATTTAAAGTTTTCATTTCGTCATCCTGAACAACGTGAAGGATCCAGTAAAATCTTGGGATTGCTTCGCGCTGCTCGCAATGACGAATCAGTAAACTAGCTCAAGCGGCTGATCATATAACCAGCGCAAACTGCCGTACCAATCACGCCGGACACGTTCGGGCCCATAGCGTGCATGAGGAGGAAGTTCTGCGGGTCATACTTGGCACCTTCAACCTGAGAAACACGGGCTGCCATCGGCACAGCGGAAACGCCTGCGGAACCGATAAGCGGGTTCACCGGGTTCTTCGGAGAGCACTTGTTCATGATCTTTGCGAGGAGCAAACCGCCGAAAGTGGAGAAGCCAAAGGCAACCACACCCATAGCGATGATCATGAGAGTCTGCGGCTTGAGGAAGATGTCAGCAGACATCGTGAGACCCACGGACGTGCCGAGGAAGATCGTCACAATGTTCATGAGTTCGTTCGAAGAAGTCTTCACGAGGCGTTCAACGACACCAGCTTCCTTGAAGATGTTGCCCATCATAAGCATGATGATAAGGGCAGAGGCATCCGGCACGACGAGCACGCAAACGATCATCACCATCACGGCAAACACGATGCGTTCGGCCTTGGAAACCTGGCGGAGAGCCTTCATGCGAATCTTGCGTTCAGCGTCGTTCGTCATAGCGCGCATGATAGGCGGCTGGATGAGCGGCACGAGAGCCATGTAGGTGTAAGCAGCAACGGCGATGGGGCCGATGAGGTGCTTAGCAAGCTTGTTCGCAGTGAAGATGGACGTCGGACCGTCAGCACCACCGATGATACCGATGGAAGCTGCTTCACCGAGCGTAAAGCCACCGAGAGCGACAGCTGCAAACATGGTCATGAACACGCCAAACTGTGCGCCACCACCGAGGATGAGCGTACGCGGATTAGCGATAAGCGGTCCAAAGTCCGTCATGGCACCCACGCCCAAGAAGATGATGGGCGGGAAGAGTTCCAGATGGATACCCTGGCTGATGTAGTAGTAGAGACCGCCAGTCGGGCTGAACATACCTTCGATGCTCCAGCCACCGTCGTAGAACGCGACGGACGGGATGTTCACCGCAAGTGCACCGATAGCAATCGGCAAGAGCAAAAGCGGTTCGTATTTTTTGACAATCGCAAGGAACATCAACACGAAGCTCACGATCCACATGATTACCATCGGAACGGTAATCTGCGCGAATCCTGTGCTCGAGGCGAAGTCCGCGACTGAGTTAATAATTCCACTCATTGACTTTTACCTCATTAGGCAATGGTCATCAAGACCTGGCCATCAGTAACAGTGTCGGTTTCCTTGACGGAGATAGAGGTAACCTTGCCTGCGCACGGAGCGACGACCGGGTTTTCCATCTTGAGGGCTTCGATAACAGCCACTTCCTGGTTGGCAGCAACAGTGTCACCAACGTTAACCTTGAGCTTGAACACAGAGCCAGCGAGCGGGCTCTTGACTTCGGTGCCACCAGCGACGGCCGGAGCGGCTGCCGGAGCAGCAGGAGCCGGTGCCGGAGCGGCAACCGGAGCAGCCGGAGCTGCTGCAACTGCGGAATCAAGAACTTCTACTTCGACGTCGTAGGTCTTGCCTTCGAAACTGATACGGACTGTTTTCTTCATTTTTATTTTTTCCTGGCTTAAAAGCCTGTTAAGTTTTAAAAGTTGAACCTTACTTGACGATCGTCCAAGCAGGGGAGTTAATGTTTCTGTAAGCGGTCACGCGGCAGGGCTGACCAAGAGCCTGCGTTGCAGCAGCAGTAGCGATCACGAGGAACTGTTCGTTTGTAAGTCCCGGATGTTCTTCGAGGGCGGCAACGGCGGCAATGCCGAGGAACGCCTGGAGCTGCTTGTTGGTGAATCCCGGATGGATGCTCTTTGCATTCGGATCCCAGTCGCAGTGAGCCGGAGCACGAACCGCAGGAGCCGGAGCGGCAGCAGCGGCAGCGGCCGGAGCAGCCTTCTTAGCAGGAGCCGGAGCCTTGACCTTGTCCAAACCGAGCTTCTTCATGATTGCGCTCATGATAGTGCAGAGGACGAGGAGGCCAATGATCACAGACATCACGACGATGAGGCCTGTTGCCTGGAATTCGACGAGCTTGCCAAGGGTGAACTTCTGGACTTCACCATGGCACTTGCCACCTTCCATCTTGCCCTGGCAGTATTCGCTGCCGAGCTTAGCCTTAGCAATCGGAAGCACAGCCGTACCGTTGGCATTTTCAACGGAATCGCGAATATCGCGGGCGCGAACGGACTGTTCGTATGTCTTATAAAGAATGGAATAGCCACCACCGTGAGTTTCCACAATCTGGAAAACAGTAGATTCATCCATCCACTTGAGCTGTTCCTTGAGCGGAGCGGCAATGGAGTCCGGCATCAGAGCGATCTGCTCGTCAAAACGGCCAACCTTTGCAGCCTTGGAAACAGCAGGTTGAGCTACGATCTCAGACGCGAAGGCACCGGAAACCGTTGTCACCGCGGCAAAAAGCATAGCTTTCTTTAGTGTATCATTCATATCGGAATGCGTCCATGTTTAATTAAGTGAACTGTTTGATAAAAATCAACGCGCGTGAATATAGCAATTTTAAAGACTAGTCATTAGTCATTGGTCATTAGTTACTGGCTATAAGCTACATCGTCATCGTACCGGAAGAAAGACCCTTCACAGGCTCATAACGGAGGGTACCGTCGGTCCCCAGGATGATTGCCACACCAGCGAGGTAATTGATCCACTGTTTCGTGTCGAAATAGCGGAGATTTGCCTTGCCGTTCGTGCAGAACGCCGTCAGCGGCACAACCATCATGTCGTGGGAAATCCACACGCCCACGCGGTTAACATTTGCAAAGCGGGGCTTCACAATCTCGGTCATGAACTCTTCGCCACGGGACTGTAACGGATAGTAGGCATCGCTATAGCTTCCTTTGTATGCATATTCCGAAGCCACGACCCAGCCACCGCCATTGTTGTTCTTGTACGTTTCGAATTTGTTCTCGTCCTTCACAAACCAGTCGCCATCGAGTTCCGGCAAAGTGTCGTTACCCATGTTCGTAATGCCTGCGCCCGTCGCCACATTAGAGCACGTTTCATAGCTACGCGTGTACGTCGAATTCACAAAGTAAATGTTTTCGCCTTTAAGCTTAGCGCCCACCGACTGCGACTGAGTCTTGCCATTAGCCGTCAAGTGACCGTTTTTACCCGTATCGTCCGTACGTTCGGCATGGCGCAAGATAAAGATGACCTTTTCGCCAGGAGCAAGTTTCTTCATGACATCTTCGACATCGACAAATTCCTGAATATCCTCCGAGGTTGCTTCACGCCAAGACTTCTTGCTCTGTTCGTAAACGTAGAACTTATCGGCATTGATTTTACCGTTCTTGATCTGGCCATCGTAATCGCCAGCGCCAAAGCCAACCGTATCCTTTTCAAGGTCCGTCGCCACGCGCCAGGCCTTGATGGAACCATCGCAAATAAAGCGGATACGCGGACCTTCGGGCTGTTCATAGTAAGAGACAAAATACTCGCTCTGGCTGTTGCCTACATGCTTCACCATTCCATTGGTCATCGCATTGCAAGATTCAAAGCCATGCGTACTCGTCCAGAAATTGCGCACATGCTTTTCGAAGTTCGGCACATCGCCAAGCTTCCAGCCTTCCATGTTCTTGCGGATTTTTGCAAGGCCACCTTCAGCATCGAGAATCAACAGCTTATCTGCAAGTTTTGCCTTCGAAGCGTTATCGCCCCAGTTGCCATCGCCGCGAATATCTTCTGCAATATAGTCTGCCTGCGAAAGGAAATCGCCATCCGGCGCATAGCTCTGCATCATCACAGAAACCGCAAGGAGCGCGGCACTGTAGTCGCCAGAACCAAACAAGCTAATATCTTCTGCAGAGGTGTCCGAGGATGCTGTCGTCTGACCACGCCCCCAAGGGTATCCCTGACCAAAGCCTGTTCCGCTAGACGATCCGCCAAGGCTTATGCCGAACGAAGAAAGCACATCGCTCAATGCACGCCCGCTCTGGCTTCCAATCGGCTGGTTATTGCCCGAATCTTCGACAAGCTTCATCACACGCGGGGCAGCCATGTGTGTCAGAATATTCACGTTAAAAGAATCGCGCTTGGACAAGTCCACAACTGCATTGAGCTTTACAAGCGATGTCGAAAGACTCGCCGTAAATTCGTTCATATAATAACCATTTGCTTCGACTCTCACATAAGGCGAAACAAGGTTGACACTGTCAAAATTAAAGGATCCATTCGAAGTGACGATGCAGGTTTCGTGAGTCCGCTTGGAATCGGCAAGCCGCTTCAGGCTATCAAGTTCCACAATCTTCACAGACGTACCGTAACGGAACGGTCCCTTCTCAGCAAAGCCCTTAATGGCAACGCCAGCCCTGCGAAAATCAGTAGCATCGTCATCAACAGCCGTTTCGTCATCAACCGGAATCAGTTCGCCATCGCTGCAAGTGTAATTCCCGGTAATAGTCGTATCGGTAATGGGCTTGGCAACAACAGAATCTTTAACAGAACTCGAGGAACGGAGAACATCCCTTTGCGAAGAGCTGCTCACCGACGAACTGCTCTTACCGTCTTTGGGTGCTTTTTCTGAAGACAACGAATCCTGAGGATTTTTAGAATCTACCACCGCCTCGCATTCGTCGCCTTCGCATAAATCAGAGCCATAACGGACGGAATCACACCCCGCCCATAGCAAAACCAATAAAGCTAATATCCAAACCCGCATGGATTGAATGTTAGTAATTTTTAGTTCGCGTATCCAGATTCCAAACCGCGAATAGCCACATATCGGCGATTTCCGTCCTTGTCAATGATAATAGCAACACCAGCCAAGTAGTTAATCCACTTGCCACCATCATATTTCTTGAGTTCTACCTGCAAATTCGAGCAGTAGGCAACGAGCGGCACCATTAACTTGTCATGCGAACTGAGGAGCACAAACTTTTCTGTCGGGTACTTTTTCAAAAGCACATCCTCGATGAGTTCCACCGAGCGTTCAGCAAGATCATAGTATGCTGCATCGGCACCTGTCGAATAAGCACCCGTGTAAGCGTACTTGGAAGTCACTTCCCAACCGCCGCCGCATTCGTTCTTCGCCTTTTCGACGGCCTCGGCATTTTTGGAATACCAATCGTCATTCAGCTGCGGGATCGTATCGCGGATATCGGATTGCTGACCGCGGCCCTTCGCAATACTTTCTACAGTCTGATGAGCGCGCAAAAATTCAGAGGCACCAAGAACAAAGTCTTCCTTGAACTTCGTGAGTCGAGCACCGACTTCTTCGGACTGTTTCTTACCATTGCTCGTCAGCGTTCCGCCCTTGCTCGTATCGTCACCACGTTCTGCATGGCGGAGCACAAAGATCACGCGTTCATCGTCCTTGATGCTTTCGTAGACATCCTGAATATCGACAAATTCCTTAGCATTGGAGGCAAGGACAAAATAGCGGTCCTTTTCAACAGCGGTTGCTTCGCGCCATTCTTTCTTTTTGCCATCGTACACAAAGAACTTGCCCGAGAATGCGCCACGACGCACTTCGCCATCTTCAGCAGGAGTTGCATCGTCTATGAAATCTTTCTTTTCGTCTGGAATCGCAATCCAGCCTTTTTCTTCATCACAGACAAAGCGTTCCGTCGACTTCGATACATCGCTGTAATTTGCCGCATAGAACTCGCTAGACTTGTTACCGACAAAGAAAACATCATCGACAGACTCGTCATCGCAATCCGGGAATTTCAGTTCATTCAAATAAAAGTTCTTAAGGTACCATTCAAATTCAGCAGCCTTGCCCAGTCGCTTTTCAAGAGTCTTGCGGAGCGCGGCATAGCCATCCTTGAGGTCGTTTGCCAAAGCCCAGTCAGCAATGGCAATCCTTGCATCGGCGTCATCCCACTTGCCATCCTTGCGGATATCGGCAACAACGGCCTTAAAGAACTTCGCAAAATCGCCATCGGAGCCAGCCTGCAACAAGACCGTAGCAGCAAGCAATGCAGCCCCAGACTCACCGGCATCCGATACGTGAATATTTTCGGTAATATCGAAATCAATCGATTCCAGGTGGAACATGTTCCACACGTCTTCGGCGGCCTCGTACTTTGTCGCTTCGACCGAAGCTTTATTCTTTCCGCCCAAAAGTTCCTTTGTACGTTCCGCTTCAAGCGTCGTGAGCAAGTTCAAGTTGAAAACTTCCCCAGAGGTCATATCGCCTAGCGTCGAAAGCGTAACGGTAGAAGACTTTCCATCGACAACATTTTCAACCGTACCTTCTGCAGAGAACATCACATAAGGCTGAGGCAAGTTGATCTTCTTGATTTCATAATCGCCATTCTTGCCGATATCACCCGAAAATTCAATTTTCGTTTCCTTGTAGCCATCGGCAGAATCAAGCTGCACCATGTTGATCTTGGCCGACTTTGCAAATCCGTCTAACGCAATCGTTCCAGAAACCGTTCCATCCACAAGAACATAGGCGACATCAAGCAGGCTGTCGTTTACCAAATCTTCATCCGACTGCGATGAAAGGGAATCCGTGACAGAAGTCTTAGAACTGCTCGAAGAGCGCTTGCTACCAGAAGCTACGCTAGAAGAGGACACTTCGCTATCATCGGCGCTAGACAACTCAGGATCATCTTTTGAAAACTGGTCTGAATTATTTACGGTGTCTTCGCCACACGCTACAAAGAGCGTCGCCAACAAAACAGGAAATGTTACGCGAGACCAAAAAGAACGGTCTCTAAAATTCTTTTGCAAAAAGAATCCCATAGAAAAACCCCTTTACCATCAAGTTTTACCACACGAAAACACCCCGTAACAAAAATATAATTTTTGCACAAATTACGCAATAGGACATTACAAAATAAAGCACCTTAAAAAGGTGCTTTATTATACAATCTGTAGTGACCGTTCAATCAGCTATCAAGAACTTTTAGAGCATCTTGCCTGTTTCCAAGAAGCGGGTGTGCATTTCGAAAGCGCGGGAAAGCGCAAGCGGCAAATGGACGCCCTTTGCATGCTTGAGACCGTACTCCAGAACATCCGTGAGAGCATCGCGGTAATCCGGGTGGGCACAGTTCTTGATAATCAGGCGGGCACGTTCTTCGACCGGCAAACCGCGAAGGTCTGCAAGGCCCTGTTCCGTCACAAAAATCTGCGTGTCATGATCGGTATGGTCCACATGGCTCACGTAAGGCACAATACTCGAAATCGCACCGCCCTTCGCTACAGACGGCGTGAGGAAAAATCCGAGTGCGCAATTTCGTGCAAAGTCAGCCGAGCCGCCAATGCCGTTCATCATTGCCGAACCGCAAACAAGCGAGCTATTCACATTGCCAAAGATATCCGCTTCCAAAGCCGTGTTCATGGAAATCACGCCCAAGCGGCGAATCACGTCAGGGCTGTTGCTCACTTCCTGCTGACGGATAATGAAATGCTTTTTCCATTCAGCGCTGTTTTCAACAAATTCCTTCTGCGCCGCCTGTGAAAGCGTCAAGGCCGTTCCAGAGGCGATGCCGAGCTTGCCCTTTTTCAAAAGCGGAAGCACCGCTTCCTGAATCACTTCAGTGTAAAGGTCAATTTGTCCCAGGCGGTCATCGTCAGCCATCGCGCAAAGTACCGCATTTGCAACCTTGCCTACGCCACTCTGGTACGCAAGCCCCTTCGGGAGCCTGCCATGCGATTCTTCGAATCGGATAAAGTCCAAGATGCGTTCGCCGATGTTCTTCGAAACCTCATCTGGCTCCACAAACGGAGTCACTTCGTCATATGCTTCGTTTTCGACAATCGCAATGACCTTGTTCGGGTCAATCTGAACAAATTCACCACCCACGCGATCTCCGGCACTGTAAATCGCAAGCGGTTTTGCATGCGGTGGGAGTTCCGGAAGAGCGTTATCGTGCATGCCGATGCAGCTATCGCCCAAGCGTGTATTCAATTCCAAAATAATCTTCGGTGCCATTTCCAGATAGCAAACGGAGTTACCGCCCGAAGTCGAGAGGCAGACACGGCCATCCGGCAAAATTGCAGAAACTTCTATAATTGCAACCGTCGGCGCAGGGACAGCCCCAGTACGCACAAGGTAACCCATCTTACCGAGATGAGCGTCAATGTAACGAATACTGCCATCGTTAATCGCCTTGCGCAAGCTCGGATTGGACTGGTAAGGCATGCGAAGAGACATTGCCTTTGCGCGGGCAAGAGCCCCATCGCAACTGTCGCCCGTCGAGGCACCTGCAAACAACGTTACCTTAAATTCCTGACCTGCTTCGTGCAATTTTTCAGCGCGCGCAGCAATTGCCAAGGGAACCGCTTTGGGGTATCCAGCCAAAGTAAATCCAGAAACCCCGAGAACATCGCCATTACGAATCATATCTGCAGCGCTGGCAGCACTGCATTTCTTAGTTGTAATCCAGGTCATATCGTAGCAAAAAATAGTATTTTTACCGCCGTGAAACATTTTATCAAATACAACGCTATCGGTGTAATGAACACCGCCATTACATTCTTTACAGTCTGGCTTTTGCACGAAGTCTTAGACTGGGACGTAGTTCTTTCAAACTTCTTGGGATTTGTCGCCGGCGGGCTCAACAGCTACATCATGAACCGCATCTGGAATTTCAAGAGCACAAACAAGAAGCGCGCCGAAGTCATAAGATTCATCGTCGTATTCCTCTGCTCGTATCTCGTGAACCTGGCGGTCCTCAAAGGAAGCATTTACGTGCTCGAAAACGCCGCTTGGTGCGCAAGCTTCACAGAATTCGTTTCGAAGTTCATGAAGCCGACGACATTCGCAAGCTTCGTTGCAAATGTCGTTTACGTGCTCGTAAGCTTCACACTCTATAAGAAGTGGGTGTTTAAGAAGTAATTCAGAACTAGGAACGGTCATCCTGAGCGACCCCAATAGGGAGAGTCGAAGGATCCAGTTATTTTGGGCTACCAAAATTTAAAGTTTAGTTACTAGTTATTAGAAAAGGCGCACGGGTTATCCGTGCGCCTTTTGTATTGCGCAGTACACGCAGCGGCTTATATCATTCTTCATATACAAAAAGGGCGTCCTTGCGGACGCCCCTTTTTAGTTCTCAGTTAAGATCGAAGATTACTTTTCGAACGGAACGAGTTCAACACGGCGGTTGAGCTTGCGGCCCTTCTTCGTCTTGTTATCAGCGATCGGCTTGTCAGAACCGTAACCGACTGCGCGGAGACGTTCGCTGTCAATGCCCTTCTTGACGAGGTACTTGACAACAGCCTGTGCACGCTGTTCGGAGATCTTCTTGTTCTTTTCTTCCTTACCGCTGTCGTCCGTATGACCCTGGACTTCGAGGTTAACGGCCGGGAGCTTCTTGAGCAACTTAGCGATGTTGTTCAAGGTCTTGTTGCTGCTTGCAGTGAGCTTAGCAGAACCGGACTTGAACTGGATACCCTTCTTGAGCTTGTCGAGATCCTGGTTCTTGTTCGGGCAGCCGTTCTTATCAACAGCAACGCCAACGAGGGTGTTCGGGCACTTGTCGAGGTGATCGGCAACGCCATCCTTGTCGGAGTCAACCGGGCAACCAACTTCGTCAACAGAGACGCCTTCCGGAGTATTCGGGCACTTGTCGAGAGCGTCAACGATGCCGTCCTTATCGGTATCCGGGCTGCAGCCATCAGCATTGACCGGGAGACCAGCAGCAGTGTTCGGGCACTTGTCGAGGTAGTCAGCAACGCCGTCATTGTCAGCGTCAACCGGGCAACCCTTAGCGTCAACAGCAACACCAGCCGGAGTATTAGCGCACTGGTCGAGGTAATCAGCAACACCGTCGTTGTCGCCATCGAGCGGGCAACCAGCAGCGTCGATCGGAGCACCAGTAGCAGTGTTCGGGCACTTGTCGAGGTAGTCGGCAACGCCATCCTTATCAGAGTCAACCGGGCAGCCAGCAGCGTCAACAACAACGCCAGCCGGAGTTTCAGCGCACTGGTCGATGCCATCAGCAACACCGTCATTGTCGGAGTCAACCGGGCAGCCAGCAGCGTCAATCACAGCACCAGCCGGAGTTTCAGCGCACTGGTCGAGACCGTCGAAGACACCGTCGTTGTCGGCGTCAACCGGGCAGCCGTTAGCGTCAACAACAGCACCAGCCGGAGTGCCTGCGCACTGGTCGATATTGTTTGCTACGCCATCGTTATCTTCGTCAGCACCACGGACGTTACCGAAGCGCCAAGAGAGGGCGGCGGTACCGGCATAGCGCGGAGTCGGGGTGTAACCGTAAACGATCTTGTTACCATGCTTGTCACCGTAGTGGAGCTGGTAGAGTTCAGCACTGTGCATTTCGTCCTTGTACTTCCAAGTGAAGTTGGAGAGTGCACGGATGCCCACATCGAGACCGAGGGCGATGTCGATGTTTGCCGGGAGGTGGAAACGGAAACCCGGAGTGAGGGTGAACGGATCGTAACCCGGGTCACGCGGATAAGCACCCTTTTCTACACGGAATTCACCGTTAGCTTCAATGAAGAAGTCCATCCAATCGGTCGGGAGGACGTTGATGCCACCACCGTAGACCAAGGTGTTAGAACCCTTCGTCACGGTGCCGACGAAACCGACGTTACCGTTGAAACGAAGCGGAGCGCCAACCTTCTGGAGGTCGAGAGTGAGGATCAATTCACCGCCGAAAGCCATGTTGCGGAGGGTGTACGGATGGGTTTCACCACCATCAGCGTGCAAGTACCAAGCATGACGCGGACGAACACCGACGGACTTGTCACCAGTCGGGAAGTAGAACTGAGCGGCAACAGCTGCGTTGAAAACGCCGTCCGTCATTTCGTCAAACGGAAGCTTAGCCTTTGCCCAAAGTTCGAGGTCACCACGGCTAGCCTTCCACAAGTCACCTTCCGGAATCTTGTGAGCATTGGCATGGTCGTAGTAGAGAGGGAGGGTAAGACCGATGTCCAAGAATTCGGTTGCACCACCAGCAAAGCTGACGAAACCCGTAAGGCTTCCATCATTGCCATGGAACGTGTCCTTCTGACCAGCCTTGGAAATCTGGCCGCCACGAGAGAGTGACCATGAGTCATAAGAGACATTGCCACCGACAGTAGCGACAAAACCACCCTGACCAAGAGTCTGAGCAGTCTTTTGATTGAGACCATCGGCTCCGCCCGTCAGGCCGGACTGCGCGAAAGCGAAGCTACCGGCCAAGAGAGACATTGCGACTATTTTTTTCATCTATTCTCCTTGTTATTGGTTAATATTTCTTGTGATAGCCATAGTAGCCGTAACTACCATAGCCGTACCCCGCATGACGTTCGCACTTATTGAAGACGAAAGCCTTCTGTAACGGTGTTTCCGTACTGCGGTCAAAAGTATTCAAGGCATCTTGGATGCTTTCAATGGTATGAGCTGCATGCTTCAAAACACACAACAGATAGTCCGCATGCTTTTCGACAAGCAATGCGTCACTGCACTGGAATACCGGGGGAGTATCCAGAACAATCAAGTCATACTTATCCCTGAATGCATCAAGGAAAGCGCTAAATCTAGAGCTGTTCAGGAGTCCACCCGGGTTAACGACACGAGCACCTGAACCCAAAACGTAGAAATTGTCCATCACATGAACGACATATTCATCGCTATAGTCTTCTTTTTCGAGCATTTCGCACAAGCCCTTCTGGCTGTGCTTAAATAGATGACCGCGACGAAGGTCCATATCGACCAGCAACACCTTCTTGCCGGACATGGCAAAAGATGCAGCAAGGTTTGTAGAGACAAAAGACTTACCGACACCCTGCACAAGGCCAGAAACCATGAGAATCTTCTTGCCGTCAGAGAAGACAGAAAATTCGAGAGCCGTACGGAGAGCGCGAATACCTTCCGCAAACGGATCATCCGGATTCGTGGAAACGCAAGGTTTATACACATCGTTCTGCGTCTTTCCATCGAGCATCGGGAGCTTGCCATAGACGCCAATGCCTGTCGCCTGTTCAACTTCGCTGCTGCTGCAGACGCCATTCGAAAGCATGCGACGGACATAGACAATGAAGCAACCCAAAAGCAGGAATGCAAAAACGACGCCAAGGAACACCAGCTTGCGATTCGGCTTGGCCGGCTTAAGCGGAACGTAGGCCTGGTCCACAATGCGGACGTTGCCAACTTCACCCGCCTGCACCACGCGCAGCTGCTGGATATTGTTCAACAGGTTTGTATAAAGCTTGTTGTTGACTTCAACTTCTTCTTGCAACGAAAGCACTTCCTGCTGCACAACCGGCAAGCTTGCGGCAGAACGCTGCTGCTTTGCGATTTCACGGCGAAGTCTGGACTGCTGTTCTTCAATCGTACGCACCGTCGGATGTTCAGCGCGGAACAAGCGCAATGCTTCCTGCTTTTTCTGTTCAAGTTCAAGCAGGCGCTGTTGCAAGGAAACATCCTTTTCCAAGTGAACGCGGGTTTCACCAGAAAGGTCAATCGTACCATTGGCATGGCGGAACGATGTCAACTTCTGTTCGGCAGAATCGAGCTTGGCCTTGACACCCGGCAGCTGTTCTTCGAGGAACGCCAAGGTTTTCTTAGCTTCGGCGCTGCGCATTTCGATATTCTGCTTCAAGTACGTATTTGCTATAGTGTTCAAAATAGCAGCAACGCGATCTGCATAGCGGTGTTCAAACGACACTCTGATGATGCCGGAATTCTTACCTTCTTCCGAAATGCTGATTCCTTTGAGAAGGCTTGCAGAAGCAGTCTGCGGATGCACAGCATTGAGCAAGAACGTCTGACCAACAGTCGCAGTCAAGGACTTCACGCAAATAACCAAGGTATCACCGGCAAACGGTTTGCGGTATGTCTCGCCCACAGAACCACTTAACACGACCTCACCCTCTAGTCCGAGCACTTCGTATGCACTAGAGTCCGCCGTTACGCGAGCAATAAGTTCACCCTTAGCTTCGACAAAGGCGCGTGGAATCGAGAGAAGCTCAAGGTCCATACGACCTTCACGATGCTTGAGACGGTCCATCTTATTCAGCGGGACAGCAGAAAAACAGAGGCGTTCATCTTCAACGACCTGGTCGAGAACAACGCGGCTCTTGAGGAGTTCCATTTCTGCAGCAGACGGAGTAGAAACATCAAGCAGAGCGCCCATTTCACCAAGGGCAAGACCCTGTTTGTTTCCCTTAACATTCACCTGGAGAAGGATGTCGCTTCTGAAAGAAGGACGAAGCCACATCGAAAAAAGGCCACCGAAACCAATACCTAAAATCAAGAAAATGAGCAAGAATTTCCACTTGCTTTTTAAATACACCAATATCTCAAGAATATCGATTTCGTCATCATCTGACTTACTCGAAACATTCTGAGTCATTTTCTCATTCATCAAATAATCTCCAAGGACACATGAACCAACCACCTAGTGTGGTCCAATTCGGAATATAAAATAAAAAAAAAATTAACGTTTATGTTCAGAAACATAACAATCATATGATTTTTTGATGTTTTTAGAGTGTTTCAACACTGAAACCGATAAATTTCATATACTTGCGACGTAAAAGCAACCCAATCAACGGGTTAGAGCATCTAAAGAAGCGAGAAAAAAGGTCTTTATGCAAGCTGTTTCACCAATACTTTCAGTCCAAAACCTGCGTCGCGATTTCAAGATGGGCGACGAAATTGTACACGCCCTCCGCGGCGTGAGTTTTGATATTTATCCAGGCGAATTCGTGACCATCATGGGTACATCCGGTTCCGGCAAGTCTACCATGTTGAACATACTAGGGTGCATGGACCGCCCGACTTCAGGACACTATATATTAGATGGCCAACATACCGAAACATTAAAACGCGATGCGCTCGCCCGCATCCGGAGCCAGAAGCTCGGGTTCGTTTTCCAGAGCTACAACCTGCTCAGCCGCACGACCGCCATCGAAAACGTGGAACTACCACTATTATATAATTCCAAGATTTCTGCCGAGGAACGTCACCACCGCGCCATCGAAGCATTAAAGATGGTCGGGCTCGAAAGCCGCATGAACCACTTGCCGAACCAGCTCTCGGGCGGCCAGCAGCAACGCGTGGCCATTGCACGAGCCCTCGTGAACGATCCCGTAATTATTCTCGCCGACGAAGCGACCGGCAACCTCGATACCCGCACGAGTTACGAAATCATGATGATATTCCAGGAACTGCACAGTCAGGGGAAGACCATTGCCTTCGTGACGCACGAACCCGACATCGCCACATTTAGCGGAAGGACCATCACCCTCCGCGACGGTTTACTGAAAAAAGATGTCATCAACGAGAAAGTGCAAAATGCCAAAGTTGCATTTGAAATGCTCCCGCCACCAGAAACTTTTGAAGACGACGACGAAGGAGAAGTGGAATGAATCCGTTTACATTAGCTAAGATTGCTCTCCGCGCATTGTTCCGCAACCGCATGCGCACATTCCTCTCGGTGCTCGGCATCGTCATCGGCGTTGCGGCCGTCATCACCATGGTCGCCATGGGCGAAGGCTCCAAGAAGTCCATCAAGGAACAGATGACTGCGATGGGCACAAACGCCATCACCATCATGCCAAACCAAAGCCGTCGCGGTGGCGTCCAGACAGAATCGACCGAGATGCTTGAAGAAGAAGACGTCATCGCCATCCGCGAAAACGCAACTTACATCAACGGCGTCTCCCCCATGGTAACCATCGGGGGCCAGGCTATAGTTGGAAACAATAACTCTCCCACGACACTTTCCGGCGTCTCTGCAGACTACCTCAAAATCCGCAACTACGAAATAGAAGATGGCGTAATGTTTGACGACGAAGCCGACCGCATGTCAAAAGTTTGCGTCATCGGACAGACCGTAGTGAAGAACCTCTTTGCAGATGAAAACCCCATCGGAAAAACAATCCGTTACAAGAGCATTCCGCTGAAAGTCATCGGCACGCTCAAGGCTAAAGGTTCCGGTGATTTTGGGCAAGACCAGGACGATGTGATTTTCACTCCGTACCAGACCGTGATGAGGCGATTCTCCGCCACGACGAATATCCGACAGATTTACGCGAACTCCATCGGTGAAGGCTACGCTGCAAAAGCCACCGAAGAAATCATGACCATTTTGAAGGAACGCCGCAACTGGACAAAACCGACTGATCCGTTCCGCGTGTTCACGCAAGAAGAAATGATCCAGATGGTCACAAGCACTTCTGACATGCTCTCGCTTGTGCTGACCGCCATCGCAGGGATTAGTTTGTTTGTTGGCGGTATCGGCATCATGAACATCATGTACGTGTCCGTCACAGAACGCACCAAGGAAATCGGGCTACGCATGGCTATTGGCGCCCGCGGCCGCGACATCCTTTTGCAGTTCCTCTTTGAATCCGTGATCATCAGTTTGCTCGGTGGAGCCATCGGAATTGCACTTGGCATTGCCGCCTCTGAAACTGTAAAGTTTGCGATGAACTGGCCTATGAGCGTCTCGGTCACAAGCGTCATCGTGAGCTTTGGCGTGTGCTTTGCCACCGGCGTATTCTTCGGATGGTACCCCGCCCGCAAGGCAAGCAGGCTCGACCCGATAGAAGCACTAAGATTCGAATAAAGCCTAAATTTTTATATTGTCCTTTGTATTTAAGGAGAAAACTCATGAATATAAAGGCAAACAGAATCACATTTGCTTCGGCAATTGTGGCTATTAGCGCATTGCCCTCCATCGCGGCAACCACGCCTTACGACTTGATCAGACCCACA
Organism: Fibrobacter sp. UWB16; assembly: GCF_900215325.1. Lineage (NCBI taxonomy): Bacteria > Pseudomonadati > Fibrobacterota > Fibrobacteria > Fibrobacterales > Fibrobacteraceae > Fibrobacter > Fibrobacter sp. UWB16. The sequence continues at coordinate 115,279 of NZ_OCMS01000003.1, read as the reverse complement.
TGGCCGTTAAGCTGGGATGAGAAGGCTTTCGAAGAATTTGATACAAGCGTTACCAAGAAAACCGGCATGCTCCCGGAGGCAAAAACTCCTGAGAGATTCAAAGCCGGCGAGCTCATGCCCGACACATTGGACCAAGCCTATTTCGACGCCATCAACACCAAGATTTCACCGATCCGCGTGAACCAGGCAGGCTACCTTGAAAGCGACAAGGAACGCCAATTTTACTATGTCGGCTCCGCCACGGAATTCGAAGTCGTCGACGCATACGGCAAATCGCTCAAGACCAAATTGACCGGAAAATTCACCAAAGGCACAGTCGAAACTCAAAGCGACTGGACCATTATCGCCGGCACAGACACTAGAACAAACGACTCAAAGCGTTATAAGGTTGAATTTACAGGGCCATCCGGCATTATTCAAATCGGAAAAATTCCCGAATCTGTACCGACGAACGAACGATTGCGCATCAAGGTCGGTAACGATATTTCAAGCACCTTTATTGTTAGCAACGACGTTTACACCATGGCAAAAGACGCCACGCTCAAGTTCTTTGGCATCCAGCGTAGCGGCAATTCAGAGTCCTGGTTCCACGGCCCAAGCCATACCAAGGATGGCGGCGGTCCCATCGTCACAGATGCAGAAGACGTCCGCGGGGCATTCGATGAATCATTGGCCGGCTCTCTTGCCGGCGGCTGGTATGACTGCGGAGATCACCTGAAGGAATCACAGACGCAGGCTTTCGCATTTATGGCCTTGGCCGTGATGTCCGCCACCAACCCCTCAAAGGATGTGGACCACTACGCCTACAACCAAGCTGATTTCGTAAACACCGATAAGGTGCCTGACGTATTACGCGAAGCAAAGCACGGCGCTGACTTTTTCTTGAGAGCATTCAAATTCGCCAAGGGCGTTATCGATGACATGCCTGTTTCCGTGGGCAACTTTGGCTCTGACCACAGTTGGTGGGGTCGCCCAGAAGCCCAAGACAAACTACCCACAGACAAATCTTTCGCTGCAACAGACCGCGGAGGCCCCGCCACTAGAAACGTCCGTCTCGGAGAACTCGGTTCTAACATTGCAGGCGAAATCATTGCTGGGCTTGCCATCTTGAGCAAAGACTACGCCAAGTACGACAAGGACTTTGCAGACAGCTGCCTGATGGTCGCCGAAAAGATGTACGACTTTGCCAAGTCACTCGCCCAAGGCAAAAGCACCTACGACGGAGGCAAAAAGTTCAAGAACAACACATGGGCCGCTGGCTGGAGTACACCCGCCTACAACGGCAATAACGAATTCAACGATGACTTGGCTCTTGCCTCAGTAGCGCTCCTGTACGCCACTGGCAAAAAAGATTACGCCGATGATATGATCCGCACCAAGAACCTTGTGAGCGGTCAAGAGTATGGCGAGGGAGCAGGATTCTTTGAAGGAGGCTGGTTTGTAACAATAGACAAATCTTTCATAAAGAATGTAAAAAATACAAGCTGGGCAAACTCATATACCTACGCCCTGTACGCCTTGTATAAATTAATCCTCGCCGACAAGACCAAGGCCACAACCGAATACGGCCTTACCGAAGAAGAACGACTCGCCGCAATCGAAGACTGCCTTGCCAACATGATTGCAAACTTAGGTGACTTGAGTGAAATTGGTTCCACATCTGTTACATTGCCAAAGCATGGTATCGGCTGGAAACAAAATACCGTATCTTACGATCCGACTTGGTACACTATGCACACAGATCAGGATTGGATTTTCAATCAATATCAGATGGGCAACATCTTCGATGTACTGGCTTATGCCGATGTGGCTGCCGACATCGAAAAGCAAAGCTTAAAATTCCCCACGATGGCATCTAGCGATTTAAAAGCGGACGAAATGAAACAGCTCGGCATCAACCAGTTGAACTATATGTTCGGCGTAAACCCCTGGGATATTTCGTTCGTATATGGCGTGGGCGACAAGAACGATGCACACCCCCACCACAGGGCATCAAACCCCGAAGGACGAAATTCTCCTAGCATCGCCTACAACTATGTATGCCCAGTGGGCGCCCTCTTTGGAGGAGCCAACCCCGGTCTAACAAACTCCATGGTTCCCTACAACAAGAGCTGGGAAGATTATCATTTGTCCGAAACCTGCCTTAATGCATCCACCGTCCTCCTCTCGGCCCTTACAATCGTGAGCAATGGCGGTAACGACTACTACGAAAAGAAGTGCGATGATTGCAGGACCTTAGCAACACCGTTTAACGGCGCATATGCCAGCGCCTACCATTACACATTCGAAGACCTCGACTTCATCAACATCAAGATTACCAATGAAACATTGGTCCCGTTAGACAGCGTTGTCGCCTACATCTATTTCGAAGCCACAGAAAAGCAAGTCAGCTCTTGCGGTGTTGTTTTTGATTCAGATATTTGCCAGGTTTATAACATGGCTGGATATAGCAAGCCATGCGACAGTAATCTTGACAAGCAAATGAGGACAATTCTTCGAAAAGACAATGCCGTACGAATTGAAGAAACTTATAACAAAGAAACAAAGACCTACATCTGGGAAAAGCCCATTACACTTTCATCCATCGATGTGGGAGAATCTATCAGATTTGACCTTGGCATCACTTCTGGTTTTGGTGCCGAAGGCGTAAGCTGCGAAACCCTCAGAGAGCCCACCAAGATCAAAATAGCGGACGCCTGGAGTTTCACCGCTCACAAAGACGAAAAAGACATGCCTGACTACGCTGGCACCCCAACTTGGGATAAAGACGAAGGCGATATTCAAGATGCTCCGAAGGATCCCTACATAGTCATTCGAGACAAGGGAACGCTCCTGTGGGGATATGGCCCGGGCAAGACAACGGACGATCGCATGGGCATCAAAAATGTTCCTAGCTTCAACAAGACGCGCATGATGCTAAGCGGCAAGAATCTCCTCATGCAGGCTACGGCTCAAGGCACCAAGACGCTTAAAATTTTCGATGTTCTCGGTAACCAGCTGAAGACCCAGACCTTCAACGGAATACAGACCCAGGTGAACCTCACCGATCTATCGCACCGCGGTACACTGGTCGCAAAGCTTGTATCGGGCAACAAGCTTCTGGCAACAAAAGCATTTAAAGTTCGATAAGCCTTTTACATATTTCGTACAAAAGCCGACTCACCATAGTCGGCTTTTTTTCATTTTTTCTTGTCACATTCCCTATTCAGAAGCTATTTTAAAGTCATGAATTTCCTTGAATTTTTACAACCGATGCCGGTCGTGGGCATTCTCCGCGACATTCCTCAGGGCGCCGAAGAAGCGTGCGTGAATGCGTCTGCAAAGTGCGGGCTCAAGGCGATTGAGGTCACGATGAACACCGCAGCAGCAACCGAAATTATCGCAAAGCTCAAGTCCATTGCAAAGCCACTTGGAATCAAGGTCGGCGCAGGTACCGTCCGTCACGGGAGCGATGTGGAAAAGGCGATTTCTGCAGGTGCCGAATTCATCGTTACGCCAAATACGCGTCACGAAGTCATTCGACTTTCGAATACCGCAGGCATCCCGATTATCCCGGGAGCCCTCACTCCGACCGAAGTGCAGAAGGCTTACGACCTTGGCGCAACTGCCATCAAGATTTTCCCGGTGAACTGCGTGGGCGGTCCGGAATACATCAAGGCTCTGCGCGGTCCGTTCCGCGACATTCCGTTGATGGCATGCGGTGGCGTGAATGCAGAGAATGCAGCAAGCTACCTCAAGGCTAGCGCGAACTTGCTTTCTTTTGGCGGGAGCATCTTCAATGCAGAACTGATGAAGGCTGGCGACTGGGCTACCATCGAAGCAAGGATGCAGAAACTGCTGGCTGCAGTCAAGGCTACGATTGCGTAAAAGAATGGCGACCCCGGAACTAGTCCGGGGTGACAATTGCGAAAAAAGCGAAAACGCCGCGGAAATTTCCGCGGCTTCTCTTTTTTGCGGCTTTGCCGCCATACTTTAAACTAGTAACTATTAACTAATAACCAGTTACTAACTGCGTTCGGCGCGCATTTTGCGTTTGCAGTCGTACATGGAAGCATCGACACTGCGGAGCATCTCGTCCATGTCCTTGTAGTCTTCGGTAGAGCTCGCCGTGCCATACGCAAAGGCGACCGTCTGGTCTACAATCGTAAGAGACTTTACCGCAGCCTGCATTCTCTCGGCACAGACAAACGCACCCTTCAAATCGGTATCCGGGCAAATGACCATGAATTCATCACCACCCATGCGGAACAGCATATCCGATTCGCGAAGCAACTTATTGCAAACGTTCACGACAGAACGGAGCAACAAGTCTCCAGCCAAATGCCCATGCTGGTCATTGATTTTCTTGAGTCCGTTCAGGTCAAAATAGATAATCGAAAAATTCGTGCCATAGCGTTTGCTACGGGCAAACAATTCTCGCAGCGAGCAGATGGCATGCCTGCGGTTGTAGGCGCCCGTCAAGTCGTCCGTCAAAGAGATTTCGCGCAAGTTGCGCAGCGAACGAGCCAAGCGCAGATGCACACCGATTCTAGCAAGCAGAATATCAGGCGCAGCAGACTTGCAGACAAAATCAGAAGCTCCCGACTGAAATCCTTGCGTAACGCTAGCTTCATTTTCCTGATTCGTGAGGAATATAATCGGCAAGTCATCTAGCGGGAACTGCTTGCGGATATTCAGGCAGACGTCGAAACCATTCATGTTTGGCATATTGACGTCAAGCACCACAAGCTCCACGGGATTGTTGTTCAGGTACTCCAATGCTTCGGCACCGGATTTGCAGCCGATAACTTCGTACCCAACCGCTTTCAGAATATCCGAGTCTCTTTTTAATTCAACATCATCATCGTCGACGATAAGAATTTTTTCCTCTACCATTTTGTTCTCCTTACCATCCCAACACTCATTCCAACCGCTATAAAATAAAATTACTCGAGGAACTCTATCGGCGGAGCGGAATCAACTAACCCCATTTGAGCGGCCAATTTGAAAAACAACGTAAGCGATTGTTTACGTTCATTAGTAAAATGGTAATCGAGCACACTAAAGTAATCTTCGATAAGAGGGCGCGGCAAATTCACCGGGTACTTCGCAAGCCACACGTCCAGCGCTTGCGACGGATTTTTACGGAACTCGCGAATGCTTGTTTCCAAGCGCAACATGTAATCATCGAGAACAGGGCGCAAGCGAGTCGACAGAGCATCCTTCGAAATCAGCCATGCACCAAACACAAAAGGTAATCCTTGCCATTCCTGCCAGAGAGTTCCCAGATCATAACTATATGCAAAGCGGTGGCGTTCATTTTCTTCAAGCGCCAAGTCGCCAATCAAAAGGCAAGCATCGTCAGTCGACTCAGCCGCAAGCCCCGGCACATATTCCGGACGAAGAGCATATCGATTTTCAAGGAGAATCCGCAATAACGTAACAGAAGTCTTGCTCTGCGATGTCATGCGAATTTTTTTGCCCGAAAGTTCCTCAATCGGGTAACGTGAAAACAGCTTGACCGACCGCACCTCAAAGGAGCACGACGTGCAAAGCACAGGCGAGAGCACAAAGGCGCCCGGCTTTTGCGCAAACGTAATCGAAGACGCCGGAGACAGGTGGATAGAGCCATCCTTGAGGCCTGCACTATGGGCACTCGGCGGGCCATCGACAAAGGCTACATCGGGAAATTCATTCTCGCGCCCGACAGAATTGAAGAAAAACGGCGCACAGACCAAAAAAGGGATTCGACCAACACGGAGAGTCATGTAAAAAAGTTAAATTTTTATGTGTGGCGAAATTGTATGCCACGTCAAAACAAACCGATTAATTCAAAAAGTTAATGGCTTAATAATGGCTGTATTTCACGTGAAGAAGACCTCGCTCGGCGAAGACCAGACCAGTCTGGTTTTCAAGGGCAAGATTGTAGAAGGCCCGATCAGCAAGGGCATGACCATCGAAATTCCTGTGACGCAGGAAGCTGTCGTCAAAATGAAAATTTACGACGTCGTCCAGTTCGACAAGCAAAAAGACGAAGACAAGAAGGTGGGCCTGGTTGTAGATTTTTATAACCTTCCCGACGATATGGAAGTCATCATGGACCTAAACATCGCCGACGAAGATTTGAACATCGTAAACGAATAACCTATTCATTCAACCGGCTGCCCCGGCAGCCAAAGTATGGGATGGCACGCATGAAGAAAGAAAGATTGCGCGGAGTGAATTTGGGCGGATGGTTCAGTCAGGTAGACTGCATCGAAGAAAAGGATCCTGTCGGTTTTCCGGGGGTCGTAGGTCACATCAAGACGTTCCTTGGAACAAGCGATTTCAAGCGCATCCACGATGCGGGGTTCAACCACGTTCGCTTGCCAGTTGACTACTTTAATTTATTTAAAGGCGACGACCTCAAGCCGGACGAAGAAATCTTTGCGCTCCTGGACAAGGCGCTCAAGGACATCCAGGATGCAGATCTGGACGTGATTCTCGACCTTCACAAGTGCCCGGGTCACGATTTCCACCTCGCCAGCAACCACGAACAAGCTTTCTTTGCCGATGCGAACGCCCGCAAGGACACGCGCAAGATCTGGGCATTCATGGCTGAACGCTACAGTTCCATGCCGCGCGTGATGATGGAACTTTTGAATGAACCGGCCGCAAGTGATTCCAAGGTTTGGGACAAAGTCAAGGACGAAATTTTCTGGGAAATCCGCAAGCACGCCCCGAAGAACACGATTGTCGTTGGCGCGAACAAGTGGAACAGTGCTAGGGAATTCGAATTCCTCACACCGCTCGATGACGACAATGCCATCTACAGTTTCCACACCTACACGCCGGTGACATTTACGCACCAGGGCGCCGCATGGATCGACGATCCGTTCTTCAAGATTGAACGCCCGTGGCCGGGCGACTACGCCGCCCCCGAAGCAGGCGGCACGACACGTTTGAATGTGGAATATGGCAAGTGGGACAAGGCCCAGTTGCAGGCCAGCATCCAGAACGCTCTTGATTTCCGCGCCAAGTACGACTTGCCCGTAAGCTGCAACGAGTTCGGCGTTTACGTACAAGTACCCCGCAAGTATCAGCTCGCCTGGATGCGCGACTTCCTCGACATCCTCCGCGACGCCGACGTGGGTTACAGCTACTGGAACTACAAGAATCTGGACTTCGGTCTCGTTTCAAAAGGCGAATCGCTGCACAACGATTTACCGCAGTACAACAATCCCGAACGCCTCGACTCTGAACTCATGGAAATGATCGCGAAGGGGTAATGACTACTTCGTCATCCTGACGCAAAAGGCGGAAGGATCCAGTTAAATCTCGTGATTAATAAACTGCAAGATACAACTACAACAAAGGCGGACGAAAGTCCGCTTTTTTGCTTTATATACCCTTATCAGCTTGATACGCACCATGAACTAACACAATATTATATTTTTCGACCGTTTCCATAGGCTTGGGAACAGCCCAACATGTGATGGAAAAGATAACCACTAAAAGAAAAAATCTTTTCATACAATCAGCCACCATCAATACTCCGCAACACATTTATCATTTTGATAAAACCTCAACTCATTACCATACCATATTACATCGGAACAGATAATTTCATCACTATTCATGCTACAAATGTTTCCGCTCATTTTAATCATATCACCCCAAAAACCTCCAATTGCAAATTTTCGAGGTGTTGGAATCGTATCTTTTTCGTTTTTTAAAACGAAACTATTTCCCTCTTCATCATCCAAGATTATGCAATACACATCATCACCCCACGCCCTCACATCGTCACAATCTTTAATCCATTTCAAACGTTCATCCAAACGTTTAAACATTAACGTTCTTGTCATCGTATCCAACACAGCATACTGGCAACCATCACCTTCTACATTCAACGATTTATCACCTCTTGCAATAAAAGTTCCATTAAGCCACTGTTTTATGGAGGTTATTTTAAATTTACCGGAACACCCATCCTCTACCCTTCTCGCTAAAGCTATTTCATGTGGCCGTTCTCCAATTTTCCACATTCTCATTTTAGCAGTAAAATCGCCACCCCAAATAATCGAATCTGTCAATTGTCCACCAAACCATCCCGAATTATTTCGTTCCGCAACAGAATCGCACCATCTCGGCCCTTCTTCCTGTACTCGGTAATTGTAAACACACAAACGCGGGTTTCCAGCTCCAGATTCCTCTAGGTGTTCCCCGTTCCAAGACTCCGTGACTTCCAACCAAAAACGATAATCGCCCACCATCACCAACGAGTCATCGACAAATCCGATAACCTTAGCATTCCGCCGAGTCCTTTCCCACTCAAACGATACATCGTCCGAACATCCCCACATGCATACGCATGCGAAGGCAACCGCCAAAACAGCGAGCAGTCTTTTCAATCCGAACTTGTTCATTTTATTTTCCATAAGAGATTTTCCTACGTTTAAAATTTTCCAATGTAAATTTATATATAAAAGTGTTATATGCGATAACTAGATTTGACTGGATGGGGCAGGCCCCAACCTCTTAGGCTCGGTTATATCCATGCAAGCATGGCTGCAACACTCGCCTTTTGAGGTTGTCTTCACCCTACGGGTTCAGGATGACGAAGAAAAAAGAGATGCCGCAAATGCGGCATAATTATTGAAAAAAAACAAGTATTATTTAAAACAAATTTACATCTCGATGAGAATGCCGGCTTGCAAGTACCAGTAGCCTTCGCCGGAGTGGTTCAAGAACTGGTAACCCGTCGAAACGATGATTGATGTGCGGTCACCATTCTTGATGTCGAGTCCGCCGCCAGCGCGCCAGAACATCTGATTGTCCTTGCCGAACATGTAGCCGAAATCACCTGTAGCAATCGGCAACACAGTACGACCAATCGGGAGACGCACCCAGAGGCTTCCAGAAACGGGAACATACCCAACGTTGTCGAGTTCCTCATAACCGACGCCGAGGCCTGCAAAAACCATCTGGTCAATGGGATACCACAGATGGCCATAGAAACTCATGTTGAAATCGCCCATGCTGCTCACGCGATTGCAAAAGCCGCCCTGAGCATCCATTGTGAAAGCGCTCGCCGGAGTAGCGACAAACGCAAGCGCGAAAAGTAATGTTATCAAAATTTTCTTCATATCTCGACACTCTAATATATAATTTCTATTCACTTACGAGATGGTGATTCCGCAACAAGTGCGGGATGACAACGCGATACGAGACGTTACTGGATCCTTCACGCTTCGCGTTCAGGATGACGCGAGCGAAAGGCCCCAGGATGACACTACGAAACAAGACATCACTGGATCCTTCGACTCCGTTACACTTCGCTCAGGATGACACAATACTTTCGTCTCTCGTCTACCAGCGTAGCGGTCTTTCGTCTGATACTACTCGTCGCTGCGGGCTTCGCGGGCCCAGCCGCCACTGCGTTCACGCTTAAACGCAAGGAAGAATCCCTTGAGCATGGCGAGGTTCATGAGCAAGAAGTAATAGGCACTTGGCAAAAGCTTTGTCACTGCAACAAGGAACGCAAGCGTCATGCATCCAAAAGTCACCTGATAGAACAAGCCCTTCGTCAAAAGCAATGCGTTTGTCACGTACAAAAGAATGATGATATGCGGCGAGAACCAGCGCACAATCTTATGCGAGAAGAACAAGTAAGCCAGCAGCGGGCGGAACGGATTCAACAGCGGCAAGTAAGAGAACAAATAGTTGAAGTTTGCACGGCCAATGCGCACCTTGCGCCTGTATTCACCGCTTGATTCCTTGGAGGTCTGCTCCGTACCAATGGCACTATCCACAAACGTGCAGAAATAGCCCTTCTGCAAAATCTTCGTTGTCACAAAGAAGTCGTCCATGACGCTCTTCTTGACCGGAAGTTCCGTATAAAGTTCACGGCGAATGGCATAAAGCGCACCGTTGCCACCTATCAAGCGATCGAGCACGCCTTCGAACTTTTTGATTTCACTTTCCAGATCCCAGTAAGAGCTTTCGCCCTTGCCAAGTACGCTTCCGCTCTTGTCCGAAAGAATCAAGTGACCGCAAGCGCAACCGATCTTCTTGTCCTTGAACGGGTCCACAAGCTTACGCACCACATTCGGGAAGAACATCGTATTCGCATCGCAGAACAGCAGAATGTCGTTCTTTGCGATTTTCTGCAAGCGGTTCAGCATTGCCGCCTTGCCCGCATTCTTCGGAGCCTTGACCAAAGTAATCCCCTGATCGGCATAGCGTGCAATAATTTCTGCCGTCTTGTCTGCAGAGCCATCATCGCCAATCAAGACTTCAAGCTTTTCCTTGGGATAATCGATTTCAAGAATGTTATGGATCTTGCGTTCAATCACGGCTTCTTCATTGTATGCCGAAATCAAGATAGACACGGTCGGGAGCTCCGGGATGCCTTCCGCCTTTTTCTTTTTACGCTTGAAGATTTCACTCACGAACGGGAGCGTCATCGGGAAAAGCAAATAGCAATGAACAATCAAGAACAAAAGAACCCAGAATGCAATCTGAGCATAAAAGAGAACATTTTCACTCATTTAGAAATCCATTCCTTTTCTTTCTCGAGAATTTGATAAAGCAAATACTTCATTTCTTCAGCAGTAAATGAATCCTTTATCGTCAAAATCGAAAGTCCGTTCGGAGCAATCAGAACCATAGCAGGTAAAACGTTCAATTCCCACACATCGAAATAGCAGCGCTGTACCGTCTTGCGTTTACCATCGCAAACAATCGTATCTTGGGAATCCGCATCCAGCTTCACCGGGAAAAACCGCGTATTCAAAAGCGATGCAACAGTCGGATCCGTATAAGTATTTGCATCCATGATGCGGCAAGGAACGCACCAGTCCGCATAAAGGTCCACAAAAATAAGTTTGCTCGAACCTTTAGCCTTTTCCAACGCCTCGGTGTAGTTCATCCAGTGTACAAGCTTGGGCTTCGGCGGAGGAGCCGCAAATGCAGAAAGCGCAAGGCTTAGTACCAAAACAACCCATAAACACGCTCTCATCATTTTTTCCCCTTCTTTTGCACTGGAACCACTTTTGGAATTCCAAGCAACGAATCTACTCTATCAGAGACAGCCATCTGGAAGGGCACCCAGCTATTCCCGTCGTCAAGGACTTTGTCGCAAGCCTTGATAAATTCATCACGGGTATAGCCATACTTGTTCAGGATTTCTCGACGAGCAAGACGCCCTGTAGGAGTTTCACCCCCATAGAGCTGTTCGGCAGCACGCATTTCTACAAACGCAGCAACTAAGCGTTCATCGGTCTTCGGGGGCGTTTTCGAAAAGAAGAAAAACACCACAGCGATTACGACAACAAACACGGCAACCCATGTCAGTGTCGAATCAAGAAAGCCCCAAAGGCTCGATAGAAATGAGCGTACCTTCGAGAGCAATAGACTACTCCCTGTTTTCTAGAGCGTTTTCAAAAAGACCGTCAACGTAGTCGCGCTTGTTGAATTCTACGAGCTGATCGATGCGTTCGCCCATGCCAACCCAGCGGATCGGGATTTGCAACGAACTTGCAATCGAGAGCACGGAGCCACCTCGCGCGGTTCCATCGAGCTTTGTCACCACAAGACCGGTCAAGGGGAAGCTCTGATTGAAAATCTTCGTCTGGTTGATGGTGTTCTGTCCGGTGTTGCCGTCAATCACAAGCCACATGTCGTGCGGCATGTCCGGGCTCACCTTCTTGATGACACGGACAATCTTCTTGAGTTCTTCCATCAAGTAGTCTTTGTTGTGCAAACGGCCAGCGGTATCGATCAAGACAACATCGCAACCGCGAGCAACAGCGGCACTGCAAGCGTCGTATGCCACAGCAGCCGGGTCAGAACCTTCCTGATGCTTCACGAATTCAGCACCCGAACGTTCGGCCCATGTTTCAAGCTGATCAATAGCAGCAGCACGGAACGTATCGCAAGCGGCAATCATCACCTTCTTGCCTTCGTTCTTGAGGCGGGCTGCAAGCTTACCGATTGTCGTCGTCTTGCCTGCACCGTTCACACCAATCACGAGCACCACATGCGGCTTGCCCTTGAGTTCAAACGGAGGCGGATCCTTGAGCAAGCGTTCCGCTTCATTACGCATGATGTCGAGCACCTGCTCTGTCGTAAGCGACTTGCCCAAAGCATTTTCGCGGAGTGCATCCGTCAAAAGGAATGCAGCTTCGACACCGACATCAGCCTTGATGAGATGCTCTTCAAGTTCTTCGAGCGTCTCGTCCGTAATCTTACCGGCACCGACAATACCCTTCAACTCCCCAAGGAGAGCGTCGCGGGTCTTGGCAAGGCCACTCTTAATTGCAGAAAATAAACCCATTAGATAATACTCTCGACTTTATCCACGAGACCGTAAGACTTAGCCTCTTCGGCAGACATAAAGTTGTCGCGTTCGGTATCGCGGTCAATCTGTTCAATCGTGTGTCCAGAAGTTTCAGCAAGAATCTTGCCCGTGATGCCACGGATGCGTAGCATTTCTTCGGCCTGGATCTGGATATCGCTTGCAGGAGCCACAATCTCGCCGTGAATGAGCGGCTGGTGGATCATGATGCGAGCGTTCGGCCATGCACAACGCTTGCCCTTTGCACCGGCGGTGAGGAGCACGGCACCCATCGAGGCAGCCTGTCCACAGCAAACAGTCACAACATCGCTCTGGATTGCGTTCATGCAGTCGTAAATGGCAAGGCCACTAGAAATCACGCCACCCGGGCTGTTGATGAAGAAAATAATGTCTTCGTGATTCAGGGAATCCAGGTACAGGAGCTGCTTCACAATGCGTTCGGCACTTTCGTCATCGACACCACCCCACAAGAAAATTCTGCGCTTGGAGGCGAGGTATTCTTCCGCCTTCTTGAGCATGTCCGGGGTCTGCTTTTCTTTGTTTTCGTTACAATCTGCCATAAATAATCCTTTTGTTCCACTATAATGTAGAAAATTCGCAATTAGCAGTAAGCAGTAGGAAGTAGGAAGTAGACAGTGTTTTAGAGGCAGAAGTTAGTTACAAGATTTCAACATCGTCATTCTAAAGTTGTCATCCTGAGGAGCTTGCGACGAAGGATCCAGTCATATTCCGTTCAATACGAGACTTTACTGGATGTTTCGTGGCTTCGCCACTCAACATGACGCGATGAGAATTCCTAACTCCTACTTCCTATTTCCTAATTGCTAAATTTTAGGCCATGCCAATCGATTCTCAGAAATACCTAGTCGGGCTCGTGAGTCCCGAAACGCTTACCGCCGCCGAGAGCGAAGAACTCCACCCGGCACGCATTGACTTTGAAAGCTGCGATATCCTCGAAATCCGTTACGACTTTTTTGACGAATCCGAATGGCAAGGACTTTCAGCAAGAATCCGCAAACTCGTCCCGAAGGCAATACAGCTCGGCACCATACGACTCAAGCGTGACGGCGGCACATTCCCCGACGCACGCGCTATCGAGCGCCCCGAACTTTTCGAACAAATTCTTAACGCATCGGACGTCCCGGAATGGCTGGACCTCGAACGCGACTGCTTGCACGACTACGACAAGCTCCGCGAAATTGCAACTCCGAAAGGCGTGAAGATCCTCATTTCCGAGCACAACTTCACCCGCATCCCGAGCGACCTCGAACTCAAGAACTACCTCACCGACGTCAAACGGGTCAAGGCAGACGGCATCAAAATCGCCGCCATGAGCAACTCCGAAGACGACTGCACGCGCCTCTACAAGTTCGCCAAAAGGGCCAAAGGGTTCAAGTTCATCGCCGCATTCGGCATGGGCGAAACCGGAAAAATCAGCCGAATTTGGTCTTTGAAGGAGGGTGCAAACCTCACTTACGGTTCCATCGGAAAAGCGGCCGCCCCCGGCCAAATTGACGTCGCGCTCATGAGAAAAGCCATCGACAGGCTCGAAAATACCACTTCACAGCTAGAATTATCTTCTTTTTTAAACATATTTTAGATATAAATCTTACCAAATCGCAATAATTATTCTAAAATGATTGTTTGACAGATACACAAAAAGGAACATAATAAACATGCGACTTTCTGAAAGATTTGTAGATAATTGCATCTTGATTAACTCTTCCAGTGAAACTAAGGAAGCCATTCTTAACGAATTGGTAGATACTCTTTGCAGCGCCTACAAACTTGACCACCGCGATGAAATCTTCGAAGCCATCTGGACGCGCGAACAGAGCCGTTCCACGGGTATCGGTTGCGGTCTTGCTGTCCCCCACGCCAAGATTGACTACGTTGACCGTATGTGCATGGTCGCCGCCACCATCGAAAAGGGCCTCGACTTCCAGTCCTTTGACGGTGAACCGGTTTATTTGCTCATCCTCATCGTGAGCCCGGGCAATACCGTTGGCCCGCACCTCAAGGCACTCTCTTCCGTGAGCCGCCTCCTCGCTGACGGCAACGTTCGCAAGGACCTCATCGCCTCCAAAACCCCGGCAGAGTTCCTCAGCATCCTCCGCGCTGCCGAAGACAAGTTCTTATAACCCTTGACAGCAAATAAATCCTTTTCTATATTTGCACTCACCTCGGACGGTTAGCTCAGTTGGTTTAGAGCGCTGCTTTCACACGGCAGAGGTCACTGGTTCAAATCCAGTACCGTCCATTCGAAAAGGCTTCCGCAAGGAAGCCTTTTTGTGTTTGTACAAATTTGCTATCTTAAAAATCACGCAACCAAAATATATAGCTGGGGCATCTAAAAGGTATGAATTACAGAAAAGCAATCGTTCTCGGTATTTTTGCGTCAGCATCACTCGTTTTCGCTGATGGTTCCTGGACCTTAAGCGCATGCCTCAAGCAGGCCAAAGAAAAGAGCCTCAAGCTCGAATCCGCAAAGCTCCGCGAACAGAAAGCAGATGTGAGCCTCGAACAGGCTAAAGTCGGGAACTACCCCACGCTTTCCGCCAGCATCGGCAACACCCTTTACGATTCCCCGTTCAGAGACGGTCCGCAAGACCATTACCGCTTGAATGCAGGCCTTAGCGCTTCTTACACACTCTGGGACGGCGGCTCTACGAGACTTTCCATCCAGGCAAATGAAATCAACAAGGAAGCGACGCGCCTTTCAACAAAGGAAACCGAACGCTCCGTGCAAGAAAGCGTCTTGAACGCCTACATGAACTTGCTCGCCGCAATCGAAAAGTTGCACACAGCAGATGCGACCGTTGAACTTGCCAAGGCCGAATTCGAGCACTACAACACGCTGTTCGAAGCAGGCTCCATCACCAAGAAGGACTTAACGCAGTCGCAGGCAAACGTGCTCCAGAAAGAAGCAGCCCAGCTCGCCGCTCAGCTTAGCGTGAATACCGCAAAGACAACACTCCGCCAGCTTTTGGAACTCCCGGAAAGCGAAGCGTTCGAAGTCTCTGCGCCTGAATCCGAAATCCAGACGCCGGACGCCCTCACGCCGATTCCGACACTCGATGCACTCCAGGCTACAGCCACGGAAACAAATCCAGGTTTAAAGTCTGACAGCCTCGCGATCCAAGTGGCAAAGAAGAATACCGAAATTGCAGGCAAGGGCAAGTCCATCAAGGTATCGCTCGGCGCAAGCGCAAGCACCGGCCTCCAAGCCTGGGAATCCAGAAAGTACGGTAGCCAGCTCAAGAACGGCTATTCGCACAGCGTTTCGTTGAACATCAACATCCCGATTATCGATGGCGGCGCAACCGAAAACAAGGTCTTGCAGGCACAGATTAGTGAAACCGAAAGCCAGGTCGCTTTGAAGGAACAGGCAAAGACGCTCGAAAACAACATCGAAAAGCTTTACCTGAACGCGCTCAGCGCCGACATGCAGTGGAAGGCAGCAATCCTCCAAGTCGAAGCAGAAAACGAAGCCTTGCAGGTCGCCGAAGAACAACGTAACGTAGGCGCCCTCACGTACACCGATTACCTCACGCAGAAGAACCGCCTCGAAAGCGCACAGTCCACGCTCACGAACGCCAAGTACACAAGCCTCTTGGCCCGCAACCTGCTGGATTTGTATCAAGGAAAGCTGGATTAGACTATCGCAACCGTCATTCTGACGCCGAAGGCGGAAGAATCCAGTCATTTCTGGTATGTAGAACAAGATATAACTGGGTTCTTCGTTGCACTCAGAACGACGAAGCGTAGCCGAGCGATGCAGAAACGTGTCATGCCCCACTTGATGGGGCATCTCCTTTTTATACGAGCTTTTCGGCTTCGCCGTCAGCGTACTTTCCGTACAAAATAGCGACGATATCTTTCTTGGGGACTTTTTGACCGGTTTCCTTGAGGCTCACGCGGAGCCTGTCGAGCATGGCCTTGTCAATTTCTTTCCAGTACTGGTTCGTCTCGGTGACAGTCCAGAGCTTGTCATCACCACCGCTGATGGTCACAAGCTTCGCCTTGAAGAACGTGCTCAGCGCGCGGTTGATAATGCTGCTCGTCGTACCGGCAATATTCTTTGCAACAATTTCCTGAACCAGGTCCTGCTTGTTCATCGGAACAAATGAAGTAAGGTCGCAAGCTTCGGCATAAATCTTCTTGAGCATGTTGCGCGGGAACATGTCCCAGCCCTTACGCTTGAGCGCCTTTGCCAAAACCATCTGCGCATCTTCTTCGACAGCGACTTTCTGCTCGGCGAGTGCCACCATGTAAGAACCGCCACCCACATCCGTCATTTGCACAAAGTCCGCAGACTTCACGAAATCCTTAAACGTCTTGAAGCCAAGACGCTTTTCGTTAAACGCGTTATCGATACCTAGCATCTTGGGCTTGATCGCCGCAAGTGCAATCGGGCCATCTTCTTTTTGCAAAACGCTACGGAGCATTTCCATGGAATCGATTTTCTCGGAAACGATCAAGTTTGCGCGTTCCTTCGCATCGGCGACTTCATCGCCGGAATCGTCATCTGCACCAGTCGCATCGTCTGTGTAAATGTAGCGGGAGCAGGAATTCTTGACGCATTCGCTCAGCGGGGACTTGGGCCCCACGCCAATCACTTCCTTGCCCTGTTCACGCAGCTTGCGGAAAAGCGGCGAAAAGTCAGAATCGCCCGTGGCAAGCACAATCCACTGCACCTGGGAATCGAGCGCCACTTCCATCGTATCGACCGTCATCTTGATGTCCGTCGAGTTCTTGCCACTCACCGGATGGAACGTATGCACAAGTTCAAAGCCATTTTCATTGAGCGCGGACTGCAACGGGATCAGCTGCGGCGTAGACCATTTGCCATAAGCCTTGCGCACGACAATCTGCCCAAGCGGCAAAAGTTCGTCCATAAGCGACTGTACACCGTTATTTTTGACCCAGTTGGTCAAGTTTTCTGCGTCGATAAAAATTGCAATGTGGTTCATAGGTGTATATATAGAATTTAGTTATTCGTCAATAGTCATTAGTTACTAGAATTCAAGGCTATGTCGAATAATCAAAATTACAAATTTCTTACAAAATTATGTAATAACCTTAAGTCCTTGACAAAATGTCCATAACAATATATTTACATAAGAGATTATTTTCTTTTTGGAAAATAAATTAAGATTGGGTTAAGAGGTCCAGAGAGAAATTTTTGGATTTCAAAAAGGAGTGTTCGATGAAAGCGAAACGTCTTTCGTTCGTTACCGCAGCATGCGTTGCGGCTTTATGTACCACATCATTTGCCTACACGATTAGCGGAACCGTTTCCGACGATCAGGGTAAGGTCCTTAACGGCGTCGATGTCAGCTTGCTCAAGGAAGGCAAGACTACAAAGACAGACGACCAGGGTAAATTCACCATTCACGAAGACGAAATAACGGGGCTCAACCAGAGCTACAAAAATTCCGTCGGCTACATCGGCATCAACAACGGCATTCTTTCTTATTCCCAGAGCAGTACTTCTCCTGTGCAGGTGAAGATTTACAACTCGCTCGGTAACCAGGTTTTCAAAAAGACTCTGCAGGGCTCCGGCACCTATGACCTGACCAAGGGAATCAAGGCTCGCGGTACCTATTTTGCACAGGTATCCGTCGGTTCTGCAACGCAGAAATTCAAGTTCACGACAGACGGCAGCTTTGAGAGCTCGATCGGTTCCAAAGACGCAAGCGCCCTCATGAAGGATGCTCAAGCCGGCGAAGCCATCCGCTTTGTCCTCGATGGCTACGACACGCTCACCATCGCACTCAACACGCTTGACACAAACCTCAACGTGAAGCTCACGAAGGTTTCTAACGAACAGACCTACGCATTCGGCTACGCCTTGAAGAACGCACCGACCCCGAGTAAGGGCTGCGGCGTAAATTCGACACTCCAGTCGACCGGTCAGAACAGCAACGCCAAGAAGTACAACATGACAAGCGCTGGCCTGAATCGTGAATTCTGGATTACGCTCCCGAAGAACTACGACAACACCAAGCCGTACAAGATTCTCTTCGCTATGCACTGCATGGGCTCTAACGCCGAAGACTTCACCAACCATTCTCCGGACGCCGACCATCCGTCTCCGTACTATGGCCAGCAGAATCTCGACAAGAACAATGAATTCATCTTTGTCGCTCCGCGTGGCGATACGGACGGAAGCCCCTGGCGCACTGGCGATAACAAGGACCACATCTTCTTTGACGAACTCCTCACCAAACTCGAAGAAAACTACTGCATCGATACCTCTCGCGTGTTCGTAACGGGCTTCAGCTTCGGTTCCATGGTCACCAACTCTTTGGCCCAGGTATTCCAGCACCGCATCCGCGCTGTCGCCGTTTACGCTGTGGCAGACTGGAACATTTACATCCCGAAGAATGCCGGCAAGCCGATTGCCTGGATGGACGTGCACGGTTCTCAGGACAACCTCTGCTCTTATAGCCGTGTCGACAGCTCTGTGGACCGCATCCTCGCCAATAACGGCCCGGACGGCACCGATGCTCGCGGCAAGGAAAAGGCAACGAAGTATAGCGGTGGCAACACCCACGTCTGTTACGACTTTAAGAGCGTAGACCCGCGATTCCCGGTCAAGCTCTGCACTTGGGGCGGTGGCCACCAGTGGACCGCTTCGGACAACGGTCAATGGCAAAACACTTGGGTTCCTGAAGAAGTCAACAAGTTCTTCGGCCAGTTCTAATCACAAACGATATTCATAAATCAACTCTCTACCCAAAAGCGGCTCCTCCCCAGGAGCCGCTTTTTTCTGTCATGCCCGCGCATTCCGGCCCTTCGGCATCGCCAACTTTAGCGGGACTTGTAAAAATCATTTTATAGACAATTCATCCATAAACATGGAGCGCAAACGCGTAACATTCATCACATCTGGAATTAGATTAGTTTATAGTGAGGTGTGTCTTAGGAGTTTGGTAAAAGGAGTACACATGATTAAAGCGCCCAATCTATTTACGGCCGCGTGTTTTGCCTTGTGCGGGATGGCATCGGCATACACAATCACAGGAACCGTTTCTGACAATGACGGCAAGGCACTCAAAGGTGTCACGGTAGACCTGCTCAAAGAAGGCAAGACAGCCTCGACGGATGATAAGGGTAAATTCACCATCCAGGAAGAGGAAGTGGGCATCAACCCAAGCTTCAGAAACGCCGTTGGCTATATCAGCGTAAACAAAGGCATTCTCTCTTACTCCCAGAGCAGCACCTCGCCTGTTCAGGTAAAGATTTACAACTCGCTCGGCAACCAGGTTTTCAAAAAGACATTGCAAGGTTCCGGCACGTATGACTTGAGCAAAGGACTCAGCGCACGCGGTACTTACTTTGCACAGGTCTCTGTCGGTAACGCCAAGCAGAATTTCAAGTTCACGACGGACGAAAGTTTTACCAGCTCCTTCGGCTCACAGGCTAACGCCCTCATGAAGGATGCCGCCAAGGACGAAGCACTCCGCTTTACATTCGAAGGCTATGACACGCTCACCGTGCCGCTCGGAACGCTCGACACGACCGTTGACGTGAAACTTTCGAAGACCATCCCTCCCGAACCGACGTTCAAATTCGGTTACGCCTTGAAGAACGCACCGACCCCGAGTAAGGGCTGCGGCACCAATTCCACATTGAAAAAAGTCAAGAGCGTCGAAAACGGCGACCAGTTCCAAATCAAGGTCGGTAACGACACCCGCGATTACTTTATCACCTTGCCGAAGAACTACGACAACAAGAAACCGCACAAGGTTCTCTTTGCCTTGCACTGCTACGGTAGCCGAGGTGAAGACTTCGTGCATCACAAAGCAGACTACGACCATCCGACTCCGTACTACGGCCAGCAGGTGCTCGACAAGAACGGCGACTACATCTTCGTTTCACTCGACGCTATTGGCGGTGTATGGACCAAGGGCCAAGGCGATCATGACTTCTTTGCACAGACACTCACGACTTTGAACGACAACTACTGCATTGATACAAGCCGCGTGTTCATTACAGGCTTTAGCTTTGGCGCCATGTTCAGCTACTCACTCATGCAAGACATGCAGAGCCGCGTCCGCGCTGCAGCCACCTACGCAGTCGCTGACTACAACATTTGGCTCCCCGAAGGCAACAACATGAAGAACTTGCCGATCGCCTGGATGAACGTTCACGGCAAAAACGACGGCAGATGCGATTACAACCGCGCCAAAAATAGTGCCCTCCCGAGAATCCTCAAGCGTAACGGCAAGGCCGACGCCAATGGCGACTTCACCGACGCAAGCTCCGAAAAGCCTGAAGAAGTGAACGGCAACACCGGACACGTCTGCTATGACTTTAAGAACGTCGACGAACGCTTCCCGGTCAAGTGGTGCAGCTGGCCGGGTGACCATCAGTGGACCGCTCATGACACCGGTAACATGGGTGTCGGCTGGAACTGGGAACAGACATGGGTTCCTGAAGAAGTCCACAAGTTCTTCGAACAGTTCTAAAGATTTCCTATACACTCTCTAATGTTCAAGGGCCCGCCGGAAACGGCGAGCCCTTTTGGTTTAATTTGACTGGATCCTTCGCGCTTTCGCACTCAGGATGACGTTACTGTCTACTTACTACTAAATGAGCTTTTCGACCTTACTACAAAGAGTCTCAGCTTCTTCAGCTGTCGGGGCTTCGGCAATCACGCGGATTACAGGTTCTGTGTTGCTGGCGCGCACATGTACCCAGGACTTCTCGGAACCGAGCCAGAGGCCGTCGCGTTCATCCATCTTCCAGCCAGCAAATTCAGCCTTGACTTTCGGGAGAATGTCTGCAACCTTCTTGTCGCCGAGTTCGAACTTTTTCTTCGGCATCACGTAGGCCGGATTTTCAGCTACGAACTTTTCCGGGCCGCCATTGTGGTGGGCCATCCAGCTAAGCACAAGTGCGGCAGCCACGAGGCTATCGCGACCGTAATGGAGCGCCGGGAGAATCACACCGCCGTTACCTTCACCGCCAATCACGCAACCGTTTTCGATCATCTGGAGGCTAACGTTGATTTCACCGACCTTCGCGCGGCTGAATTCACAACCGTACTTGGCGGCAACATCTTCGTTCATGCGGCTCGTGGAGAGGTTCACGCAAACGCTACCCTTCTTCTGGGCAAGTACTTCGTCCGTTGCAATTGCAAGCGTGTATTCTTCGCCGATACTTTGTCCCAAACCATCGACGAGAGCGCAGCGGTCTGCATCCGGGTCCACGGCAAAGCCAACAGCACAGCCGTTATCCTTGACAGCCTTGCGCAAGTCGCCGAGATTTTCAGGAATCGGTTCTGCACCACGCGGGAACGTGCCATCCGGGCTGCAATGAACACGGACAACTTCGCAACCGAGCTGTTCCAAGAGGCGCGGCACAATAAAGCTACCGGCACCGTTCACGGCATCGACAGCAACCTTGAAATGCTTGGCCTTGATGGCTTCGACATCCACGAACGGAATCTTGAGCGTACCATCAATGTGAATGCCATCGGCATCCGGGGCAACTTCGTACTTGCCCATCGTGCGGTAATCCGGATAGCTGAACTGGTTTGCATCAGCGAGAGCAAAGAGCTGCTTCACATCATCCGGACCGAGGAAAAGGCCCTTGTTGTTGAGGAACTTGAGAGCGTTCCATTCGAGCGGGTTATGGCTTGCGGTAATGATGATGCCCGCATCAGCCTTGAAGTGCGTCGTCAAAAGTTCCACGGACGGGGTCGTCGAAAGGCCCACATCCACAACATCCACGCCAGAAAGGCGGCAAATGCCAGCGACGAACTGCACGATGGCATCACCTGTCGGGCGGCTATCGCGGCCAATCACCACGCGCTTTGCCTTCGTGATTTCGAGGAAAGCACGCACATGGCTCTGCAAAACCTGCGGAGTAAGGGTATCGCCAACGATTCCGCGGATACCAGAAATAGAACGCATTAATTTAGACATATTTTCTCCATTAAATTAAACTTATCCGAGTTCCGGGACCGTCGCATAAAAGACGAGATTGTCCGGACCTTCATTAATCAAGCTGTGGGAATGGCCCTTCGGGCAGAAATGGCACTGGCCAGCTTCGACATATTCCACACCATCATCAAAAAGTACCTTGCCCTTCCCCGAGACAAAGAACATAATTTCGCTGTTGGTTTCGTGCTTGTGGTAACCGATAGAAGCGCCAGCTTCGAGCGTGCCGTGCATAATGCGCGTCGTACCGTCGAAATACATCTTGGCCTTGTATTCTTTTTCGCCACCCTTAAAATTCGGGAGAACAGTCGTCTCCATACCTTTTAAATCAATAATCATTATGACCTCTTTGAACGAGGTAATAATAGAATTTTAGGGGAAAAGAGCCAAGCATGCGGATCTAAACGTTACGGCGATATCCGCTCAAAGCAAGGAAAATAATGGCCGGGACGTAGAAGAGCCAAATAAAGTTGTTCGACACAACAGCCAAGATTTCACGGGTCGAATGATCCGCTCCCGTAAGGAGCGAAATTCCAGTGAGCGCATCGCAGCATGTAAAGCAAACCATCCCGATCATGATGAAGAAGGCATTTTTCTCCGGGAAAAAGCCTAGCGTTGTCGCCCTGCACGCCATGTAAAGCGAACAAAGCAACGTCGGCGCGTACGCAATAACAGCCATGAGCATCACGGATTCAAGGACCTTGAAATATGCAAGGAAAATCATCGCAATCACAGCCGCAAGCGGAATGCAATAAATCCACGGAAACGACCAGTCCGTATTCTTTGTACGCGAATGTCGATAAATTAAAATCATCTGCGCCATGAAGAAAAATCCAATGCCGAGCGAAATAAAATTTTCTCGAGTTTCAGGCGTGCCAAAATAATTGTACAGAATTTTAAAACAAAAGTCGGCACAAAGAATCATCAAAAAACTCATCTGCAAAAAGAAGCGATCGCGCCTAGTGACTGAACGTCTGCCAATCATAAACGCAAGTAGCGTTGCAATAAAGGTTACGATAAACTTTGTGATGTTCTGAAAATCGCTGGTAGAATCTAGACACGACTGAACAGCACCGCACTGATGCAGCACATACCAGTCACGCACAAAGAATGACACAAAAAGGATTGCCACAAGGGCAATCAAAGATGAAACCAGCTTCGAATACACCATGTGTATAAATATAAAGCAGTCGTAAGCAAAAATTAAAGAAAAGTTTAAAAATTTTCTTGTATGTGACGATGAACAAATTTCATTTTGTCATGCCCGCGAATGCGGGCATCACCATCTCGACATAAAAAAGGAGATGCCCTGTCGGAGCAGGGCATGACATTTTGATTTCAGAAATATTCTAAGTTCCAAGATCTAAATTCTAAGTTCTAGCTATCTTTTTTCGGCTTGATTTTTGCGGTCATATAGCTGAGCACAAGGTTCTGCCATACAACGTAGCAAGTCGGGGCAAGAGCCACCACCGGGCCCGCGTAAAGGCTAGAAACCCAGATAACAAGCGTCGTGTTCTTTTGCCCCATGCTCTGCGAGCCTTCAATCGGACGGCGACCGCGTTCGCAAACCCATCCAAGCCAAAACTGCAAAAGGCAAAGCACAAGCGAAACCGCAGCCATCAGCGGGAGCTTTCCGCTATTCCACAAGTCGGCAAAGCCCATTTCGCGAATGTCGAAGCTCGCCTTGGACAAAATAATGAACACCGAGAACGTCCACACGAACATCGTGTACTTCTGGTATTTCGCGGCACGGTCGGCAAGTTCCGGGTAAAAGTTACGGAGCCCAAACGCAAACGCAAGCGGGATGCTGATAATCGGCTGGATCGTATTGAAAATCTTCATCGCGATTTCGGAAAGGTCCGCCTCGGCTCCAGTCAAATATCCAAAGATAATCGGGATGCTAAAGCATGCAATCAGGTTACCGCTGAGGAAAATCTTGAGCGCAAGGGACGCGCTGCCACCAAGCATTTTCGCCATTGCAGGTGCCGCATTCGCAGGCGGGCAAAGCGCAATAATCGCACCGCCCAAAAGCACTTCACGCGGCAAGTGGAAAAGTTCCACAATACCCCAGAGGGCGGCAATAATCACGAGGCTTGCAATAAACGCGCGGACTTCAATCTTGAACGTGTAACCATGCGTCTGCGGCGGAATTTTCGTCACGAACGTAAGGAACATCATGATGCCGATAGTGAACGGCAAGAGCGGCGACAGAAAGTGCGCCTGAGGAATGAGGATGCCAGCAAGAATAGCGACCGGCATGAGAATAGCGCGTAAGTTACCCATAGTCTTATTTCCGGCGGCAAAGATAGAAATTTGAGTATGGACTTGGCTAGGAAAAAAGACAACCCCGGAACAAGTCCGGGGTGACAAAAGCACATGAATATTCAGTATTGAATTAGAAACGAGCAGAGCAAGGCGCGAGCCTCCGTAGCGTACTAAGATGTACGTAAGGAGGCGAGCAACGAAGCTATGCGAAGTTTATAATTCAATAATGCGATCGTTCTGCAAGAGTTGTTCGAAAGTCTGGCGTTCACGAACGAGCTTGATTTCGCCCTTCGTGTACATCGTTTCGGCAGCGTAGCGACGGCTGTTGTAGTTGCTGCTCATGGCGGCACCGTAAGCACCGGCATCATGGAGAATCAAGAGATCACCCACCTGAGCCTTCGGGAGCTTGCGCGTCACGACAAAGCCACCTTCTTCCTGCGTGAACACGTCACCGGATTCGCAAAGCGGGCCAGCGACAACAGCGTCAACAGTTTCGTTCAGTTCACGACCGTCACGGGCAATCACGGAAATGGCGTGGTAGCTACCGTAGAAGCTCGGACGAACGAGATCGGTAAAGCCAGCGTCGAGCAAGTAGAACAAATTATTTCCCTGCTTCTTGACAGCGCGGATTTCCGCAACGAGGTAGCCGCTTTCTGCAACAAGGTAACGGCCCGGTTCCACTTCGAGATGGACATCGTGACCAATGCTCTGCTGGATACGCTTGCGGGCGTTGTCCCACAAATCATAGTAAGCCTTCACGTCAATGCGGTTGCCCTTTTCTTCTTCATGATACGGAATCGGGAGGCCACCACCAGCGCTAATCGTGCGGAGGTGAGAACCGAGGTGACGGCTAGCGTCCACCATGGCATCGCAAACCTGGGCCAAGTGTTCAAAATCCGTGCCGGAACCGATGTGCATGTGCAAACCGGTAATCCACATGCCGTTGCTCTGGGCGAGCTTGATGCAGTCCTTAATCTGTTCGTGCCAAATACCGTGCTTAGAAAGGTCGCCACCGGTATTCGTCTTGCGGGAGTGGCCATGGCCAAAACCCGGATTCACGCGGATGGTGAGTTCAGACTTCACGCCAAAATCAGCGAGTTGCTGAATCATGTCCGGAGAGCCCACGTTCACGGCGATGTCGTACTTCTTCACGAGTTCGAGTGCATCGCGGTCAAAGATATCGGCTGTGTAGACAATTTCAGGAACCTTGCCCTTCTGCTGTCCACCCTTGAAGCCGGCCTTGAGGGCGCGCACAATTTCGCCAGCGGAGACGGCGTCGACAACGCAGCCAAGCTTGCGGATGAGCGAAACCACAGAAAGGTTCGGGCATGCCTTCTGAGCAAAGCGCACAGTGTCAAAAACCTGCACGTCCTTTACAGCACGTTCAATCGTCGCACGGTCATAAATCCAAAGCGGGGTGCCGTATTCACTGGCCGCTTTCAAAAGCACTGAATCAGGGATGGAATATTTCATACGGGGGCAAAGATAGTAATTTGGTAGGATATGAAAAACGCCGAGCGTTATGCCCGGCGCATTTTCAATAGTTTTTCAATCAGAGCAATTATACGTGCTTGATCTTATTGTCGCCTGCATCCCAGTTCTTGCCATCACAGACAAACTTGTATTCGTAGTCGCCCGGAACGAGGGAAATCTTTGCAACCCAAAGACCCGTCTTCTTGTCCTTCTTGAGCATGTCGGCATCGACAGTCCAGTTGTTGAACGTACCAGCAACAGAGACGGTTGTTGCAAGCGGGCAATCGGCAACGAATTCGACGGCAACCTTTTTCGGTGCGGCGGCCTTCGGAGCCTTTGCAGCGGCTTTCTTTGCCGGGGCCTTGGCGACCTTCACTTCAGCTTTCGGGGCTTCAACTTTTGTAGCCTTTGCAACCTTAGCAGGAGCCTTAGCCGGCTTTTCAGCCTTCGGGAGAGCCTTCTTAGCTGGAGCCTTCACGGTTTTTGCGGCGGACTTTTCTGCAGCGGGTTTTGCCGCAGCCTTCGTCGCAACTTTCTTTACGGGTTTTGCAACCACAGTTTTAGAATTCTTGGACATAATAATCTCCTCTTATTTCTTAGTGTCCTAAATTTAGTAAAAAAAATTTTATTTTGCTATATTTGAAATATGCTTAAACAAATCATCGCTCCCAGCGTCTTGAACGCAAACTTCCTCGAACTCGGCAACGGCCTCAAGGCCATCGAAAACGGAGGCGCAGGCCTCGTTCACTTGGACATCATGGATGGGCACTTTGTCCCAAACATCAGCTTTGGCCCGGGTATTTCTGCCTGCGTCAAGAAGGGCACCAAGCTCCCGCTCGATTGCCATTTGATGATCGAAAATCCGGAAAACTACGTGGGCGAATTTGCTAAAGCCGGTGCAAGCATCATCAGCGTACACGCTGAAACCACGAACCATCTCGACCGTTTGCTGCACCAGATTGCAGAACTCGGCGTCAAGCCCGCAGTCGCCATCAACCCGGCAACTCCGCTCGAAAGCATCAAGTACGTGCTCGACATCGTGGACATGGTACTCATCATGTCTGTGAACCCGGGATTCGGTGGCCAGAGCCTCATTCCTTACTGCCTCGACAAGATTCGTGAACTCCGCGCCCTCAAGCCGGAACTCAACATTCAGATCGATGGCGGCGTTAAGCTCGACAACATCCTCGCCTGCAAAGAAGCGGGTGCAAACATCTTCGTCGTCGGAAGCGCCATTTTCGGCAAGCCCGATCCCGAAGCCGTCTGCAAGGAATTTGTGAATTTAGTAGAAAGCAAATAGCAGACGCAAGAAAGGACAGAAGGAGATTCCCGCTCAGTGGCGGAAATGACAATCCCAGCACTATCCGCATTATTACGCTCCCCAAATCAAAGGGAGCGTTTTTATTTTATACTAAAAAATCAGGCAGCAATAACGCCACCTGATTATAACCCCAAAACTTATCCGAAACTAAAGTAGTTTATTATTCCTCTTCGGAATCGCCTTCGTCTCCATCTCCGGAACCGCCTTCGTCTCCATCTCCGAGATTTGCGAGTTTTTCGTAAAGGACGTCAAGTCCGTCAAGAACGCTAAGCAAATTGCCCCAGCCCGTCTTTTTATGGAATGTTGTATTTTCGTAGGCTTCTTTACGTGTATAACCCCATACGGTTTCATCGTTATAGAAAGATTGAGGAGTCAACAAAACGGACAACGAGAACGAAAGAATGTCATTTCCATCACTGTAATGGGCATCAATATAGTCGACAACCAACCTTTCATACGCCTTTTTAAGTTCTTTCGTGGATGCAATAAGAGAACTATCTTCTGTAAAAGAAGCCAAAACATTAGCGAAGAAAATAACATCGTTAAAGAATATTTCAGAATCCCATTCGCCTGTATAATACGAACCCAAGACCGCGTTATCTATGATATCCTTTTGCTTTGGATCTTCGTAAAGAGTATTCAAACGCTTAGCGATATCCTTGAAAATCGGGAAGAAAGAACTAATTTCAGAAGATTTCAACAAGCTGAGGTCGCCATTCTGTTTCATCTTCTTGTTTTCTTTTCTCCAGTGATCCTTCGAATCTTTAAACGAGGCTTTAACAGCTTCTTGGAAACTGTCTTTCTTATACAGTTCCTTGACCAGGTTCAAAATCAAGGTTCCATCAGACTCCAGCACATGTTCCGAAGCAACCATATAATCGGCAACGGTATAAACTTCACTCAAAGTTTCGAAATTGCCCATAAAGCAGTTGTGGAAATAAAGTCCTGCGAGATGTTTGATTTTCGAATTTTCAATTTCTTCCTTAATTTCGTATATATTCATGCCATCTTTCACACCCGTTTCCAAATCAAGAGTCCACTCATCGTACATAACGGCAGCCAAATCCTGCGATTTAGCCAAAGCAGTCCGATTCGCGTGCAATTCAGGAAAATCAACATCAAAGTCAAAGCCTTGGCCATGTCCCCAAAAAACAAGCACGTAGTCTTTAGCAGGGAGACTATCCGCAACATAATCCAACACGCTCGTAAGTCTGCCCGGATCATGCATCATTATAGACTCACCAGCCATGCGGGCATGATCCTTAATCGTATCCAAATCCAAATCCTTAGTCATTTCAAAAGCGACCAATTGCCCAGGCTCAGCATATTTTCCATTAAAGGGCGTTTTTATGAGGTTATCATCTTCATCATAACCTACAACAGAAGAATCGGCTCCGTATTTATAGGTAAAAAATACACGAACATCCTTGCTCTTCATCAGTGACGGCATTTGTTCATAAACACCTTCAATGATGGAATCCATATCACCGCCAGCATTGCCATAAATAATAACGGTATAGCGGGCAGTGTCAATCACAGCTTCCTTTTCGTTTGGGCCGACAGAATGATTATCCGAAGAATCGTCGTAATCAGCACAACCGACAAAATAAGCGCAAACCAAAGCAAGCGCAAAGAGTAGTTTTTTTCTCATATTCAATCCTTTATTCTCCGACCACACATAATTTGCCGAAGACGGTTAAAAAAATGTGATAAAATTATAACAATTTCATCACATTTTATCAAGAATTTCATAGAAAAAATTGCATATAATTTTGACTTTTTGACCACTAACCCCAATAGTCCTATTTCGCCTTCTTAAAAAAAAGAAAATCCCCGATTCAATCGGGGACCAGCAATTATAATCGAGCGCGTCTTTGCATTACATTGGCGTCGATGCTGCAGATGCAAAGAGAGCCGACACAAAGATTATAGAGACAACAATAAGAAAGTACCAATTTTGCATGCCAGTAATATATACTGAAAACTTGCAAGAAATCGCTTATTTTCAAAAATGTTACAAACTTGCTACAAAGTAACCGTAATTGTAACAGACTATTAACATTAGAACGACTTTCTTGTATAGCAATATTTATATTTGCGCCGTCAAAAACGAGTCCTGTGATTATGCAAATATACGCCAATAAAGTATTTAATAATCCGATCGAAACGATTGAAATTTTCGACCCGCAAAAAGTCCAATCCGCACTCAACAGAATTGAATCTTTGCAACGCCAAGGCTATCACCTTCTCGGCTACATGCGCTACGACCTCAAAAACGTATCTGCCGACGCACCCCTTATCTACTTTGAAGCTTTCGATTCGTTCCAGCCGTTCGAAGAAAAAATCCCCAACTACAAAATCGGCACCATCGTAAAACCGCGCCTATCCAAAGAAGAATACACACAAAAGATTGAATACATCAAAGAGCAAATCAAGAACGGGATCACATACGAAGTCAATTACACATATCCTTCAACGTTAAGAACAAACGCAATTGGATTAGACTTGTACCAGTTCCTTTTGCAAAACCAGAAGACCCCTTACAACGCCTTTTTGCAAAATAAGTACGAGACCATCTTATCGTTTTCGCCGGAACTGTTTTTTGTGAAGTGCGGTAACAAGATTTTGACAAAGCCCATGAAGGGAACGCTCAAGCGCGGCAAGACTTCCGAAGAAGACAATGCGTTGCAAGAATTCTTGCACAACGACTTAAAGAATCGCACCGAAAACGTCATGATTGTCGACTTGCTGCGAAACGATCTCGGGAGAATTTCAAAGCCGGGAACCGTCCGCGCCGACAAGCTATTTGAAGTCGAAAAGCACAAAACCGTTTTCCAGATGACTTCCGAGATTTCATCGGAACTGAAAGACGGCACAACGCTTTACGACATCATTAATGCAATTTACCCATGCGGTTCCATCACAGGCGCGCCCAAAATTTCTACAATGGAAGTCATTGCAAATGCAGAACCGTTCCCACGAGAAGTGTACTGCGGCGCCATCGGCTACATCCACGGCGACGAAATGATTTTCTCCGTCCCCATCAGAATCTTGCAGAAAAAGCAAGGCGAATCGGAATACAGATACGATGCCGGCGGCGCCATCACGTGGGCATCTACCGCAGATGACGAATGGAATGAAACAATGACCAAAGCAAGTTTTTTAAATACCGATTTTTCGCTGATTGAAACAGGCATCACCGATTTCGAGATGCATCTTGAACGTTTGAAAAATTCAGCGAACACCCTCGGCTTCACCTGGAATAGCGACCTTGAAAAAATCAAGTTCGACAAGTCCGTTGTGAACAGGATTGAGCTTTTCAAAGATGGTCACTTTGAACTCACGACAAGACCGATTCCTGCACCCAAGCAAAATCCAAGAATCAAAATCGTACACAAAGTAAACTCATCCAATCCGTTCCTGTACCACAAAACGAGCATCCGCTTGCCATTCCCGAAAGACGCCTTTGATGAAATCTGCGTAAACGAGAAAGGCGAAATCACCGAAGGCACATTCACGAACATCGGCATTCTAAAAGATGGCATCATCTACACGCCGCCTATCGAGTGCGGGCTTTTAAACGGCATCACAAGACAAAAACTTTTAAACGAAGGCAAAGCCAAAGAAAAAATCCTGTACCCGAGTGACCTCAAGACCGCCGAGAAAATCTACTGCTTCAATTCCGTCCGCGGCATTGTGGAAGTGACGCTCGACGAATAAATCCGGCATGACAAGTAAAAAGGCGGGCCAAAGCCCGCCTAACCCTAAACACACAACCTAGCGCAAACTTACTTCACAACCGCATTGGCGTGGCCTACGTAAATGGCCTGCAAGGCGCCAGCGAGATATGCAAGCGGAGCGTTCCAGTTGATGGCCACTTCGTTTGTTGCATAGCTGCAACGGTTATCGATGTAGGCAAGTGCCGGCTTGTCTGCAACAGCGTAGTTCGGGCACTTCCAAAGTTCCTTGCCATCGAGGTTGATATCCTGCTTGCCCAAATGCGGGCCGCCCACGAGCATGCCCGGGACCGGATCATCAACAAAGTCAGATTCGCTCACACGATGATGCGGGTTGCGCGGGCTTCTGTAGCCAAAGCCAGTCACATACGTCATTTCAATCGGGTTCTTGCCCAAGAGGTAATCGAGGCACTGCTGGGCGCCATCCAAGTAGCTCTTGTCGCCCGTGACGTAATAAGCGTGGAGCAACACGATTCCGTTATTTGCCATGGCACTGTTACTGCCCCAGTTCCAGCTCGACGGAGTTGCAGGGAGTCTGTAAGCGCTCGTATCGCCAATTGCACGAAGTTCGTTTGCAGCGGCAAGCAAAGCCTTGCGAGCGGCACCACCGAGCTTTGCGCCAAAGTCCGCAGAATCAAGAGCCACATGGTAAACGGCGAGCATGTTCACATCGCCCCACCACGGTCCATCGCTTCTGAGCTTGTAAGCGCTCAAGTCATTGAGGTAATTCTTCTTCTTTGTGGCGCGGAAAAGTTCCGTTGCAGCAAAGGCAAATTCATCCTTGCCGTCTTCGCCGCCATACGTATAGTCGCCGGTCTGCACATCGGAGGGCTGTTTGTACAAGGCCTTCGGATTGTGCTTTGCCCAGTAATAGGCGGCACCAGAAGCCTTGAGCATGCGGTCAGCAAAAGCCTTGTCGAACGGAGCATACACGCGAGAAGCCTGAGCCATCACTGCTGCAAAGTCAAGCGTTGCAGTCAAGCTCTTTTCAATGGCGTAACGCTTGGCGCCATCAATTTCAGGCATCGTGCTGGAGCCGAACTTGAGCGACGTGAGCTTGTGGTAAACAGCGCCGTCCTTGTCCTGCATCGAAAGCATCCAGTCCAGATTCCAGCGGATTTCTTCGAGGAGCGCCGGCATCTTCGGGAATTCACGCGGGATGTTCCACTGGAGCGTATCCATGAATGCCGGGAAGTGTTCATAAAGTTCCAAAAGCGTAAACACGGTAATGCCCGAGTTCACAATATACTTGCCGTAGTCACCGGCATCGTACCAGCCGCGCTGCGACTTGATAATCTTCGGGTCAGCCTTCTTGGGAGCAGGCTTGCCCTTGGACTGCGCCACAACCGTCGCCGTCGGCAAATCCGTACCGTAAACCGTCACGCTATCGTCAATGTGGCCAGCGGCACGAGCCCACTTGCCTGCATAGCGCGTATCGAGAGCCATGCCTGCACGCTGGTAGTAGAACCACTTGAGGGCAGCCTTCGTCAAATCTTCATAGACGTTCTCGCCAATCACGACCGGGTTGCCGATATAGCCGTCTCTATACAAACGGTACGTGCCCGGCTTCTTAATCGAAGAAATATCGTACGTCTGGACTTCTTCGCCGCTATAATCCCAGTCATAGACCATCGGAGCTTCGAGCGTAAGCACCGTGTTGCCCGCCATGTCACGGACTTCGAGTGGGTTCGCATCGTTACCGGGGATGACGACCGTCTTTTCGGATTCGGGGGCAAAGCCAAGCTGGTTCATCAGGGGGATAGCCATTGTCGGCACAGCAAACGCTAACGCAGCTACTAGATGTTTACGCATACAAAACCTCATTTTTGTTTAAAAAATACCTTTTCTTTTATAAAAGTGTACCTGCACCACCCACTTTAATGTTTACTATAGGCAACGCCAAGTGTATCGAGTGTAGCGGGTGGCTTCGCCTGTTTTCATAGCGATAATGGCGACCCCGGAACGGAGTCCGGGGTGACACGTGCAGATGTAAAAAAATCCTCGGCGCTTTATTGCGTCGAGGATTTTTAAAAGCGTTTGTAAGTCTCGCGGATTTTGTCAATCTCGCGATTCCCGCGAACTCCGAGAATTACTTCTTGGAAGCCTTGTAGTTCACGCCCGGACGGAGTTCGAGACCAACCGTCACGAGGAGCGAGACGATCGGTTCGTAGTGGTCCTGGGAGAGGTCGTACACGGCAACGCCTGCCATGCCTTCGCTCTTCACGTGCTGAGCCACAGCCTTCACAGACGGGATACCCATGAACACGATAGATTCGGTTTCGCTCACAGCCACTTCGGACTTGGTTGCTTCATCGAAAGTCACCGTGTAATCCGGAGTATCGAAGCGGTTCATGAGTTCTGCGTACGGGAGGTAGCCTTCATTGCCACTTCCAACGCCTGTGTGGCTAGAGCCGAGGCCCTTGGCACCAGCAAAGGACTTACCGTAAAGGAACACCACCGGAGCAAGGAGATCCTTGTTCACGCCGGCGGCTACAACAGCGTCAAGCGTTTCCTGCACAGAGTTTGCGCTCTGGTTCGGAACGAGGCTGCTTTCGCTTTCGTTCATAAGGTCAGCCATGAACACATCCACGTAAGCGGCGCGGTTCAAGGCTTCGGCCTTGTAGGCGTCCAAGCCCAAAGCCGGGTAAATCACAGCCGTCACAGTAGAGCCCGAAAGACCATCGACCAAGGCGTTCAGCATCTTGGCGTAATCTTCGGAATCGTCCGTCGTGAGGTTCTGCCAGTCGAGTTCAACGCCATCGCCACCATTCGTGGAGAGCCATTCCTTCACATTCGAAACAAACGTGGAAAGAGTCTCGTCAGAAGAAGCGATAGCCTTGAGGCTAGATTCAGCTTCCATGCCGCCCACGGAAACAATCAGCTTCACGCCATTTTCCTTGGACATGCTTACAAGGTTCTTGAAGTTGTCGGCATCGTATTCGTCAGCAAAAGCAACCGTACCTTCTGCAGTCGGAGTGATAGACATGTAGTGGATGTCGGTCACGAGATTGTAGCGGATATCCTTGGCATAGAACTGAGAATACTGACTCCAATACGGATAGAAGCCAATCACTTTGTCAGCGGCAGCCTGGGCCATTGCAGCGCCCATGGCAAGAGCCAATGTAATAACTTTAAAGTTCATTTGATTACCTCTTATCCTATTGAATCACACGATTGACCAAGCTGACATTGTCATAGCAGACAAGGTATGTTATAGGACTAAAATCCGTCGGATTCGTTCCTGCAGGCTTACCGTCATCCAGATCTTTTTCCGGGACGAGCGGATTTGCGACCTTTTCATTATCGTTGCAGTAGCGATAAGCCCAACCATGAGACTGACCATACAGAGTATACTGCATTGAATATGCGGTCAGGTCTTTCGGAACGTTATTCCAAGTATTCTGGTCTTCCGTAACGTTGATGAAATTGAATTCCTTCAATTCCTTTTCAACCTTCGAAACAGCCTGCTTAGCATCCTTGTCCGAAGGATCCGCTGCCAACACGGCTTTTTGCGTCAGATAGGCAGTCCAACTTTCAGCAGAATGTCCAATCAAACCCGTATAGACATACTGGGTTAAAACAGAATTGGCAAGGAACGCCGTTTCGTCATTGGTGGTAAATGCAGCCAAAGTAGCATCATCCACACCAGCTTTCTTCATGGAATCAGAAACCACTTCATTGCGGTAAGCCACATAGTCTCTAATTTCTGCGATGCGGAGTTCAGGATGCAATTCCACATAGACGTTAGCATCGAAACCCTCAGGAAAGTTTTCTTCATAAGGGTCGTCAACACTCATCGAGGAGCAGGCGCCCAAAACACCTGCCAAGAGAATCATCATGTACTGGTGAAATTTTTTCATTTTAGCACCTCTTAGAAATTCACCGTTACATCGGCAAGGATAACATTCTTGCTGATGGAAATTTGTTTAGCAACCAGGCCAGTCAGACCAGCAACGTTGAAGTCGAGGTCGTTCTTGAGCATGCCATACTGGACGGTCAAGTAAGAGATCGGCGCAAGCTTCACACGGACACCGCCCATGATCAACTGTTCGCTAGCCTTGGTCACAGCAGCCGCTGCAATAATAGCTCCGTTCTCGTCTGTAGAAGCAACGGTATAGCCATTGTCACCAAACTTCTTTTCGTACA
This sequence comes from Fibrobacter sp. UWB16, assembly GCF_900215325.1. Taxonomy (NCBI): domain Bacteria; kingdom Pseudomonadati; phylum Fibrobacterota; class Fibrobacteria; order Fibrobacterales; family Fibrobacteraceae; genus Fibrobacter; species Fibrobacter sp. UWB16. Next base: position 80,065 of record NZ_OCMS01000003.1, on the reverse strand, counting down.
TCTGGAAACCGGCGAGCACAGAGATCGGGCCCCAGACATCGGCGGTCACACCGGCAACGATACGAGTAACCTTACGGTTCAGGTAGGAGTCTTCAGAGCCATTGGAGAAAGAGCCCTGAACAAGGATCTTACGGTCAAGACCAGCAAGAGCGCCAGCATCGACACCGAGACCCACAGCAAATTCGGTGAACTTGTTTTCGATCGTAATCGGATTGCCTTCAGCGTCGAAGCTCGGCAGATTGCCCTGAGTAACCAAGTTGACACGGGCGTTGAAGAACACCTTGTCAGCCCAGTTCACATCGGCCTTGGCAGTAATGCCCTTGCGATCAGGCGTAGCCATGCCGAGCGGCAATGCAAGACCCACAGACGGATCAAGAACCGTCAAAGGATCAAGTTCGCGCTTCTTAGCAATGTTCGAAGTATAACCGTTACGGTAGAAGTGGCCATTCTTGTAGTTGTTGTCCAAACGGTAGAAGAGGTTCGGGCTTTCTAAGCTGCCAAATTCACTGAGGATGTTCTTCTTACCCGAAGACATCAAGTTGCCAGCCTGCAACGTCGTAGAGTTGTAGACACTGAAGTAGAGGTTTTCGAGGCTAGAAGCACCGAAGGTCCCCAAGATCAAGTCTGCATAAGAAGAATCGGTATAAAGGGCGCCAGTGTTAAGAATCGTGGAACGACCCTGATAGACCGGAGAAGATGCCATTTCAGACCAGAAGTTGGAATCCGTCTGGAAGTAACCGGCGCTGACCTTGAAGTCAACATCACTGACGTTACCCTTAGCAAAGACATCGGCATAGAAGCTCTTGCCATCCAGATCGAGGTATTCTTCGTTCACATAGTGCGGATCTTTTTCCAGAGAAGACTTCACGTAAGCAAACTGCTTGTCGTTAGCATCTGTAGCCTGGTTAACCCTATAAGAGACCTTCTTTCCCGTATAGTTGTAATCACGGTCAACCTTCCAGTTGGACATGGCAAATTCGCCATTCAAGCCGAACGTGATAGGCAACTGCGGAAGCACCTTCTTGGAATCGAATGCAATATCTGCAGAAAAGACCTGATTCTTTTCATAGTAGATAGTATCAAGATCATCGAGGTCCTTAGAACGGCGAGTCTGCTTACGGTCAAAGGCATTGACATAGTTCAAGCCAACATGAGCACCGTAGGCTTCGACACCGGCGCGAGCACCAAGGAGGTAGCGGTCAGAGAAGTCGAAGTCGAAGAACAACTGGTCTGCCTTCTTGGCCGTATTGCGAAGACGAGCACCCGTGAGCTGGGCGGTAATGTTATCGACCGCGCCAACGCTGCCACTTTGGTAAGCGACATTGAGACCATGCAACAGGCGACGGCTCGTAGTATCGAGGTTGCGCTGGGCAAGGGCTTCACGACGCTTTTCTGCAAAGATTTCCGGTTCCTGGAGAACTTCTGTCTGCGGAGTGTTGATGGTGAGCGGGGTGTAACCGACACGCATGTAACCCAAGTTGAAGTCCACATGCTTGTTCAGGATCGTACCATCGTAGCTGAACCAGTGACCAATAACCGGGTTGTTGTTTTCGTCATAGGCACTCTGCCAATCCTTGTGCAAACGCAACTGGACATCGATCATCGTCTCGGAGCTCGGACGAGCGGTCAAGCGCAGGTTCACATCCGTGAAAGCCTGGTTTTCCTGAGTCGGAGAGTTGTCAGCAAACTGGTCAGAAGAAGCAAAGGAAGCAAGGACACCGGCCTTTGCCGTACCGTTAATCTTAAGTCCAAGCACCGCTGCATTGAGAGAATCCAGCTTTTCCAAAAGGGACTTCTGTTGCGTAACGACTTCCGTCTGATTTTCAGCAGCAAATGCTGTCGCAGCCGAGAGCAGAATCGCAGAAGAAAGACCAAAAGCAGAAATTTTCTTATTGAACATCATATTCGCTTCCTCCCATTAAAATTCCACATTAATGGAAGCTTCAAAAATCATCTGGGAGAACTTATGCGTATATGTTTTCGGCGCTCCCAAATCTTCAATGTTATAGTAATCAGGCATATTTGCTACCCTGTACTGCTGTTTAATCTTTTCCCTATAGAGCTTCTTCTTGACATTCTTAGTCACCGTAGCAACTTCGTTTGCATCGAGCTCGACATCACCAGTTTTACTCTTCTGGTTCTTGGCGGATTTCAAAGATTTTTCAAGTTCAGCAGGATAAGCAGCATCATAAGCATCAGCCAGCGAGGAGGTATTGTAATCATTCTGAACGGTAATGAGGCCAATATTCAAGGAAAGCCATGCATTCTGAGCAACAGAGTAATCGAAGCCGCCCATCACATGCATCTGCTTGCTCTTCATAAGAGGAACATCCACACCAACAAATTCACCATACGGATTTGCAAACACGCCGTAATCGGTATTGATCATCTGGAAGCCAGCCGTAACACCGAGACGCGGCAAGAACTGGAAGGAGGCGCCAACGTTGATGAAGTCGCTAGAAACCTTGCCTTCGGAAACGCCAAGTTCCGTTGCCATAGCAGAGCCAGCAACAAGAGTCGTCTTGCTTTCAGAATGCTTGAAGGAACCTGCAAGTTCAGCAGACTTGCTGAGGCCAGCAATCTTTGCGATATCAACCTTTGCACCACCGCCAAATTCCATGTAGGAAACCTTGTCAACAGCTTCGAATTCGCTCTTCACCTGGTTCATGATGGTCACGAGAGCCTGGGCTTCGACCTTTTCTTGCCAGTCGCCCTTGATAAGAGCGCGAACACCCATGCGGTTTGCAGTTGCAAGACCGTTCGGCAAAGCAAGCTGGAGAGCCGGGTCAGCCATCATGTTGATGAGAGCAAGCTGTTCGGCAGAGTAGACATTGTTACCCCAAGAGTTCTTGTTATACGGAGCAATGTTGTAGCTATCGGTCTGACCTTCAATGAAAGCGTTGTCATCCGTACCGAGAGAACGAGCAACCGGAGTGAACTTCGGAGAGTAGTTATAGAGAGCATCGAAAGTGGAGTAGAGCGGAGAGTTCACGCCATACTTGACCGTGTTGCCATCCTTATCGGAATTCAAGATGCGCTGAGCAAAGAAGCTCGGAGACTGAGCGAGGTTGTTAAACCACTTTTCGTCGTTGCGGATGAAGTCCAAGGAAAGGCCTGCGCTCCAGGAGTTTTCAACCTTGTAGCCAGCATTCAAGTTGACGAGCAAGGCAGAACCGCTCACGCTTTCTTCCGGGCCTTCAATAGCATCACCTGTAGCCGGGTCTTCTGCATAGCTCGGAACCTTGTTCGAAGACAAAGCGTATTCAGCCACAAGGTCGAGGCTCAAGCCCGGAACCTTGATGAGAGCACCGGCATCGACGCCAGCGCGGATGCTCAAGACGAAAGTCTTCTGCGGGAAGGAAACGAACGGGTTGATATCCTGAAGCTCATAGGCACCCGTTCCTTCAGGGTCATCCGGGTTGAAAGATCTCGGATCCGGGTGACGGTAGGTGTAAGACTTCGAATTTTCGTTGTCAAAGACGTACATCGGGGTCACACCGACGAACACATTCTTCTGCATCGGAAGGAGTTCGAAGTTACCACCGATAACCCACTTGTCCGTTGCGGAAGAAAGTGAAGTACCTGCAATGGAGTCATTCGGAAGGATATTGCCTTCGGCACCGCTAAAGTCGAGGACCGAGACGCGGTTCAGGCGTGCAAAGATAGCTTCGGCACGGACTTCGCCAATCATCGGATCGATTTCCTGACGGAACTGGAGATTCACACCCTGGAGGTTGCGCTGGTTACCTTCGAGGAGCTGTTCCTTTTCGGCCATGTGGCGCTTACGGGCGAAAATCGTCGGTTCGTACATGATGTCGATACCGGGTCTGTAAATGGAGAGCGGAGAAATCGCAGAACGGAAATCACCGACAACCCAGTAGAAGTTCTTGCCGACATTGCCTTCGACATTGAGCCACTTGGCTTCGATAGTCTTGGAAGCAGCAGCGAAGTATTCCTGCATACCGCCGCCAAGGCGCATCAAGACGTTGGCACGGACACTTTCGTACGGACGGAAGCCAAAGTTCAAGTCAGCAGTGACAAATTCATTGCGTTCCACATCCGGCATCGAGTTGATACCAGTCTTGTCTTGATCAGTCGAGAAGCTAGAACGCTGGGCAACAGCACGAATGCTACCGCCAATTTCAACACCGCGCTTTGCATTGGCGCTATCAGCCTTGGCCTGCAGGGCCTTTTGATTATCAGCAACAGCAGAAGCCGATGCGGCAACCGATGCAGTAAGAAGGGCGATTAAAATATTTTTCATTTTCATATTCATCTTTAGCATCCTCCCTTAGAACCATGCCTTGGTTTCGGCAGCAATGTAATGGGAATGCCAATCATTGTCAGGAACGGTTTCATCAGAGTGCGTCATGAACTTGTAGCGGAAATGGAGACCTACGCGATCAGAGAAGTCCCAGTCAAAGCCAAGGCCAATTGCGAAGTCCTTGTAGTTGATCGGAGCCTTTTCATACATATTCGGGTCCACTTCGTAATAGTAGTTTGCAGCACCGGTCGGCTTAGCGACATTCTTGAGTGCAGTAATCATGTAAGCCTTGTCAGACCTGAAGGTTTCAAGGCCGAGGATACCCACCATGTGGAAGGTTGGAGTCACAGCGACGGTCGGTTCAAACTGGCCGAAGAAGCTCGTCATGAGCATGCCGGACTGCTTTTCGGAGACGGCAATCGGAGCAAAGGAAGTAGAAACACCAGAAAGGGCAACAAAGCCAGTCATCATGATGTTGCGGTCGGTACCGAACCAGTGACCGATATCGTAACCACCCATGAAGGAGAGGTAAGTAGACCACTTGGCATGCATCGGAACCTTCTGTTCAATAACCTGCTTGCCATTTTCGAATGCAGCAAAGGATTCCCACATTTCCCAGGTACCACCATAGAGACCACCGCGCTGGCGAGTCATCTTGACACCTTCGCCAGCATCTCTCTGGACACCGACACGGGAAATATAAGAAGCACCTCTGGTGTTACCGGAGTCAGCCACGAAGAGCGGCTTGTGCTTGGTCCAGGAATTGGTGCTTTCCCACATGTTGCGGCCGTTCAAGCGGTAGTTGAATGCGACCACATCCTGACCAGCGTCGATCTGACGATGCTGAGCATACTGGAAGTCAAAGTAACCGCGGTTGAAGCTCGGTTCCAACTTGAAGTTGATACCGGCCATGTTCGGGGAATAGCGGAGAGCACCGGCGTTGAGGTAGAATTCATCCTTGCGCCAGCCCGGGAAACGGGACGGGTTGGAAAGAGAATACGGAGAGTAGAAGCCCGGCTGGAAGAACACGATTTCGGCAGTCATCGGCCAGCCTTCAACATACTTGCTCTGGGCCTTGATATAAAGACCAAGCTTCGGGGATGCCATACTGGACCTGTGAGCATCGCTGATGTAGCCCTTGGAAGCATCACCTGCGACGAAGTTATCAGCCGTTTCGGACTGGTAGAAAATCGTGGAATCGGTAAAGCTCAAGCCAAGATCAGCCATCAAGAAGAGCTTCGGAGTGATGTTACCCTTGACATCGATAGATGCTATATGGGTATTGAGGAGTGTCGGATTCAGTCCGAGATCAGTCCACTGACCACGGAATTCGCCTTCATAAATGGCACCTTCGTCATAAGTGATGCCCATGTAGTTCACACCGAGAGTAAGGTTGTCAGCGATCTTTTCCTTGGCGATACGACCATGGAGGACTGTACCGCGGAAGTCGTAGCCACCCATCATTTCGAGTTCGCCCGGCTGACCACCGTACATGCGGAGACCGTCACGGGTAGCCATGTCAGCATCGACCGGCTGAGAAACGAGGAACTGAGCCTTCAAATCATACGGGAGCTGATAGATGTTAGCAAAAACACCACCAAAGGAGCGATTCGTCCAGAATGCACGACCACCTTCCTTGACCGGCTTGAAAGCCTTTTCCTTATAATAGGTAGAAACGGTCTTTTCGTCTTCGAAAAGTTCATACTGCCAAACGAAACGCGGGTTCGTTTCACGTTCCCACATGGTAAGCGGGGAAGCGTTTGCCCAGATAACACCACCTGCGGTGATGTAGGCACCGAACACACCGGCACGGATATCGACACCGGCATTCATTTCTTCGTTGATAGTCGAAGAATAATAGTCGGTAGAGTGGTCGAACAAGACGCGTTCATCGTGATTGTTCGGAATCTGAGTCGGGTTCTTTGCATAGCTGTTCGTAAAGAGACCGCTCATGTCAAACGGGAACATGAGGTTCGTGAACAACGTAATGTAGGAGTTCGGCATGGCGACAACGTTCACGTTCAAGAGAGCGTCAACGCTTGTGCGGGCCTGGTCATCGCGAACCCAGGGGCTCTGTTCAGAATAGTGGAAATTCTTCAAACGGAAAGCCATGTAACCGGAGACTGCCAGTGGCAGATCGTCCTTGCCGAGGAGCGTGGATTCCATGTTGCCGGAAAGAGTATCCAACGAAGCGTGAAGGGAATCAAGCTGCAACTGCGGAGGAAGAGCCCACGCAGCACCGAGGCTAGACGCTAGTAAAAGGGAAGAAACTGTTTTGCGCATAAAATCCTCTTAAATCTCGTTACGGAACGGATAATGAGCCGGGCCTTCGTACGGCTTGCCATGCTTCTTAATCACAATATCGTCAATCCAAACCTTGAAGGATTCGTTTTCATCCTTGCGGACTTCGAGACGGAAACCCTTGAAGTTGGACCATGCGAACGGGAGCATCACTTCGCGCGTGTTCTTGGCATCCCAGTAAACACCGGTATTGCCGAAGAGCTTCAGAGGAATGCTGAAGTGCTTCCATTCTGTCGTAATTTCACCAAGGCTCTTGGAGCGGAGCTTCACCTGGAGGGATTCGCCGTTGCTCTTCACGCCGTCATCGACGAGTACGAACAATGCGTTTTCGCCACCCTGGGCACCTTTAAGCCAAAATTCGAGAACACCTTCTTCGAGGTAAGGCGTCAAATCCACAGAACCCGCAATACAAATAGCGACACCGGAATAGTCGCTCGCGATAAGTTCGATTTCCATGGAGAGTGCACCTTCCATAGCGTACTTATCCGTGAGTACCGGTTCGGGGTTTTCACGCGGATACTGGTAGGTATAGCCACCACCACGCGGAATTGCTTCGCGCATGACAACGGTGACAACTTCCTTATCAGGACGGAACGGCTTAGGATCCTTCATGACAAAGTGGGACTGGTCGCGGTCGCGATAATCGCTAAAACCGTAGCCAGCGAAAGAAGATGAAGCAAGAAGCATCGCCGCTAGAGCGGACTTCCAAATGGCTTTTTTAAAGTTTCCATTCATAATAGGTACAATTCTCCAAATTCGGATCATCTACAATATAGCTTGTTTTTGGGAATTTTCGATCCGGTATTTTGCAAAAAAGGCTTTGCAAAGCTAGATGTATCAACGGAATACCGCTTGTTAAGCCACATAAACGCTGGACTCAAGCGTAAACGGAAATTTTTACGCACGTAACGTTTCAGAATGTTTACAAACTAAAATTTTTGACACCCGTCACAATGGACTCAAGCGTAAACATAAGATAAGCTTGTTTTTATTTTTTAGATTTTTTATTTATATAGATTTTGAGAACAGTACTTTGAGGATGACACCAATTTTTGGGGGTAACCATGTTTAAAAAACTTCTTTCTGCAATGGCTATCGGCTGCACATTCTGGGCTTGCGGTACCACGGATGCACCACCAGAATACGACCCAAGCAAAGACGCAAGCCAAAACGCAGCAGTCCCTGTGGACTACACCCTGGGTAGAACGATGAACGCTATTCTCGGACGAGGCATCAATCTGGGCAACTCCTGGGAATCTGACGGTTACGATGATGGCGCCTGGAGTAACCCCATCCGCGATACAGATTTCGCCATTATCAAGGCAGCAGGCTTTAATTCCGTGCGAATTCCGGTCCGCTGGCAGAACGGCTCTGACTACACAAGCCACACGGTCGACCCGCAACGCCTTGCAGGTGTTTTGGAAGATATCCGACTCGCCATCGCGAACGGCCTTGCCGTAGTCGTGAACTTCCATCACTATACCCAATTGAATTGCGCCGGTGGTGGCGGAAACGAAAGCGACGGCACCAAATGCCAATATGACGCCGCAAAGTTCCAAGCCGAAAAGACACACTTCCTCGGCATGTGGGCACAAGTGGCGGCAGCCATGGGCGAATTTCAGGACAACCAGGTGGTACTCGAAATCCTGAACGAACCCACGATTCCTTATGAGGACGTCGTGGACAAGCTGATGAATGACGCCTACAGTGTCATCCGCACATACGCTCCGGGCAAGACGATTATGTTCGAATCTTACCATGCGGCAAAATTTGCAGACCTTTCCATACTGCATTTGCCGCTAGACGGAAACATCATATATAGTGGTCACTACTACGAACCTTACCAGTATAGCCATCAGGGACACGGCTACAACTGCGTTGGCGATAACGCAAAGAACATTACCGCATCACGCGACCTCGCTAGCTACGCCAAGACGGCTCTAACGCTCTATCCGGACATTGACGGAGTCCACCACGTTCCTATGAACATGGGCGAATTTGGCATTGCAGGTGGTGACGTAAGCCCCTGCGACTGGCAAGGCGGAACAGGCCCGAGCGAAGCCGGCAAGGCCGAATGGGCAAATGCAGCAGCAAAGGCCGCCATCCTGAACGATATGTCGTTCCACTACTGGGGATTTGGCTACACAGGCGGATTTGACGCTTACGACCCAGGTTCCGAAAAGTGGCACACGGGATTCCCGCAGGCACTCATTTTCTAGAATCTTAAAAACATGCGCAAAAGCGCGAATGATTACGGGCGAACGAGAGAACCGCCCCAGTGATCATCAAAGAAGGCTTGGAACAGAGGTTCCGGGCCTTTTTTCAGTTCCTCGATGACTTCGGCAGCCGGGCGTTTGCCGCGGTAAAGTTCGCGGAAAGCACGTTCAAAAAATGCGATACGTTCAGGCGGGAATTCATCAGCATGCAAGCGGAGCGCATGGAGGTTGAGGGAAGCAAAGCGGAGCGGGTTCCCGAATGCACGGCTGCAAGGTGGAACGTCGTAATCGACCTTGAGCGTACCGCCCACAAAAGCGTAGGCGCCCACCTGGTTCCTCTGCTGTACTGCCGTGGTGCCGCCGAGGGTCGCAAACTTGCCAATGCGTACGTGGCCGCCGAGCTGGCATCCGTTCGCGATGACCGCCCCTTCGCCGATTTGACAGTCGTGCCCCACATGGGCGTAAGCCATGATGAGTACGTGTGGCGCAATGCAAGTGCAACCACCGCCCTGAACTGTGCCGCGATTGAGCGTCGTGTATTCACGAATGATGCAGTTTTCGCCAATTTCAAGGCGAGTCGGCTCCCCTGCGTACTTGAGGTCTTGCGGAGGCGCACCGAGGATAGCCCCATCGTAAACGTGCGTATTTGATTTGATGGTCACACCGCCGTAAACGCGCACGCGCGATTCAAGCACCACATTTTCGCCAATTTCCGCATTTTCATCGACAACGCACCAGGGGCCGATAACGGCAGACTCGTGGACGTTGGCATTCGGATGAACAAAAGCGGATGGATGGAGCATATCCGCAATTTAGTAATTTCCTATATTTCCCCACATGGGTGGCATTATTCTCGCATGCCTGACTGCGCTCTATGCGCTACTGTTCCTATTCTTCATAGTAGGACTGTTAAAGACGCATCGCTATAAAGGCCCGAAAGCCACCCCAAGCGTCTCGGTCGTGATCCCGATGCGAAATGAAGAGGAATTTGCCGAACGCACACTCGAAGCGGTCGCCGCCCAGGACTACGTTGGCGAATGGGAAGTGATTTGCGTCGATGACCGTTCTACCGACCGCACGCGCGAGATTCTCGAAAAGTTCGCTGCCACGCACCCGCGTTTCCGCGTTTTAAGCCTCCCGCAAAACTTACCGCAAATTGCAAGTCCCAAGAAGCGCGCGCTCGAAAGTGCCTTCAAGATTGCGAAAAACGAAGTGCTATTGACGATGGATGCCGACTGCATCCCGCGCAAGAGCTGGATTACCGCCATGGCCGGGCGATTTGTCGATGGCATCTGCATTGTACAAGGGCCAAAACAGAACAACGGCACACGTTCGATGCCGCACCTCTACCAGAAACTCGAAACGCTCGGTTACACCGCGATGGAAGCGGCAGGTTTTAGCCTTGGACGCCCGATTGTCGCCAGTGCGGCATGCCTTGCATACAAGAAGGACCTGTTCTTTAAAGTCGGCGGGTTCGGAGACCTCATCAACCTCTCGAGTGGCGATGACGACATGCTCATCCACAAGATGATGAAAATCCCGGGAACGAAGGTCTGCTACAATCTCGACAAGGATGCAGTGATCGAGACAGCCCCGGTGCATACGTGGAAGCAGCTCTTCAACCAGCGCGCCCGCTGGAGCAGCAACGGCACAAACTACGAAAGCAAATCGTACATCCTTTTGCTCACGCTCATTTACACGTACTACATCTGGATGTTCGTGAGTCCATGGTGCGCTATATTCCTCGACTTTCCGTGGCAATGGTGCGTGTTCAGCATTCTGCCCAAGATTGTCGTGGACTTTGTATTCTTGAGCATCGCCTCTTGGAAACTCAAGTCCAAGCGCCGCATGCTCGCGTTCTTGCCTGTAGAGCTTATCCAAATCCCGATGATTGTGTTCTGCGTCCCCGCAGGAATCTCGGGAATGTTTAGATGGAAATAATTTAGACGAGAGACTAGAGACGAAAGACGAGAGATTTTTAAAGTCCTCTCGTCTGTAGGCTCGTTAGAGCCGTTCTTTCGTCTGACTCCGAACCCACTCGATTGCTTCTTCGGCGTTCTTGATTTTACCGTCGAGCTGGAGCTCAAAGCTTTGCTTGATAGTTTCGCCCATCTGCTTGCCCGGCTTGAATCCCAAATCCATAAGCATTTTGCCCATGAGGAATGGCTGCGGAGCTGCATTGAGCAAATCGAGATCTGCAGCAGCTTGCCAAAGCTGTTCCGGGAATTCCGGGGCGCCGGCGGCGGCGTAATACTTACGCGGGGTGGCTTTCACAAGCAGGCTCAACAGCTTTAAGCCACCCAGCTTCACCGCCATGCGGCGAAGCGCCGGCGCATCACTTACAATTGCAAAATCGAGCGTCTTAAATGCCGCAAGCAGCGCCGGGACGTTCTTGACCAAGTGCGATTCGTTCGTAATGCGTTCGAGGAACTTGAGAGACGTTTCAGGACTCCCGCTGAGGAACGCGGCAAACGCAAATTCCATCACCTGATCGTCCGAAAGCGGTGCGCACTTGGCGTCACCAACAGCTCCACCAGCCGCTTCAGCACTCACATTCACAAAGCTCCTGCGCAAGCCCTCCATGTTGTCGAGCATCTCGCCCAGGTCTTCCCAGGAGCCACGCAGCGGTAAAACTTCCGGGAAAAACTCGTTCAGCTTGATGTCCAGGAAAGCGCGCAAGCCAAGCGACGGCTTGCCCGGCTTCAAGAGCCACTTCTTGAATTCTTCGAACAAACGTTCGATAGAAAGGTCTTCGAGCGAAAGCGTCTGGCAAAGTTCAATCGTCTCGGGCGCAAGTCTAAGCGCAAAACGACTTGCAAACTGCACGCCACGCAAAATGCGCAGCGAATCTTCGACAAAGGCAGGGCCCACATGGCGCAACAAACCTTTCTTCAAGTCGTCAATGCCGCCGTACGGGTCGCACAGCGTAAGTTCCGGAAGCTCCATGCCCATCGCATTGATGGTAAAGTCACGGCGGAGAGCCGCTTCCTTGAACGAGAGCTTTTCATCCGTATGCACTACGAAACCGCGATGACCATAGCCAACCTTGCTTTCGGTACGCGGGAACGAGAAATCGAGCGAAAGGCCTTTCATCGCCAAATGGATCACGCCAAACGCCTTACCCACAAGATTTGTGCGGCCGTACTTCTTTAAAATCGGGACAAGTTCATCTTGCGTGAGGTCGTAAACTTCAACATCGTAATCACGGCAATCCTTGCCCAAAAGCGCATCGCGCACCCAGCCGCCCACTAAAAAGGCGCGGCCACCCGCTTCACGGATTTCACCTGCGATAGAAAGCAAGCGTCTAGGCAAGTCCGGTTCAAACGTCTTGCCTGCAAGAGTCACGATACTCGGCATTACTTATCCGCCTCGACTGACTTGTAACGGTCGTAAATGCTAGTCGTCTTTTCTTCGGAGGAATCCTGCAACAACGTAGAAACCGGGATTTCAACCTTGGACGAATCCCCAGTCGTTACACTTTCCGTATTGGCGTAACGTTCGTAAATGCTTCCGTTAGAGGCAGACTCGTTTTTCTTTTTGGCTTCTTCGGCACGGCACGTATTCAGCTCGTTTTCCATATAAGCTCGCTGATCCGGCGAATAAGTCAACGTGTTCAAGCGATATTCGATTTCTTCGCACACAAGCCCTTGGCGTTCACCAGCGCAACCGCCAATCCAAAGGGCAGCAAACAGAACCACAAATCCAACAACTTTATTCATAACACACACCTCACTGCAAATCAGTGGACAATCAAGAGCTTTCCTTTTCGGACCTTGGATGCACCGCGGATGACATACTGGTAAACCCCAGGTGCCACCAGGTTTCCGTTTTTCATGCGGCCTCTCCATTCGGCACGGCCACCGGCAACTTCTTCGCCAGTCAACGAAGCCACGAGCTTGCCACCCCTGTTGTAGATATTGATGACAGCATCATCAGAAACATTGTCAAACACAATATATTCATGGCGATCCGGGCGGAACGGATTGGGATACACCCTGACATCCTTGCCGGCATCATCCGTCATATTGCCGTCTGTACCACGCAAATCGTTTCTCATGTAATACGATACGCCATTTTCGTGAGCAAACCAGACCGCACCAAGCCCAGAATCAACAGCCACATCCTGAACACGGTCGCTAAGGAGACCCTGACGGGTCGTAAAATGCTGTACAGACAATGTGTCCGGGCTTGTCGAACGGGGAGTCAAACGGTACACGCCCTGGTTCGAAGTTCCAACCCAGAGATTGCCACGGCTATCGACATCGATACTTGTAAAAATAGCCCCGGTAAGCCCGTTTGTCGAAAGCGGCGTCTTGAGGTTTTCTTCGTCCTTGTTCCAATAGACAAGAGAAGAGCCCGTGACCATCCAGTAATAGCCCGTCTTCGGTTCATACACCATATCCAATGGAGTTGACGGAGCGTCCGTATAAACTTTTCTGTAAGTCGTATCAAGCCAGGAAATTTCACCGCCCCTCTTGTTAGGCGGCGTAAACGTGAACACGTCCAAATCGCCGTTAGCATCGAGCGATGGAGACTTGCGTGTACCCACATAAACTTTCCACTTGCCATCTTCGTCTACACTGGTAAGCATGGGGCCTGCAAAAGTAGCGCTACCGACATTGTCTGCACAAGAGACATTGCCCTTGAGGTCAAAATAAGCAAGGCTATACCCCTTAGTCGTAGCTGCCGATGCAAAGAAGCCCTTGCCATCCGGAGCCGGAGTTGTCGATATGCTGATCGAATACGGGAAATCTTCCATGTAGCTACTCATGCAATGCCCGTCCGTCGACAAGAAAACAGAATCCAGCTTCTGTCCCAAATCCGAATACAGCACGTAACCCAGCCCCCAGACGTGGTAGAAAGCCCTTCCGCCAGGGAGGACAGACAAAACCTTCATATCGTGACCGCGGGCGTTCGTCATGTTGCCGTTACCATACAGCGCCTTTGTGGGCGTACTCCATTGCCGTCCGTTAAAGTGCGAAAAATAGCCGTCATCCGAAGCCGCCAAAATGCCGCCATCCGGAAGAGCACGGAGTTCATAGACGCTTTTCAGCGGGAACCTGGAATACTCCGTCAAGTCTGTCAATTTCTTTCCATTGTAATGGAATATGTTTTGCGGGCCCACCAAGAGAGCTCCACCCGAAGAAGGGATAAGCGACACCCAGTAAATCTTGGGCTTAAAGTAATAGCGATCGACAACCGTTTTCTTGTCAACCGTCTTCATAATAGAATCGCGCTCGTAAAGGATCGAGTTCTTCAAGACCTTGCCACGAATGGCAACCATTTTATCCGTCTGCTTGAACGTCGTGAAAGTATCTATGACAGCTCGAGTCTCGCCATCGTCATCCCAGATTCTCGTGCCTTCCGTCGGATACGTTACAAGTTCTCCGTCACTCCAGGTTATAAACTTGATCGGTTCCTTATTGAGAGAGGCCTTCTTGACGACCTTCCAGGAATCCGGATTGAACAGCTGCATATCGGATTCCAAATTTTTCCAGTCCATCTTGCGGACATAAAGCGAGCCATCGACCGCAACAAACAGGGAGTCCCCCTGAATTTCCATGGCGCTTACAGGATTGATGGACAAGTTCGCATCGGCAATCCTTTCGACCGTAAGGATAGACGTATTGGATTTTAAACTAAAGAACGACAGGCGGTCATCAAACGCAATCACCATGACATCTTCGGCCACACGGACCATGCCCGGAATGACACGGACACCGCTACCGGCATAAGACCTGCTAAGCACCTGCCAGGATTCCGCCGATATGATCTTTGCGATAATGCCGTTGTCGCTCACAGAAAAGACATTCGGACCTGCTGCCACTACAGCGCTTATAGACTGGTCGCCCAAACCGTGCGCCGTCGTGTACAAGGCCTCAACAGTACTCGACCTAAAGCGAATGCCCCCATTAGTCGCCAAGAGCACGCCATCGCCATAAGGGACCATCGCCTTGATCGGGAATGGGCTTGAGAAATTGTTCCAGTCATCGGCAGCAAAAGCTGATGTGACAAGGGAGAGGATACAAATAAGATTAGCTAATACTTTCACATTCTAAAATTACAAATTTTAAAAACATTTCAACCTGCATATTCAATAATTTCCCGCAATGTGGCGTCCCGGCCCGTTATCATCTTGAGCCGATCTTTCTGCGACATCATTTTTTCACGCATTTTTTGATACGCCGCCATCCGGCGCTTGGTTATGCTCCCCTTAGATAGCCCGAACAACTGGCTCAAATCACAGACACGAAGCCCACCGACAACCGAAAGTTCGACAATCATTTTCTCCATCGGATTTAGTGCCTGAAGCAAAACGGAATACTCCGTCATGACATCATCTACGCTTACGTTTCCATCGGGTAGCGCAAAAGCATCATCGTCGTCATCCCCGTCGTAACTGGCCTTGGGCTCGCAAAGGCAAGATAGCGGAACTTCGCGGTTAGTGACTTTTTTGCGGTATTCGCTGTAATGGCAATGCAAAAGCACGGTATTGAACCATGGCAACAGATGGGATCCGTACTTCAGCTCCCCGGCCTTTTTGCAAAAGCGAAGCGCAACCTCCTGAAACAAGTCGTCTGCATCTTCTTTAGTCCCACACTTTTGCAGGCACAATTTGTATATTCTGTAGGAATATTTTTCCCAGACAGACCCTACCCAATTCGGGGGACGGTTACAAAGGAATCCCGTATATGACATAAATGTTTTATTTCCGATATTTTCTACTTCTTTTTGCGAGATTAATTTATGAAAATTTTTAACAAATTTATCGAATTTGGAAATTTTGCAAACAACCGTTTGCAAAAGGCTTCATTTTGCATTCTATTGTTTGCAGCGTCGGTCCTTGCGCAAGAATTCAACATGAACAACATGCCCCCTCCGGAAGCAAGCATGCACTATTCCCTCGGGGCACTCACAAAAGGTTCAAGCGTTACCGTTGACATCACCATTCCCGACAACTGGCACGTGAATGCAAATGTCGCAGCCGATGAATTTTTGAAGCCGTCGTCTATCGAAATTGCAGCCCAGGGGATTCACTTCGGAGAACCCAAGTGGCCAGAACCCATCAAGGAATATAGCGAGGCTTTGGACCTTGAGAACCTTGTATTCAAGGGACATTTCCAGATTACGCTCCCTATAGAAAATGTTGACGCCGATTACGACAGCCTCACGACACAGGCGATATTCCATTACCAGGCCTGCGACAATTCCATTTGCCTTGCACCATCGCAAGTGACATTTGGAGTGGGACCAGTGGGGTTTAACAAGAAACGAGCTTCGCGAGATGACGCTGGGAATATGCACGGGAGCGCCACTAGCACAGACGCCAACGGAAACGCAACCGGGAATGTCATCAATGCGCCGAGCGCCGCAGGGAATGCGACAGAAGGCGCTGCCGGGACATTCATATTGCTTTTGTCGGCTCTGTTCGGAGGCTTAATTCTGAACTTGATGCCGTGCGTGCTGCCGGTGCTTTCGCTAAAGCTTTTCAGCTTGATCAAGCAGGCTGGCGAAAGCCGCAAGCGACTGCTCGTACTCGGGACTTCGACAACGCTCGGGATTCTCGCGAGCTTCTGGGCGCTCGCCGGGATTGTTGCCGCCGTCAAAGCCGGCGGCGGGAATGCAGGCTGGGGCATGCAATTCCAGAGCGCTGGATTCATCGCGTTCATGGTCGTGATTCTGAGCGCTTTTGCCATGAGCTTTTTTGGAGTCTTTGAAATCTGGCTTCCTGGAAGTGCCACGACCAAGATGGACAAAGCCGGGCGCAAGCAGGGCTTTTGGGGTGCGTTTTTCACAGGCTCACTCCTCGTGCTTTTGAGCACACCGTGCTCCGCACCGTTTCTCGGCACGGCGATGGGTTTTGCTTTTACCGCATCGACCCCTGTGCTGTTCTTGTTTTTCACAGCAGCAGGCGTCGGGCTTGCGCTCCCCTACATGCTCGTGAGTACATTCCCGAAAATCCTGAAAGTTTTCCCAAAGCCGGGCGCTTGGATGGTCACGCTCCAGAAAATCATGGGCGTTCTTTTGCTCGGTACCGTCGTATGGCTCCTGTGGGTCGTGCATGAACAGGCCGGAAACGTCGGCGTCGGCATCTTCGCCGCCATTTCGCTCTTGAGCATCGCCATGAGCTTTGCAATCGGGAACATCGCCCCGCCGGGCGTCGCGTTTTTTCGCGAAGTGCTCTCCGTTGGAGGCGCCGTTGTAATCCTTGCCATCATCTGGTTTGCATTTGCATCACCAAAGTTCGAAGCCGAAGTCGATGCGATTTTCAAGGCAAGGTCAGTACAGCTCGTCACCGAAGATGGCTGGTACCGCTACACGCCGGAACTCATCGAAGAATTTGCAAAGTCTGGCCGTACCGTATTCATTGACGCGACCGCCGACTGGTGCCTCACCTGCAAGGCAAACGAAGCAGCCGTCCTCAACCGCGATGATTTCAAGCGCGCGATGGACAGCTTGAACGTTGCCCGCGTCAAGGCCGACTGGACCCGCGAAACGCCCGAAGTCACCGCACTCCTGCGCAGCATGGGCAAGTCCGGAGTGCCCGCCTACGCGATCTACCCCGCCGGCGATGCAAGCAAGCAAATCGTACTCCCGGAACTCCTCACCACAAGCGCAATCGTGGAGAAGATTGTAACTAGTTACTAGAAGCGGAGCCTGCACACTCGTCATCCTGAGCGGTATTAACCGCGAAGGATCCAGTTAAATTCTCGAAAATCTCAACAGCAAAAAAAGGTGGCTTGCAGGCCACCTTTTTTCATAAACATTATTCAAATTACTTTTTCTTCTTGTAAACAATCTCGCGGCAATCGCCTTCAAAATCGACATATTTCGTGCCAATAAATTCTGCCGGGATATGCAACTCGAGGTCAACTAGGCAAGAACAATGAGACATAAACTCATCAGTCCCCACTACAATAGAATCGTTCGTAATTGGATCATATTCTTTGATTAAACGAACATAATTTTGCTCAGCAAACAAGGTATCATTCCTTGTTTCATAGAGCATCGAAACAAAGCCTCCATCACACGAGACACCCTTCCTGATATTCACAGTAGCGGTTCCATCGTCATTTATATAAAAATCAATAAATTCTTCGCCTGAACCATCAGACCATTTTGCGAGATTCAGTTTAGCAGGATTCTCTCCGCAAGATGAAGTATACTTGAAATCAAATGACTCCCCCTTTATCGACGATGTATTCGGGGGAACAGTCACCAAAGAATCATCAGAACCGGTAACATTGTTACCATCACTATCGGAACAGCCCACAAACAAGCCAAAGCTAGTTGCCACGGCGATTAAAGCGCACAAAATCTTTGTTTTCATTCCCATATACCTTATTTCAAATAACACACCACGAATATAATGAATAGCTCCTCAAAAAACAAGACGGCGTAATAGAAATAATTAGAATAACGCAAAAAAAAGGTGGCTTGTGGGTCACCTTTTTTCGCTTTACTGGCGATGCCGGAATAAATCCGGAATGACAACATTAAACGCGTTTGCCTTCACGCTTGTAGCGTTCGATGCATTCCTGATAGAAGTCGAATGTCTGCTTGGCAATCGTCTTCCAGCTGAACACGTCAATGGCGCGCTTGCGGCTGACTTCGCCCATCTTCTTTGCAAGTTCCGGATTCTCAAGAATCTTGTTGAGCTTGTTCGCAAAGTCCGTCTGGAAAGCCTTCGGGTCTGCCGGTTCAAAAATCTTTTCGGAAACCGGCTTGAGCGGCACGAGGTAACCCGTTTCGCCATCGACGATGATTTCCGGAATACCACCAACAGCGCTGCCCACAACAGGCGTTCCGCAGCTCATGGCTTCGAGATTGATGATGCCGAACGGTTCATAAAGAGACGGCGTTGCAAACACGGTTGCATGGCTGTAGAGCACGCGAAGTTCCGTATGCGGCACAGCATCCTGAATCCACACGACTCCATCACGTGTCTTCTGGACTTCTTCAATCAAGCGCTTGCATTCGTCGGCAAGTTCCTGCGTATCCGGCGCACCGGCGCAAAGCACTACCTGGGCGTTCTTATCGATTTGCGGGATAGCCTGAATGAGCTGGCTGATGCCCTTCTGGCGCGTAATGCGGCCCACAAAAAGCACGAACGGTCGCTTCGGATCCACGCCCCACTTCTTCAAGATTTCTTCGTCAAACGTCGGCTTGTAAAAGTCCGGATCAATACCATTGTAGATAACCTTCACACGATCTTCCGGCACGCCGTAAAGCTTCATCACATCGCGCTTCATGCCCTCGCTCACTGCAATCACGCCGTCTGCGGCTTCGTAAGCGGTGCGTTCAATCCAGCAGCTCATGTTATAGCCGCCGTCACCGAGCTGTTCCGCTTTCCACGGACGGTGCGGTTCGAGCGAGTGCGTCGTCAAAATCAGCGGGCACTGCAAAAGGCGACTTGCGACCACGCCACCGAAATGGCTGTACCACGTATGGCAATGAATCACATCGATATCCTTAAGCGAGGACATCCACTGCAAATTAATATCAAGCGGCTTCAAGATTTTCTTGAAACGTTCATCAGCCGGATTATGTTCTAGCTTCTGGCTAAAACCAATGGCTCGGATATTGTCTGCATCGTCATTCTGCGCACCAAAGCAACGTGCTTCGATGTGGCAGAGCTTGGAAAGTTCTTGGCTCAAGAACTTGACGTGGATACCTGCACCGCCATAGATTTCTGGCGGAAACTCATTAGTAAGGATAGCAGCGTTCATAATACAGCAAACAGTGTTTAGTGGACAGGGGTTAAGTGAATGCCCGCAAACTGTTCTCGTGAATAATTATAAAAAATTGTATATGGAGATGCCCGCTCGGAGGCGGGCATGACAATAATATTTGCGAGCATGACAATAATATCCGCGGGCATGACAAGCATAAAACAAACACCTCGACCATAAAGATCGAGGCGCTTGGTGTTTGGAGTGTTTAAGAGATTAGAAGTTCTTGCACTGGGTCTTCCATTTTCCCTGCTTACCGATGATGTTGCCATCAATATACTTGCCACTATTGCCTACGAAATCCGCCTTGCGGAAGTCTTCACCACCGAGGTGCCAACGCATCCAAGCAACGGTTGCCGCCATGCCGTCCCAAGAGCCGGAACCATGACCATAACCACCTTCGCCGTTACGCGGGCCACCCGTCATTTCAATCAGGCAGGCGGGAGCCTTGACATCGCGATTGTTGTAGTCATTCTTGGCATTATCCTTTTCCATGCCGACTTCACCGAACAGGATCGCAATCGATCGATCCGTTGCAACATTCTTTGCACCGGCACCACCCCAGTCACCGCTGTTGTTGAGGAACGCCGTGAGCACGCGCTTATCCTTGATAACGGCCTGTTCGGATTCGAGACCGCCCATGGAGTGCCCGGAGCAACCGACAACATTCATGTCAAGCTTGTCGTAAAGCGGGCTATTGCGGTCCTTGTTCTGCCGATCCATCCAGTCAAGAGCATTGATCGCCTGGGATGCATTACCCGGAGATTCCTTAAGCGCAATCACCACAAAGCCATGCGACGCAAGCCTGCGAATCATGCCCTCGTATGCACTCGGTGCAGTACCGCCACCTGGTCCCCATACGACAATACCATGCTTCTGGTCCTTGGAAAGCTGTTCCGGATAGGCAAGAATGCCAGCGCCATCCCAACCAGTATTCGTCTTGTAGACAACCCTCATCAGGTCCTTTTCTTCTTCCTTGCCTTCGGCAAGGAAAATACCCTTTGGCTTTGCAGCTTCGCTCGAGCTAGATTCGACCTTCTTTTCGGAGCTAGAGGAGCTTACAGCAGGAGCACTCACCGAGCTGGAACTTACAGCCGGTGCGGTAGCAGAGCTCGATGCCGGAGCGTCACCGCAGGCGTTCGGCAAGCTAGAAGCCAAGCACTTGTCATCGGAGCTAGAGCTTGCAGCAACATCAGCAGAGGATTCTGCGCCCGAAGCCACTGCACTGCTGGATCCTGCCTGCGGCCCAACATCCGCACTGGAACCCGGAACAGTTGCACTGGAGCCAGCTTCAACAGAAGCGCTGGAACCTGGCAGAATTGCATCGTTATTCTGCTGAACAGCACTAGAGCTAGAAATTTCTGTGCCAGCAGTACCCTGAGAATCAGAGCTCGTGCCCGGCTGAACTTCTTCAGCAGAGCTAGACGAGATCGTGTTAGAGTAGTCACCCATTGCAGATGTGACAGCATCGTCACCGCAATTCAGGAAGACCAATGAACTGGCCAACACCACAGTTTTTAAGAGTTTAGATTTCATATTGTTCTCCTATTTTTCCCATAACCCGTATAGAAAGTACCTTATAATTTCATCGAAATTTCACGTTTCGAACAAAGTCCCGTGGATAAAAAATCCAAAGTGCATAATCTCAGTCTATAAGAAAACGCAGTCGTAATTCAAGACGTGTAAGGAGACGCCCGTCTGCGCGGGCATGACAGCAAAGTTCGCGCTTGCCGATACAATAGATAACCGAGAAACCCGCGGGCATGACACTGTAAAGAAAACGTCTCGATCGAAATGACCGAGACGCTTGGTTGTTGGAGTGTGGAAATGATTAGAAATTCTTACATTGGGTTTTCCATTTGCCCTGCTTACCGATGATGCTCCCATCGATATACTTGCCGGTCGTACCCACAAAATCGGCCTGACGTTCGTTTTCGCCACCGAGCTGCCAGCGCATCCAGGCAATCGTTGCCGCCATGCCGTCCCAAGATCCGGAACCGTGACCGTAACCGCCTTCGGAATTGTTCTTCGGACCGCCCGTCATTTCGATCAGGCAAGACTTGATATCCGTTGCCGTTTCGTAATCCTTGATGGCGTTCGGCTTTTCCATGCCGACTTCGCCATAGAGCACTGCGGCCGTCTTTTCTTTCGGGAAATTCTTGATGACACCGCCATTCTTGTCACCGCTATTGTTGAGGAATGCGGTAAACACGCGCTTGTCCTTGATAGCAGCCTGTTCCGATTCCAAGCCACCCATCGAATGCCCGGAGCAACCGACCTTCGTCAATTCAAGCTTCTGGTAGAACGGGTCGTTGGAATCCTTGTTCTTGTTTTCGAGCCAGTCAATCGCCTTGGTCGCCTGCGTTGCATCGCCCGGAGAAACGCTCAAGGCAATCACGACAAAACCATGCGAAGCGAGTCTGCGAATCATACCTTCGTATGCGCCCGGTTCTGTACCACCGCCCGGCCCCCACACGACAACGCCGTGCTTCTGGTCGCTGGAAAGCTGTTCCGGATAAGCTAAAATACCCTTATTATCCCAACCCGTATTTGTCTTGTAAACGACCTTCAGCTGGTCCTTTTCTTCTTCCTTGCCGCTCGCGAGGAAGATGCCCTTCGGGGCTTCGGCACTGGAGCTGGATTCCACCTTTGCAGAGCTAGATTCCGGAGATTTCTCAGAACTGGAACTCGACTGCGCCACGGAAGAACTTGAGGCCACGTCGCTTGAGCTAGACAGCACATCAGAGGAGCTGCTCGGAGCATCCGCGGAACTAGCCGGAGCTACATCGGAACTCGATGCAGGCGCAATTTCGGAGCTAGACGTCGGCGCAATCTCGCTAGAAGAGCTTTCGACAGGCGCCACTTCAGAGCTAGAACTTTCAGCCGTGGCTTCTATGCTTGATGAAGAAATATCGCCAGTAGACGATAACGGAGAAGTTGCAGAATCGTCCCCGCAGTTGATAAAGGCAATGGCACTTGCCAAAATCACACCCTTAAAAATCTTTGATTTCATTTTAGGCACTCCTTTTTTACCAAGACCTTAATCCCATCCTTCAATAAAATACCCCCAAAAAAGCCCCGTGATCAAAATCACAGGGCACGTTTCGTTGACAAAAAGTCCAAAGCTAAAAAAGGAGATTCCCGCTCGGAGGCGGGAATGACAACTAACGCGGGGCGTAGATGCGGGACATGAATTCGGCGCGAGTCTTTTCGTCCGTCTTGAAGCGTCCGAGGAGCTGCGTCGTGACCATCATGGCTCCCGGCTTTTTCACACCGCGCATTGTCATGCACATGTGCGAGGCTTCGAGAACCACGGCAACGCCCTTCGGCTGGAGCACTTTCTGGATGAGTTCCGCAATCTGGCGCGTCATGCGTTCCTGAATCTGCGGGAAGCGGGCATAAAATTCCACAACGCGCGGGATTTTCGAAAGACCGACTACGCAATCACCCGGGATGTAGGCCACGTGAGCCTTGCCCGTAAACGGCAGAAAATGGTGTTCGCACATGCTCGCGAACTCGATATCCGGCACGATGATCATTTCGTCGTACTTTTCGTGGAAACGCGTCTTGAGGATGTCTTCGGCCTTCATTTCGCCCGTAAGGCTTGTCATGAGCTCAGCGTACATCTTAGCAACACGCTTCGGCGTATCGATAAGGCCTTCACGGTTCGGGTCTTCGCCCATGCCTTCCAGAATCATCCGGAAGCCGTCTTCCATTTTCTTAAAATCCATCATGGGTTAAAAGATAGCAAAAATCAGCGAATCGTAACAGCCCTGGTCTCGTTCCCGTAGCGGATGAAGAAGCGGCCCAGTTTCGGCAATTCTACAGCCATCGAAGGCTCAGTCGTCAAACGTTGCAAAACACGGCCCTGCACATCCATCACAAGGAGCGGGCGACCTGCAACAAGCCCAGAGAACGCCAAGCGTTTCCCGTGAACATCCATTTGCCAGCCACTCTTTACAGCGACACTCGGAAGAGCCATGCGATCCCCTGTAATCCGGAGGCTGTCTATATAGCCATAACGCATAGTATACGTGTTCTTAACCGTAACACCCGTTACTGTATTTTCGCCCCACACTTCATCAAATAATCCTCCATAATATTCTTCATTGCCACAATAATCATCCACCAATAAACCCGAAATAGAATGACCGTTCCCAGCAAACGTTCCTTCAAAAATCCCAAATGGTTTCCAGTTAAAGTAAACCATACTGTCAAGTTCATCTACAAATTTCTTCGGCACATTTTCATTAACGACAATATCGTTCTGGAGGGAGGCGCATGTTTCATAACCACTCATCCCCTCTATTCCTCCATTGACGAGTTCAGCAAGCCAATACAGTTCTTCCTTAGTCGTAATAAGATAGCACCCCTTCGAATTCTTTTTCGGTTTTTGCGGGACCGGAATCCATTCTGCGTACAAAGTATAATTTTTTGCTTTATCTATTTTTCGATTCACAGAATACCCGAGTGGACTGTTACCCCAATACAAGAATTTTGCACCCTCTCGTGTCGGTTCCTTAAAGACAAAGCCAGTATCAAGAACCGTAAACCGAGTTGGATTTTCTGGATCATTGACACCTCCGTTCAAATGGTACGTTATCGTGTAATCCAGCATTTTCCACTTGGCATGCACCGTAACATCTTCTGTATTCCCGGCAGGAACTTCCGTAATCTTATTCGTAAAGAGGGTATCCGTATACCAGCCCTCAAATTCATACCCGTCGCGCGAAGCTCTCTCAAATACAAATGTCGAAGAATCCGCAGACCACGGGAACATCAGATTTTCGTATTCGAGATTCCCTTTATAGCGATTGCCGCCATTCAAGTCGATATTGATGGTAAAGTAACTTTTCCACTTGGCGTAAAGCGTCCAGTCGCCATAAAGGCTAGTATTTATGGAATCGACCTTTCGCGTAAAGCGTTCATCTGTAAACCAGCCTTCGAATTCGTCGCCATCCCGCACAGCATTTTGTAATGCGAACGCCTTGTCATTTTTCGTATAGCTATGCGGATTCAACTCACTATTCTCGCCGCCATTCAGCACATAGTGTATTCCGTATTGAACGTTATAAAGGCGAGGGAACTCATCGGAGCCCACTTCTTGGACCCAGCTAGAACCGTTTTCGCCTGCCGAAAGTTTTTCCAAAGCCGTTCCATCTGCAAACTGCGCCTTGCTAAGCGATACCGCCTTCGAGACCGTCGTATCCTTGGAATCTAGGCATAAAGCGTTCTCCACTTCAAAAACGCGTTTGCTTCCGTTGCAGGCAAAGCCCTCTTTCTGCACAATGCAATCCGGAGACTTGCTTTTCAGCTCACCTGCGAAATAAACATTTTTCAAGATGGCGGCATCCATTTCCGAAATGATTCCACTAGCACGCGCACCTTCAACAAGCCCCGTGCTGTACGCGTTTTCAACAAAGACAACATTTGATGAATCAATATTTTTTGCCGTCAATGCAGAAGCACGGGAAATCATCGCCGTCGGGCACTCATCGCCCAAAATATTGACTTCACCAATCAAACCACCGGCCATATCTGCAGAACGGACTGTCGCATTCGAATAAACATTCTTCAGCTGCATCGGACCTACAATACGGCCCGCAATGCCGCCCACTAAATCGCCCGTAAAGTAAGAATCCTCTATGCCCAAATTCCTTACATAGCTAATATCGTGAATCCAAGAATAACGATTGCCAACAAATTCAAACAAACCGTTTTCACCAACTAGCCCAGATATCTTGAACCCGTTACCTTCAAATACACCATAGAATCCAATCGGAATCCACGATACATAACCCTCTAACGATAGATTTCCATTTTCGTCCAGAACCTTTTTATTTACGACAATATCATTCTGGAGCGAAATACAACCATCAAAATAATAACGGTGTTCTCTAGAATAATCACCAATCTGCTTGGAAACAGAAGCAATGCCGTAAAGTTCTTCGGCGGTATGGATAAGGTAGCAGCCGCGTTCATCTTGTTTCGGGGTTACAGGAACAAGCCCCCATCTCGCCTCTACAGTGAAACTACCGAGACCATAAGCAACCGTAGACGTCCAATTCCCTTGGATCCTCGCAAAATCTATGAAAGTAGAGAGCGTATCCGATTTAGGAACAACATACCACCCTAAAAATTCATAGCCCTCGCGGGAAGGGTCCTTCAATTCCAGCTTGGATTCCCAACCCGATGCATAACTCGTCGGGTTGTCCGGATGATTTGTACCCCCATTCAAGTTGTACTTGATGGTATAGGCATTTGCCGAAATGGCCGTCACAAGCAATACAACTGCAAAAGCGGGCACTCTACAAATTGCAATCATCAGACACCTCCCTTATTAAGAGTTATGCATCAAAACATTTTATTTTACACAAACACGACTTCGTTGCCTGTGCGGGGTGTTTCCGCGCGGTTCGGGAGTCCCGATTCCGTATCGGCATAGCCAATCGCAACAGAAGCGTAAACGCGTTCATCTTCCTTAAGGCCAAGGCCGCGCAAGTACGCGAGAAGCGTCGGATCTTCGTTCAGCCACTTGAGCTGATTGATATAGCAACTGCCAAGATCGAGCTCATTGGCGGCAAGCATCATGTTTTCGACAGCGCAGGCGACATCGGCCATGTTATTGCCGTATTCCTTCTTGTTCGCAACCACGATAAGCACAGGCGCCGTATAGCAGAAAGAATAATTGCCCTTGCGCGAAAGCGTGATGGAGTTCTTGAGGCTCTTGTAAAGGTCTTCGCGG
The DNA here is from genome assembly GCF_900215325.1 of Fibrobacter sp. UWB16. Lineage (NCBI taxonomy): Bacteria > Pseudomonadati > Fibrobacterota > Fibrobacteria > Fibrobacterales > Fibrobacteraceae > Fibrobacter > Fibrobacter sp. UWB16. The sequence goes on along the minus strand of NZ_OCMS01000003.1, from coordinate 53,806 downwards.
AGTTCCATCGCTGCAAATGCAGACTGCACAAGTTCCTTGAGCTTTGCGATGACCGACGCATCCGAAATCACAAAGAAGTGATTACCTTGTGCGTTACCGCCCGTGGGGCCAAACTGCCCCGCTTCTGCGATGGCCTTCAACTTTTCGATTTCAACAGGCTGAGCCTTGAACTTGCGCGTGCTGCGACGCGTCTTGATAGCTTCAAAAGTATTCATATTTATTCCTCTGTAACTTCAGTCCATTTTTCATTACTGCAATAGTAATTACGGCCTTCATATTCCTTGTAAGTATTTCGATTGTCGCTATTGCACGGAACACCATTTGCCTCAAGAGGTGTACAGCGTTCCCATTCTTTTCCACCAAAAGTCCTGCACTTGTAATAATCGCCGTTGGGCATTTTAGCATAATCCGTTATATTGGAATTGTTGTCGCAAATTCCCATGTAATACGAGAGCGAATCCACCATACGCCACTTGTTTCCATCGCATCTCAGCATAATGCTATCCAGCATCTGCTTTTCATTGTAATGATCACGGCATACCCCAAAGCGAATCGACGCCATTACATTTACCGACAGCGAATCTATTTCAGTCGTTTCATAGTCTTCCTTTACCTTAGACCAGCCACAAGCCTCATCGCTTTTACAAGAACAGACATAAAGCGAATCGTTAAAAGAACCCACAAAGCCATAACTATCCCTATCCCTTCGACATGTGAGGTAATATTTAAGATTCATGATGGTATCAATATCATCCAACTTTTCCCAGCCAAGCTTTGCAACACCGCAATAGTAGGCGCTTGCATTCCACTCCATCAGCTCGAATCTAGAATACGAACAAGTTCCAATCGTATCTTCAAGCAGTGTACGCAATCGCCAGCCTTCACGAGTACCAGTAATGTTTGCTTTTTCATAAATAAGCATTCTTCCATTATACTCGCTCGATTTATTTTTTATTTGCACAGAGTCGCGATTTGCCCACGATGCATCAAGCCCGTACGCCCACTCAAAAAATGTGGTATCGATAAAGCGCAAACAACTTGACGTATCACGAGTTTTACTTTCAAAAGGATAAAGCTGCGTAGAATCAGACTGCAATTTAAACGTCGAGAGCCAAGCATCAGCGGCACGCGCTTTTATAGATTCACTGATTGTACCTTTTTTAGCAAAGGATTCCCGGAATTCCTTATAATCACTGTAGAAAGCACTATCCGAAATTTCATGACGACAGACTACATACGGCAACATGTCATAAAGTCCCGGATCTCCCCAATAATTCCGATCCCTGAAAGGATTGTATTTCGGGCCGTCTAAGCTCACACCCAATTCTTTTTCCAGTTCCTCATAAGCCTTCGTTTCGGCTTCGTCAAAGCTGAATTTTTCCTTTTGCACCAGCGTTTCAATACGTCCAGAAATCAACGCGCCATAGAATTGCAAATTCACATTATAATCCTGGGAACGCAAACGGGCATACTGAGAAAATTCCATTTTAGATTTTTTCTCAGACGGGAAAACAAGTACAAACTTCAAATACGGGTATTCATAATCCTGTTCAGGAATAGAAAAAGCAAACGAGCCACGTTCCCTTGATTCCGGCGAGACTTCAAAAGAATCCTTCGGGTTCAGCGATGCATCGGCAACGACAATTCGAACGGATTCGGGCTTCATGGTAGGCATGTATTCCACCACCCCGGACAAGAGCGCAGGAGAATACCGATTCCCAAATTCATCGGTTCGATAAAGGAATTCTTCTTCACTATCCGTACTAGAACAAGCCATCAAGCCAAACATGGCTAAAAGCAACGCCGCAATACTTTTTTGACAATTCATTTTACTTTTCCTTCGATTCCTTGTTCAACAGCCAGACGTAGTAATCACCAGCAACCTTGCGACATACAAAAGATTCGTCGCCATACGTTTTCACGTCTGATTCATGGCTTTCATCACACGGATCGTCATTTAAAACCGGAGCATAAACCGATTCCTCAGGAGATTCTTTCCAGGCCTGCCCATCGCAATAGTAATACTTGCCGTCATACTTTTTATAGACCGAAGCATTCCAGTTCCAGCAATCGTCGCCATGGCCCGACGGAACAGAAATCGGCGCCCACCCGTCGCTGGTACACTTATAGTATTCGCCACTAGGTAATTTTTCAATCGCGTTACGGTTATTGTACGTGCAACTACCGATGTAGTACGAAAGAGAATCTATTACCATCCATCTCTTCGCGTAGCACTGAACATATAGGCTATCCAGTTTCTTCTTTTCGCCGATGTTAACATCACAAATTCCGAAACGCTCCGCCCCTTCGATGCTGACCGCCTCAAAATCTTCAAGACTATCTTTCTTAACCTTTTCGACTTTTTCCCAGAAATAATTGTAATCCTTGTGGTGGCAAACAAGCAACGTGTCCTTATAACTTAAAACATAAGCAAACGAATATGAACTACATTCGCCTAGCTTATACTTCAGAATGGAATCTCGTTCAGTCAGCTTTTCCCACTTGCGTGTATTCTCCCTGCACAAATAGCTTGCTTTACCATGTTCAGTATATTTTTGAGAATGGTAGCGACATAGTCCAAGAGAATCTTCTTCCTTCGACTGTACGCGCCATCCCGTATAAACAGAAGCTCCACGAACATATTCATAAGCAAAGCTTCTTCCGTAATATTCGCTGGATCGGTCATTAATCACCACAGAATAATCTGTCGTGCTGTCCTTTTTCATGACTTCGTAATCTAATCCATAAGTATCAAGATCATAGACCTCTTTAAAGAAGTTCAAATTCATCGCATACAGCCCGGCAGCGGTATCGCGAGAAATACTCTTGAACAAATAAACGTATTCGCTATCCGATGGCACCTCAAATGTAGAGAAGAAAGCGTCAGCAGCACGCACTTCTATAGAAGCATCGACTTTTCCATTTCGGGCAAAGACATCCCTGTATTCCTTAAAGTCCCTATAGAAAACGCTATCCGAAATTTCGTGCCTCAAAATCAAATACGGCCATACGTCGTTATAACTTTCTATCCCGTACTTAATGGTATTTGCGTTAAAGCGATTAGTCATGTCAAAAGACTGGCGCAAAGATTTTTTCAATTCTTCGTACGCCGTCGTTTCGGCATCGTTAAAACTATAGTTCTTTTCACGCATCAAGGTTTCGATGCGTCCCGCCGCCAAAGCGCCATACAAATTCAATCTTATATTGGAATTGCGGTTCGATATGCGTACATACTGCGAAAATTCCATCTTCGATTTTTTATTTAGCGGGAAGACTAGAACCAGCTTGACGTATGGAACTTCGTAATCGTTAGAGCCTACATAAAAATCATTATAATACGATATGTAATCTCTCGAAGTATAGCTATACGAATAAACCGAATCCGCCGCAATTTCAAAGGAATCTTTCGGGTTCAGTTTACTATCGACCTTTACAACCCGAAGTTTTTCAGATTTCATTGTCGGCAAATATTCTATGGAACCACCCAATGTCGCTGGAGAATACCGCGAGCCATCGTCATCGTAGCGGTAAAGGACTTCGTCATCATCTCCATCATTCACACTTGAACATGCTGCAAAGCAAAGCAGCACAGGCAGCGTTAAAGCAAACTTCTTGAAATTCATATGCCCTCCTAATCTCCTCTTGTTATAGAACAGACGCCCACTTCTACAGACTCGTCAATTTCTTCTTTACTTATTTTACGCCATTTATAATAGCCGTTGTCGACATCACAAATGAAATAATCACCTTTACATTCCAAGGTCATTTTATCTTCGGCCTGCTTTATAAAGCACTTGTCACCATAATACGCCGGCGCGGGGATTTCGGCCCATTTATTGTTATACGCATCGTATTCGCCAAAATTTTTGCAGGCGTAATACTTCCCTGAATGTTCACCCGTATAGTTAGAGTCACTGCAATTGCCCAGATAATAATCCAAAGAATCCATCAAGCGCCAGCGATCCCAAGAACAGTACACAAACAGGTCATCCATTTTTCTCTCGCTTACTGTGGTTTTTGTACACTGGCCAAACTGTTGCGTCGCCTTGGCGTTAATGTAATTGGCATATAAAGAATCCCCCTCGTCAAAAGACTGGCCAAAATACTTATCCGACCAAGCGCAACTCTCTGAATTCATGCATTCGCAAACAAACAGGGAATCCCACAGATAAGCCATAAATCCGTGCTTGATATAATAGCCGCCACATTTTCCATAAACCGCATCCAAGAGCGTATCACGAACCGTCAACTTTTCCCATGTGGCTGAGTTCTTCAAGCAGCGATAATAAGCATCACCATTTTGGGCAACCGAATCCTTGTTACTCATGCATACGCCAATGGAATCTTCCAAAAGCGATTGTAGGCGCCAGCCACCCATTGCAGCATCATAAATAAGCGTACGGCCATCATACATGCTGTTTTTATTTTCAATGGTAACAAACTTATCGGTTCTTCGATTCCAGTCATCCAAAGTGATTGAGAGATTCACTCCATAAGCATGTTCCAGAAATTCAGGACTTAGGTACTTCACACCCACATCACTATCTCTTGTGTTACTCTTAAAAAACGTTCTCCCATCCATATCAGAAGAAACAAAAGTCGAAAGCCACACATCAGCGGCATCTACAATCAACGATTCATTGACATAGCCATTCTTGGCAAACGATTTATAAAAGTCCTGGTACGTACTATAGAACTCTTTGTCCGAAATTTCATGATGGCAATAAATATACAGCGACATACCACCCAGCTGGGACCTATTGTATCCCATGTCACGAGCTTCCGCCGATGTTGAAAAAACATCATCCAGCGAATAATTAAGCGACTTTTTCAGCTCACTCACCGCCTGAGACCACGCCTGCTCAAAATCGAGTCCCTTTTCACGCACCAAGGTTTCAACACGGCCCGTTATCATAGAATTCGCAAAAGAAAGTTCCTTGTGGTCATTGTACTCCTGCAAGCGAACATATTGCGGGAACTCCATTTTCGACTTTGAGTCCAACGGAAATACCGTTACGATTTTTGCATACGGTTGCTGGTAATCGTGCCGTGGCACCCAAAAAGAATAACTCCCCGAGTACGTACTTAGAGTTAATTCTGCATCTACAGAATCCAAAGGATTCAATTTTTCATCGACGTTTATCACCCTCATGCTTTCAGGAATCATGGTTTTCAGGAAATACACTTGCCCGTTCATTTCTGTAGGAGAATACTGGACGCCATTTTCATCGACGCGAGATAGCACGTCTTCGCTAACGCTATCGGAACAAGCCACAAAGCCCATTAAAGCCGACAGCAACAAGATAGCTGCTTTTACCAGTCTCATTTCTTTTCTCCCTATTTTTTATAAATATACAAACTATATTTAGAACAGAGTATATAAAAAAGAAAATCCGGCCTAAAGGCCGGATGAAATGCATGAAGCGAGATGCACACGGATTATTTATCCAGCGGGAGCATCAAGATTCTGGACTTGCGCTTTTTGTTGTAGTGGTCACGCTTGGAAGGCGGCAGCTCGTCAACCGTACCATCTTCAAATCCGAGCTGGTAGAACCAATCGAGAGCCTGGGTCGTAAGCAAGAACAACTTCTTGTAGCCCTTCATGCGGCCAAGCGAAATCAGGTGGCGCACAATCGCATCGCCAATGCCCGACTTACGGTAGTTCGCACCGACAGCAATGCCTGCAACTTCGGCCATTCCATTTTCAAACGCATGGAGCGCACCGCAACCGTGAACGCTATTGTCAATGCTATAGACAACGTAGTCGTCCAATTTTTCGGAAATAGATTCCTGCGTACGCGGCACAAGGTAACCCTTCGCGATATAGTCCTGCATGATGCGCAAGATATCCGGGATGTCTTCGATGGTCGCCGGACGGATACTGGAGTACTGGTTTGCGTACACCATGGTACCATCACCACGGGCCGAGAACACTTCCTGCAGCACGCTGCCCTGGAATTCACCGCTCAACAGGTGAACACGGTTCGCACCCGCTTCGCATGCATGGATGGCATTCATCAGGTAATCCATCTGCGCAAAGTCAAGCACATCGGAGTTGAGTTCCAAAAGTTCCTTCGCCTGGTCCACGTCCATTGCCGAAATGAGCCCGTTGTCCGTCGGTTCCAGGTGCTTCGTATTCTTGCCCGTTACAAGACCTTCGAGCTTGATGCCGCTTTCACTTCCGATAAAGAACAGCTTCCCGACTTTAAGGTACTTGCAAAGTTCGGTAGCAAGTTCCGTACTCGAAATATTGTAGGCGTGTCCAATCTTGTTCCAGCCAATCGGCGGGATGATCGGCACGAACTTCTCGTTCATGAGCTGTTCGAGCAAGTCGCGCTGGATACGCTCGATGCGGCCGGTACGCATGTAGTCGACACCGTTAATCACACCCATGCTGCGGGCCAAAATCCAGTTGCCCTGAATGCCACTGAGGCCGCTTGCCGTGAGGTGGCTCATGATGCGCTGTGCCACACCCAAGGAAGCCTGTTCCACAAGCGGGAGCGCTTCTTCGTTCGTGAGTCTTACGCCGTTATGAAATTCTGTCTCAAGGTCCCAGGCCTTGAGCTGAGCGTCGATGCTATTTCGCGTGCCCGGCACGATAATGATTCGGATACCCGCCTTATGCAAAAGGGCGATATCGCGCATCAGCACGGGGAACATCGGATGGTCCATCAGGCTATCGTCAATTTTCAGGACGAAAAGTTGGTCCTTGAACCTATCCATGTAGCCAAACACTTCCCGGATGAATCCGGCAACTTCGAAGTGCTGAGAATAAAAATCGGACGCTGCGTTATTCATGTGCTAAAAAGTAGCAACAGAAAAAGCGAAGGACAGAAAGCCCTTCGCCATTTGAACAAAAATTCGGCATTTTCGCGGATGCATCCCGCGCATCGCCTAACTTACTTCGATGGGAAAACCTGCAGCAGTTCCACCTCGAACACCAGGAGGGAGTTCGGCGGAATGGACGGCGGAGCTCCGGCCTCGCCGTAAGCAAGCGCACTCGGAATCCAGGCCCGTACCTTCTCGCCGACCTTCATTTCCAGAAGCAGGTCCTGCCAGCCTTCAATGACCGACGAAATCGCAAACTCCATCGGCGCACCGCGCTTGACGCTATTGTCAAATTCGGCACCGCTCAGCAATGAACCGACATAATGAACCTGGACCTTGTCCGTCGCCTTGGGTCTAATGCCAGTCCCTTCATTGAGGATCAAATACTGCACACCCTTTTTCGTGACCCAGATTCTCGGATCCTGAGCGTTTTTCGCTAGGAACGCGGCCTGGTCCGTCAAAGCCTTGCGCGCAGCCGCAGCCTCGTCGATATCCTTTTGGATCTGCATCTGGTTGAGCAAGTCCTGAAGGGCAGCCTCGGACTGCGAATCCGTCATGAGGATTTCGCGACTCGAATCAATCACATCACGCATGGCATCTATAAGCACATCGAGCTTTACGGGCACGTTGATATTCGAAACGGCCCTGCCGAAATCAACGCCAAGCGCATAACTGTAGCGGTCTACGGCATTGTCCAAAAACACCTTCTGTTCTTCGACCTGAGCAGGTTCCGGTACGGGAGTCAAGTCGGGCACCGCAGGAGCGACCTTCGCTTCTGTAGCCGGAGCCGGATCAACAGCGGGTGCGGGTTTGCTACCACCGCATGCGGCAATGACGCCCCCCACAAAAATCAACGGTAAATTTCGAAAAATTTTCATAAAATCAGTTCCAATCCTGAATTTAGCCTTTTTAAAATAGTTTTTTATGCAAAAAAAGCACGAGTAAATGTGAGCAAAATCGCTAATTTGCCATAAATGTAAAGAAAAACACACACTACCCCTTTAAATCTTCTTACATTTTTCCTATCTTTGTGCGCAAAGGTAACTTACAATGAAAAACAGCTTTAAGTGTTATATCGATTCTGCAACAGCCCAGAAGAGGCTGTTCGATGAATCTATTGATAACGTTAAAGATTCCTTAATCAAAGCCGTAGCGGAATCTACTGTACGTAATGATAGTGATGAGCAGCTTTTTAAGAAGCCGGAACCGGTTTATTCGACTGGCTGGCTTAGAGGAGCTCTCTCTTACCCCTGGGCAATCGTTAGCGTCATCATCCCGTCGATTATCGAAAACCTGTAATTTAAAGTTCATACTTTAACTCCGAAACGCCCGCCGCAAGCGGGCTTTGCTTTTTTTTAAAGAATATTCCTTTGCTGTTTTCAAATCAAATCGCGCGATAGCAAATCAACTAAAAAAATAACAGGCTATCGTTGTGAAAATAAAAGCGTCGGCCAAGGATGGGGAGGGTGCAGGGAGGGGCCCGTGCGGCCTTCGCAACTCCGAGCTGGGGCCCCGCCCGCATGACGTACTTTTTTACTATTTAAAAAAATCCCTTTAGCGATAAGCCCAAATTTTTTAAATTTGCAAAAAACGGAGATTTTATGGCAGCACTCATTCTCGATGGCAAGGCTCTTGCCAAGACTACTGAAGAAGAACTCAGCGCCCGCGTGGCGAGCCTCAAGGAAAAGACCGGCAAGACCCCGATTCTTGCAACGATTCTCGTGGGCGACGATCCGGCTAGCGCCACTTACGTCAAGATGAAGGGCAACGCCTGCGCTCGCGTGGGCATGGAAAGCATCCGCGTGGTGATGGACAAGAACACCACGACCGAAGAGCTCCTCAACAAGATTCAGGAACTCAACGAAAACCCGAACGTGCATGGCATCCTCTTGCAGCACCCGGTTCCGCGCCACATCGACGAACGCGCCGCTTTCGAAGCCATCGACGCCCGCAAGGACGTAGACGGCGTGACATGCCTCGGCTTTGGCCGCATGTCCATGGGCGAGCGTGCTTACGGTTGCGCAACGCCGGCCGGCATCATGCGTCTCCTCAAGGCCTATAACATTCCTCTCGCAGGTAAGCACGCCGTGGTCGTTGGCCGCAGCGCCATCCTCGGAAAGCCGATGGCCATGATGCTTCTCAACGCGAACTGCACCGTGACCATTTGCCACAGCAAGACCGAAAACCTTCCGGAATTCGTGAAGCAGGCAGACATCCTCGTGGGTGCCGTCGGCAAGCCGGAATTCATCAAGAAGTCCTGGATCAAGCCGGGTGCAGTTGTCGTGGACGCTGGTTACCACCCGGGTGGCGTCGGCGATATCGAAAAGGGTCTCGAAGAAGTTGCCTCCGCATACACTCCGGTTCCGGGCGGTGTCGGTCCGATGACCATCAACACCCTCATCTACCAGAGCGTGGAATCCGGCGAATCCCTCATTAAGTAACAGCAAAGTTATTCTGAGCGAAGTGCCAAAGAATCAAATGTTCATACAGTGTCATCCTGAGCCCCGGAACAAGTCCGGGGTAAACTCCGAAAACGAAGCCGATATACGATACTTGGCAACTTGTTGCCTTAGTAGAGTTAGGTTCGAAGGAGCATCCAGTTATTTTTGGATGATCAGCGGTTTAATGAAAGGCGCCCTCGTGGCGCTTTTCGCTTTATGCACTTTGTGGCCAACACAAGCAATCGCCGCCTCCGAGCTCCAGAAGCAGATGGTGCACGACATGAAGAAATGCGGCAGCACCACCGAAGAAGTCACTTGCGTTGTCGAAGGCAAGGACGGCTGGCTCTTTTTGCAAGAAAGCCTGCTGAATGCCACCAAGCGCTGGAACGACAACACACCGCAAATCATTGCCTTCAAGGACTCTCTCGAAGCGCGCGGCATCAAGCTCATTGTCGTACCCGTTCCAGACAAGCTCCTAGTCGTACCCGAGCAGTATTCCGACAAGGCGAAAAAAGGAATCAAGCTTCCGCAGTACAAGAAGTGGGTAGACACGCTCCGCAAGCACAACGTGACTGTCATCGACGCGCTTGAAAACCTCAAGGATCTCCACAAAAAACTCGGCACCGAAACACCCATGTTCGAGCCGTACGAAAGCCACTGCACAGGCCCCGCAAGACTCGTACTCGCAAAAATGGCCGCCGATTCCATCGCACCACTCCTCTACGGCATGAACCGCAAACGCTACCCGCTACGCGACACCATTGTCGATGGCACCGGGAACCTCTACGATTTGCTCCATGGCAAAGAAATTGAGTACAAAATAAAAGAGCAAAAAGTTTTGGGCACCGACGGCTACAAATATCGCGGTTCCAAAAAAGCACCGATCATCGTCATTGGCGACAGCAATGTAGGCCAAGGCAAATCCTACGGTGCACAAATCGGCGCATACATCGCAGCAGCGACAAGCGTCGAGACGTTTTCCATCAGCAAAGTCGGCGGCGGCAATATCGGCCCGCAAATGTTCAAAGGCAAAGAGAGCTTTTTAGAAGGCAAAAAAGCAGTCGTCTGGGTATTCGACGGCCGCGAGCTCTACGGGCATTTCAAAGCACCGGAATTTTAAAAATTCGTTAAAGCGACAATTACTAGCTACTTCAGTTTTTCCAAAAACTCTTTTGCATCGCAAGATTCGACGAGATTTTCGCCAAGCAGCTTCTGTAAGCGCTCTAAGTCATGGCGACCATCGTGTTCAAAGATGACCACCTTCTTAAAGCGGTCGCGATGGCGCAACAGGAATTCCAGATTGTTGATGTCCGTCTTCGGGAAACCGTAACCGATAAAGTAAATCTCTTCGGCATTTTTCAGATAGTAATCGGCCTTGGACCATAGCAAGTTGAAAAGACTCCCACGCAAGAAAGATTCCTTGGCATGCGCCATCGGAATGAAAATGGGCGTGTCTTCACAGTAGATGGGGAAACTGCGGTCTTGCGGTTCGACTTCGCAGACATTTTTCAAATCGAGTTCATCGCTTGCGCCCTTGACAGGGAACCAGTTGAGCGAACCATGCAATTTGATAAGGTCAATCGTCCGGGTTTTCTTGCCGCGTTTTGCCGAGCGGTCGGCAGGGTCAATTTTCACGCCGTAATCCACAGAAACCTGTTCGCAAAGTTCCTTGTCGTTCGCAATTGCGGTTTCAATAAGCGTGTCGTAATTGAACGAGAGCAAGAGTGTTTCACGGGAACCCGATGCCGAATCGTTTTCGCAAGACACCAAAAATTTCTTGAGAATCGCAGCAGCTGATTCGTTAAGCACATCGTTATCGCGACGGATAACGCTTGCAATAAAGCGCAACAGTTCAAAACGGAGCGACGCATGGTAAAGACGTTCACGCTCGCCCGGAAAAATCTGCGCCGAGAGAATAGACGTTGCCAAAGGCTCGATGCCAAGGTAATCGCTATCGCCGTTGCAGAGCGTCAAAAAGCGCTTGCAGTAATCGCGAAAATGCGGGAACTCGTCCGGGATTCCAAAAGGGATAAGTTCGTTCAAGTCGCGGAGCGTGGGCATCTGCGGCGAGAAGGACTTGCTGAAACCAGAACCAAGTACAAAAATACGGCGATAACAATTCGACTGCATCATACCGTTAATGTATAATTTTTAAGCGGAAAAGAACTTAAAAATGCAGCCAGCCCGTTTCCATGGCAGTGATGGGTGTGACTTTCACGTTGCCTTTTTCAGAGCGTTCAAAAGCAAGACCCGTCAAAAAGTTCATCCAGCATTTTGGCTGAAACTTCAAATTGCAGAAATGCGAAAGGCATGGAACCGTCCAGGCATCGTGCGTCACGAAGATATTGAAACGCGAATCCCCTTTTGCAAACATCATCTCGCGCATCTGTTCAGCACGCTCGTGAAGCGGCCAAAACGCATCGTGCTCGCCGGAGTCTAGCCACTCACAGATACCTTCGTAAAAACCTTCTCGCAAAGTCTGCTCGTATGCAGTCACATCTCGGACAAAGAAATCGCCAAGTTCATTCAGCGGCGTGACATTCACCGAGGCGCCCGCACAAGCCCCAAAACCCGCGAGCTTACGGCCCTCACCAATGCACTTTGCGGTTTCCATGCAACGCCCGACCGGGCTCGAAAAATAAACAGCGTCGCCAATGGCAGGAATCATTTTGCCAAGCGCTACCGCCTGGCGACGCCCACAATCCGTAAGCCCCACATGTGCACCAAAATCCTTGTCACCGGGCGTGATGTGGTTGCGTTCGGCATGGCGCAACAACAGATAAATTTTAGAGTTCCAGTCAGCCTGGGCAAAAAAGTCTGAAATTTGTACGAAGTCGTTAGTCATTAGGTATTAGTCAGTAGCCATTAGTCAATGGTCAATAGTTTATAAAGGTGATTGGGCTTTCGCCCCATCCTCAGCGGCTCGGTCATGACAGTCTGCAAGCAGCCTGTCGCGACACTCACCTTGAAGGATGTCCCGCTCGGAGGCGGGAATGACAAATCAAGCGCCAATAGCTGCAGAAATCGGGATCCACAAAACGTGTCCGAGCACAAAGCTCAAGATACCAAGCAAGAATCCGCAGATAATATCCGAGAACCAGTGCACGCCAAAGTACACGCGCAAAAGTCCCCACGTGAGCGGCAACAGCATCATAATCCATCCGTACTGCGGCACGCAATAAAACACCGTGCTTGCCACCGCCAAATTGTTCATCGTATGGCCCGACGGAAAGCTGTACTTGTCGAGCGGCGGAACCTCCGCCTTGATTTGCGGATTTGCGGCAAACGGACGCGGACGCTTGGTGCTGAGCTTAACGCCTTCATAAATCAAAAGGCTCATCGCAAGCGAAACAAGTGCCTGCCAGAGAATCGGCAAAAAACTTTCCCAACCAATTTTCCAAATCAAAAATGCAATGAACAAAGCCCAGATATAGCCATCGCCAAGGCGCACGTAAAAGCGCAACCAGCCGTTCACCTTGCGTGAAAAATGACGATTGGTCCAGTAAACCGAAACACGATTGTCAAAATCAAAAATTTTCTTCAACATCAGGTTAAATGTAGATTTTTACGCTCGCCACACTGCGCCAAAATTCCTATTTTATCAGACTAAAGAACGCCGCTTCGCGGCTACAGACTAAAGGAAAAAACCATGCGCGTACTCGTTCTCAACTGCGGCAGCTCCTCTGTAAAATTTGCTGTCATCGATACAAAGACCCAGGAATCCATCGCTAGCGGCCTCGTCGAAAACATCGGCGTGAACGGCCACACCAAGGCTAAGGGTCCTGAAGGCAAGATTGACTTCAACTTCGACTGCCCCACGCATGCCGAAGCTGTGGACCAGGTCAAGAAATTCCTCGACGCCCAGAAACTCACCGACACGATCGAAGCCATCGGCCACCGCGTCGTGCATGGCGGTAAGTACATCAAGAGCGAAAAGGTCTCTCAAGAAGTCATCGACTACATCCGCAGCATCACGCTCTTTGCCCCGCTCCACGAACCCGCACTCGCAACCGGCATGGAATGCGCTACCAAGTTCTTCCCGGGTCTCCCGCAGGTCGCCGTGTTCGATACGGCTTTCCACCAGACCATGCCGCAGAAGGCTTACCTCTACGGTATCCCGTACAAGTTCTATGAAAACGACGGCATCCGCCGTTACGGTGCACACGGCACAAGCCACCGCTTCGTGACTGCCGAAGCTTGCAAGGTTCTCGGCACCAAGCCCGAAGAAACCTGCCTTATCACAGCTCACCTCGGCAACGGCTCCAGCTGCTCCGCCATCTTGAACGGCCAGTGCGTCGATACCACGATGGGCTTCACACCGCTCGAAGGCCTTATCATGGGCACCCGCTCCGGTAGCCTCGACCCGGCAATCCTCTTCTACATCGCTAAGAAGTACGGCGAAGAATACGGCACCATCGACAAGCTCGACCACCTCGTGAACAAGGAATCTGGCTTGTTGGGCCTCTCTGGACTTTCTAACGACATGCGTACTCTCACGCAGGCGGCAAGCGAAGGCAACAAGCGCGCCCAAATCGCTCTCGACGTCTTCTGCTACCGTCTCACCCGCGAAATCGGCGGCCTCGCCATGGCACTCCCGCGCATCGATGCTATCGTCTTCACGGGCGGCATCGGTGAAAACAGCTTCTACGTCCGCAAGCAGGCTCTCGACAACCTGAAGCTCCTCGGCTACCAGGTCGACGAAGAACGCAACCTCAAGAGCGGCAAGGAATCCAACCACCTCATCACGAAGGATGGCACGCCGAAGGCAATCGTCGTTGCAACAAACGAAGAACTGCTCATCGCTCTCGATACCGAAGCACTGGTGAAGTAACGCAAAGCAGAATAGTGAGCAACAAGTCCCATGCGTTAAGCTGGGACGGTTGCGAGAGTGAGCGCCAGCCCTGCACATGTTTTGCAGATTCTAGCGCGAACGGTCAGAAAAAGGCTCCGCATTGCGGAGTCTTTGTTTTTATATAAAAAAAGTCAACCCCGGAACAAGTCCGGGGAGACATCATAAACATTAACTGGATCCTTCGCGGTCCATGACCGCTCAGGATGACCGCGCACAGCGCCTTACTTAATCGTCCAGGTCTGAGTGTTGACGCGGAGGATCTTGCGGCCCTGAACCTTAGCAGAAGCATTGAGCACTTCAGCCGGGTTCACCGGGAGCTTAGCCTTCCAGATGACGCGACCCTGCATGTCCATCATCGAAACAGCACCGCGCTTAGCCATAACAGCATTCTGCCAGTTGTTCTTCGGCTGGGCAAGCTGCGGCATCAAACCTGCAGGCTTTTCACCGACGATGATGCAAAGCGGAATCGTCACATTGGCCTTGTCCGGATCGCTAACCTTCACACCAACGTTGACCTTCTGGTCGTCCTTGAACTTAACACCGCTATTGGCCTTCACCGTAATAACGGAGCCCTTCATAGAAATTGTCACCAACTTCGACAAAGCAGACGTTTCATTCGGACTGTAAGTCAATTCATCGCCATCGACATCGACGACAAGCGTATCAAGATCCCACTTGACCGTCCAGCCGCTGTTCGACACATAAGCCGTATCGGCATGCAAAAGTTCAGGCTTGTCGTTCACCGGCTTGATCGTCACGCAGAATTCAAAGCTCTTGGAGCCAGACTTCTTGTCCGTTGCCGTCACGACCACATAGGCCTTGCCAGTAGAATCCGGAACAGAGTTGATTTCAAGAACGCCCTTGTCCGTAATTTCGACCTTGAGCTTGCCATCCTTGCTCTTTGCAGAATAGGTCAGCGGGTCTCCTTCCGGATCCTTGAACCAAGAAGTCACAGTAGCCTTCGTGTACTTGATCGGTCTCGAAGACGGGAAGTCTTCAGTCACAGTCGTATCGAGAGTAGAGGACTTTACGACAACCGTCGGGAGCATGTTGCGTTCTTCAACAGAAATCGTCACAATAACCGCCTTGGACTTCGTTTCGTTGACAACGCAGTAGTAACCAAAGTAATCCTTACCTTCGAAATCTTCGGCCGGCGTGTACTTGAAGCTACCGTCCTTATTGAGGGTAAGCGTTCCATGAGCAGGCTTCTGGGCAAGTTCAGCCGTCATACCCTTCGTTACACCTTCGGGGTACTTGTCATTAGCAAGGACGCCTTCCTTGGCACTCACAGAAAGCGTGCTATCCTTGAATGCCGTGTATTCATCAGCAGCAGCCTGAGCCAAATCCTTCGGAGAAACGAGCTTGACATAGATGTGCACACCCGTAGTATCGACACCATCCGTTGCAAAGACGAGGATGGAGTCTAAACCACTTGCGCCGGTAACCGATTTCACAGAGATGAAGTAAGACGTCTTGTTCAAGCTATCCAGTTCGGCCTTGATCTTCTTTCCACCGAGAGCGCCGTAAGTAAGCTTCTGCGAGCCATCGGTAACTTCGATGTCCGTAAAGGAGAGAGACTTGACCGGGATCTTAATCTGGGACACGGTATCTTCATCGAAGTCCATGTCAAGCACAAGCGTATCCTTGATGAACGTGCTGTCAGAAACCTTTGCAACCGGAGCATCATTGACAGCCTTCACGTGAATAGCAATAGTACCTTTAGCACTAGTGAGTCTTTCTTCACCTTCACGCTTTTCACGTTCAATAAACACATAGGTGAGCGTATCATCGCCGTAGAAATCCTTGTTCGGTATATAGGTAAATGCACCCATAGTATCAATTATAATACCATCAGCCTTAACAAGTTCTCCGTGCTTGGTCGAATCAACCGGTCCAAAAACGACGAATCCGTCCGGCTGACCGCATTCTACCCAAATACCTCTATTCCACGGGACACTCAAGCTACCATCTTCATTGACCGTATATTCGAGATCGCAAACAGCAGGCGGAACAATCACATTCGGAACATCGATAATGGTCACACGATGATGAGCCTTGACAACACCTTCAATCTTGCCGTCCGTCGCATTGACGGTAACAAGGAACGTCGTATCCTTCTTAACACTCTTAGTTATAATGTGAAGCGTATCCTTCAAAGTGAGCTTTTTCACATCATCCAAAACCGTCATCAGAGGAGCACCCAATTCGACAGTAAAGGTAAGCGGGTCGTTGTCTTCATCAGCAAAAAGCTTTGCAAGAACAATCTTCAAAGTATCGACGCCTTCGGTCAATTCCACCTCAGGAGCAGTCTTGTCATATGGAGAAAGCACGACAGGCGGGTTATTTGCAGGAGGATCATCCGGGCATTCCGGGTCACCCGGGCATGTCGGGCCAACGGCAGATTCATCCTTAACCGTGACATTGAACGTAGCCTTCACAAACTTTTCACTAGTTTCACTCATCGCCGTAACGGTAATTGTACCAGAGGCATCTTCATCAACAGCCTTAGGAGTGAAAACGAGTTCATCCGTCAAAGTCGGGTCGCCTTCAGGCTTCGTCAGCGTGAGCAAAGTCGCCGGCGAAACCTTAGTTACAATAGAAACCACTTCGTCTTCACCTGCGGAAAAGACTTTCTTGAGGTCAATCTTTAAAGTTTCAGATTCCTTGACCGAAACAGTCTGTTCCTTGTCATAGGGTTCAAGGAGTTTGAGGCCCGATACGACAGGAGTAGAGCATTCACCGAGGGAAACGGCAGCCACTGTAATGACATTCTTGGTCCTGTTGGCGTCGCTTTCACTGACTTCGGATGCAATGCCTTCCTTATAGTTGATCTGGATGGCAAGTTGCTTTGTCAAGTCCAAAGCGACTGTCTCGCCCCAACCCGGTTCCTGTGCAACTTCCGAAAAATCAATAAACACAGGCGCAAAATCCGCCTGAGCCGGGAGAACCGCGCCATGGTAGTTATAGTCTTCAATTGTAGACTGTTTCAAGTCCACACGGAACGGACGATCAGCCTTATAGGTCAAGCAAATTCCAGAATAGGACGAAAGGTCTATAGTTCCAGAAGTCTTCCATACTAACGAAAAACCGGCAGCAGCGTAGTCTTCCGTATCGACATTCAAATTCGTCGAAAATTCCATGTAATTGGAAGAAGAATCCAATGCAGCCGTAGAACCACTTGGCTGACTATAGACATCGCCCCATCTTGCAGGCTGAACTTCGTTACCCTTATGTTTATCGTAACTCCAAACACTTGTGCCGGCGATACCCGAGACCGCCCCGGCCAAAATCATCGCAAAAGACAATGATAGCGATTTCATTTTTAAACTCCTCTAAGATTTCAACACCAAGACCCATTCAGTGTAAATCTATATTATGCAATGAGTTTTGTCACTAGGGGAGCAAAAATTTTTCATCCCAAATTGTCAAGGGCTTCGAAGCGTTCGTAGGCCTGTTCGAGCAGGGTCTCGTCATCGGCAATCTTTTTCTGGAGTTCCACGATGAGGGTGGCGTTCGTGTAGACCTCGGGCTTGGAAAGTTCCAGCTGGTAGTCGGCAATTTCCTTTTCGAGTTTTTCGATTTTTTCGGGGAGGGCGGCGTATTCGCGCTCCTCGTTGTAGCTGCGCTTTTTCTTTTTCGCGGGGGCGGGGGCCGCAGAGGCGGCGCCGGCGCCAGCGCTTAAGCGAGCCAGCTTTTCGGCTTCGCGTTCGGCGGCCAGGCGGGCGGCCTGGGCGGCTTCCTTATCGCGGAGCTTCTTGTTTGCCTCGTAATCGGAGTAGCCGCCGACGGCTTCAAAAACGTGGCCGCCATCTTCGATGGCGAGGATGCCGGTCGCCACGGAGTCGAGGAAGGCTCGGTCATGACTGACTGTCAGGACGGTGCCGTTATAGTCGGCCAAAAGTTCCGCCAAAAGGTCGAGGGTTTCCATGTCCAAGTCATTCGTCGGTTCGTCAAGCACCAAGACGTTGCTCGGGTGGCTAAAGAGGCACGCGAGCAAAAGGCGGTTGCGTTCACCGCCGCTAAGCGCACTAATCGGGCCGCGGGCGCGATCTGCCGAGAACAGGAAGTCTTGCAAATAACTTAATACATGGCGTTTGACGCCGTTGAGCGTGATATAAGCCTGGCCATCGCCGATATTCTCAATGAGCGACTTGTCTTCGCGCAAGCGGGTGCGCATCTGGTCGAAATAGGCAATATGGAGGTTACTGCCCAAGCGCACTTCACCCGATTCCGGCTGGAGTTCGCCGAGAATCAAGCGTAAAAGCGTCGTCTTGCCGGAGCCATTCGGCCCCACAATGCCAATGCGGTCGCCACGGCTGATTTCGGTCGAGAGGTCGCTAATGAGCGGGCTCCCATCATAGGAATAGCTCACGTTCTTGAGACGCGCAACGAGGCGCCCGGAACGGTCGGCTTCCGTAATCTGCATGTTCACATTGCCCGTACGGGAGCGGCGGGCCGCGCGTTCTTCGCGCATTTTAATCAAGGCGCGGACTCGCCCCTCGTTGCGCGTACGGCGGGCCTGGATGCCTTTGCGGATCCAGACTTCTTCTTCAGCCAACTTCTTATCGAAAAGTGCATTCGCCTTTTCTTCTTCGGCAAGCGCCTGGTCCCTGAACTGCACAAACTTGTCGTACGGGAAGTCCCAGCTGCGCACACGGCCACGGTCAAGCTCAAAAATGCGGGTTGCCGTACGGCGGACAAAAGCACGGTCATGGCTCACGAACATCACCGCGCAATTCAAGCGCGTCACAATCCCTTCCAGCCACTGAATGGCAGGAATGTCCAAATGGTTCGTCGGTTCGTCGAGCAAAAGCAAGTCCGGGTCTTCGGCCACGGCACGCGCAAAAAGCACACGGCGCTTCTGGCCACCGCTCAAGCTGTCGTAAGGCGCATCCGCATCGATACCCGTTTTACCAAGAATCGCCTCGGCAGTCGCATTGTGCGCTCCATCGTCCAGAATCTTCTTGGAAATCACGGAACCTCCGCTCACCACGGACACGCGGCCCATCACAATGTCGCGAACAGTCCCATCAAGATGTGCGGGGATTTCCTGGATCATGCGGGAGACTTTAAGCCCCGTCTTCTTTACGATTTCGCCGGAATTTGCTTCCATCTCGCCGGTCAGCACCTTCAAAAGCGTGCTCTTGCCCTCGCCATTACGGCCCACAAGGCAAATGCGGTCACCCGCCTCGATATCGAACGAGACATTATCCAAAAGCGGCGGACCGCCAAAACGCAGCAAAATATTCTGAACCGACAAAATGGGCATAAACAAACCTGCTTCTTTTCCACAAAAATAAAAATTTAAAGCTTCGGGCTCGGTGCCCGTGCGTACTTCTCATTTATTTATCTAAATTTGAGCGAAATGCGTTTTTTGACTAAAAAGCTACTAGCATTAGCAGCCTTTGCCGCACCTACATTTGCAGGGGTAGAAGCCGATTCGACGGATGACTTTCAACGTTTTTCCGCCGTTCCCATCATTGGCTATACCGAAGAGACAAAGTACCAGTTCGGGGCCATGGCAATTATCTTTTTCAGGCCCGAATTTGAAGGCGGCAACGCAACCGAGCTAGACCTTTCGTTCTACGGCACAACGCGCAAACAGGTCACGGGATCGATTTCACCCAAGTTCTATTTTCTGAAAGACCAGATTTCTGGCGAGCTAGACCTCCATTACGACAACTGGGTCGGCAACTACTTTGGCAGAGGCAACAACCCAGACATTGACGATTTCCGCAAGTTCGACCGCAGGACGTTCTACCTCACATCGCTGACCGAATCAAACTTTGGTACAAAGCAGTGGCTAAAAGACTTCCGTTACGGTCTTTTCTTTGAGATAAACTACACCGACATCGACCTCAACCGTTATCATTACCATGGAAACCTCAACCGCCCCGAAAACACGGACGGCTGGAGGAACGGCATCGGCTACCACCTCTCCATGGACACGCGCGACAACACGAACTGGGCACGACATGGCTACCTAGTCCAATGGGGTCATTACTTTTATAACAAGGGAATGGGCGACTACAGCTACACCCATCAGGAACTCGACGTCCGCGGTTACACAGAATTCATCTGGAATACATCCATGGCTGTCGGTCTCCTTTGGCAGCGCGTAGACGGGAACGCCCCTTTCGATAAACTTGCTGGTTCAGACGGCCTCAAGCGGTTCCGCGGCGTCGAAAAGAACTACTTCTACGGGAACCAGGCCATGTTCCTGCAAATGGAATTCCGCAAAAAGCTATTCTGGCGCCTTGCCGGGGATATCTTCTTCGAAGGCGGAAAGACCGGCGATTACTTTAGCGACCTTATGCGTAACAAGTGGCACAGGAGCTTGGGCTTCGGGGGGCGGTTGGCGCTCAACCAGAAAGAAAACTTGTACGCCCGCTGTGAATTTTCGTGGGTCGACTTCAAGAACATCGGCATGACGATGTACGTCCGCGACGCATTCTAGTGACTAGGAACGTCATCCTGAGGCAAAGCCGAAGGATCCAGTCATATCTAGTAAGCGATGGTTTGGTGACAAGAAAAAAAGCGGACGCAAACCCAAGGTCTGCATCCGCCATTTTGAGATAGAATAATCAACAGTTAAAAAGATTAGTCCTTAACGCTGTTCCAGTCCAGGACACCCTTCTTGAGGAGGTAGATGTAACCGGCTTCGAGGATCAGGAGGAATCCGAGGAGGATGAACAAGAGTTCCCAGCCACCAGCGAGGAACTGGATCGTCCAGGGGTAGATAAAGGCGACTTCAAGGTCGAACACCAAGAAGAGCATGGCCACCATGTAGTACTTCACCGGATAGCGTTCGTTGGCCGTACCGGAAACGTGAGCCAGACCGCATTCGTAAGCAGAACCCTTAATAATAGTCTGCTTGAGCTTACCCGGATGCAAGACCCAGTTGGCCACAAGAAGGATTGTAGGGATGCAGAGAGCCATGATCACGAGGATCGTCATGGCGAAGGTGGTGTCGAAAATTTCAACATTGCTCATAGTGATCCCAAAGATAGTAAAAAAGTTTTTGCTACAACAATGTCTTTTTGTAAACTATATTTGTAAATCATGAAGAAAACACTCCTTTCTTTCGGCCTTATCGGCTTTACAGCCCTGTTTTTTGGTTGTTCCGAAGATGCGCCAGCTCCAATGGCGCCCGATACCTCGTACAACTACTCCTCGTCTTCCGTTTATGTAGGCCAGTCTTCCAGCGCCCAACAGATACGTTACTCTTCCAACACAGTAATTATCGACAAGAAAGACACGACTATCAAGAAGGAAATCATCACCGTCTCCGGTTCAAGCATCAAGTATCCGGATATCGTAAGCGATCCGGTGTTCTGCTGGACTAAGGGTTGCGAAAGCACGGTCAAGCCGCCTTCTTCCTCTTCCAAGTCGGCTCCGGTCGCAAAGTCGTCCTCTAGCGCTGGCGGTATCACCATCGACAATCCTGAAGAGAAGACGCCTGTTGTCCAAGGTCTTTCCATGACCGACACGCGCGACAACCAGACCTACACCCTTATTCAAGTTGGCTCAAAGCTCTGGATGGCCCAGGATATGAATTACTCCGTCGCCAACAGCGAATGCTACAACGAATCTGACGCCAACTGCACGACAAACGGTCGACTCTATACATACAACGCCGCCCAGAAGGCATGTCCCAGCGGCTGGCGCCTTCCGAATCGCGAAGAAGCCCAAGCGGCCATCAACAGCGAAGCCATGCCTTGGAGCTATAGCGGACGCTGCAAGGATGGCGACTGCAACTTCCTGGGCGACATGGGCTTCCACTGGACCTCTGGCACCCCGGAATCCGGCGACAAGAAATTCGACGAAAACGGCGGTACAAGCGCAGCTCTCATTATCGTGGAAAAATCTCCCGAATACATCAAGGACAAGGAAGGCGAAGAAAGATTGTTCTTCCAGGTGGACTCCAAGACTAAGCGCTTCAGCGTCCGCTGCGTTCAGGAGTAATCCTCAAAATAATTTCCTCCTCAAAGGACCTTGCGAAAGCGAGGTCTTTTATTGTTTTGCAGGTAACCACCCCTCAACTTTACTAAATTCGCTTTTATGCTACGTTCAAAGTACCAGATGCTCACGGATTCACTCTCCGAGAACATATTCAAGACAAGGACCCAGGCAAACCCGATCATGCTGGTGGTTCTCGCCTACCTTTTGCTTATCGCCATTGGCACCGGGCTTTTAAGTCTATCCGTATCGACAACCCGTCCCATAGATTTTATCGAAGCGTTCTTCACGTCCATGTCTGCCGTCTGTGTCACCGGGCTTTCCATCGTCGATATCTCATCGACGTTTACCGACACCGGGCACTGGTTCATCATCATCCTCATGCAGCTTGGTGGTCTCGGCATCATGACCGCATCTACGACGCTTATCTTGCTTGCCGGCATGCACCCCGGATTTAGCCACCAGTCCGTCTTCTTCTCCGAATTCACGCAAGAAGGAAACATCGACGCTGGCCGCATCCTCCGAGCCGTGATTCCCTTTACGTTTTTCCTTGAATTCATTGGCGGCATCGTCTACTTCACGCAATTCGATTCCATGGAAATGTACGACCGCATCTTGTGCTCGATATTCCAGGCCGTCAGCTCCTTCTGCGGTGTTGGATTTACGTTGTTCCCCAACTCGCTCGAAGGTTTCCAGTACAATCCCGTCATGAACATCACCACCTGCATCCTCGTGCTGGCAGGCGGTTTCGGATTTTTGGCCATTGCGGAGCTCCGCTACATTTTCGACTTCAGCCACAAGGAAATCCGCCGCGTCTCCTTGCACACGCGAATCGCAACTTACGGCACCATCATAGTCATCCTCGCAAGCATTCTCGTCTTCTCGCTCACCGAATGGCACAACCTCTTTAGCGGCCACACCTTTGGCGAAAACGCACAATCCGTACTGTTCATGGCATTCACGAGCCGCACCGCGGGGCTCAACTCCGTGAACATTCCCGACCTCACGCAAGCATCGCTATTCTTCTTTATCATCATCATGTTCATCGGCGCAAACCCCGGTAGCTGTGGCGGCGGCATCAAGATTACGACCGCAGCGGTCATCGGGCTTTTGGGCATAAACAGGCTTCTCGGTAGGGAAAAGACCCAGGTCATGGGTCGCACCATCCCGAACAACACCGTCGATAAGGCCATTCGAATTTTCGTTGTCGCTATAGTCGTGATTGCAACGGCGACACTCATCCTCCTCTGCACCGAAATACCTACCGGCACAGCCTACCCCGCCAATAGCTCCCCGTTCCTCAAGATCCTATTCGAAGTCGTGAGCGCGTATGCCACATGCGGACTCTCGATGGGACTCACCGAAGAACTCTCCACGGTCGGAAAAATCGTCATCTGCTGCGTGATGTTCATTGGCCGTATGGGCCCGCTGTTCCTCATTTCGGCAGTCGCAGGCAAGCTCCAGGACACCGCCTGGTACGCCGAAGAAGACATAATGGTGGGTTAACTTAATACTATATTTAAACCATGGCTTCTAGACAATTCGTTATTATCGGTCTTGGAAATTCGGCAAACTACCTTGCACGTCACCTGACGTCGCTGGGTCATGACATCATGGTCATCGACTCTCATCCCGAAAAGGTCCAGGACTTCGCGAGCATGGTCTCGCAAGCTGTTGTCGCCGACAGTACCCGCAAAAAGCAGCTCGCCTCCATCCCGGCACTGACCAAAGCGGATAGCGTCATCGTCTGCATCGGCAGCAACCTGGAAGCTTCCCTCCTCACCATCCTGAACTTGAAAGAACTCGGGGTCAAGCACATCATAGCCAAGTCGAGCAGTGCCGAACACACGAGCATCTTGGAAAAGCTTGGCGTCACAGACATTTTCCACCCGGAACGCGACGCCGCCATAAGCCTAGCCGAACGCCTCAACCGTCCGAACATGGTCGACTTCCTCCCGTTCATGGAAGGCTACTCCATCGTAGAAATCGTCTGCCCCAAGAACTTTGTCGGTAAAACACTGAAGACTTTGTCGCTCACGCACAAATACGGCGTGCAGGTTATCGCCATCCGCGACCCGCAAGAGCCGACGCCTAAAATCGGTAACATTGCAGACGTCATCTTGCAAGAAGACGACGTGCTGTTCATCATCGGGCCGAACGAAGCCCTCGACAAACTGAAAGATTAATTTTCGACTGTCATGCCCGCCTCTGAGCGGGCATCTCCATCTCCGACCGCGCACTTGTCGCACAGTCCGAACATATAGAGCGAAGTCCCCTGCAACGTAAATCCCGGGGGAATCATTTGTGTACAATCCGGCGGCGCCACAAAGATATCATAGACCTTGCCGCATTTTCTGCACTTGAAATGGCTATGCGGAGAGCAGTCCGCATCGTAGCGCAAGAAGCCGTCGCCAAAATCCAGCGAAATCGCCAAGTCATTTTCGAGCAACAGTTCCAATGTATTGTAGACCGTCGTGCGCGAAAGCGACGGGTGTTCTGGCAAAAGCGCCATATAAATTTCATCGACCGTCGGGTGCGTCTTGACACTCCGCAGGTAGCGATAGACAAAGACCCTCTGTAGCGACGGCCTAATGCCATGATCTTTGAGTATGTTTGCCGTTTCTTGCATATCACACCCCCTTTCCTCAAACATTCCATAAAAAAGCGGCCCCGCACGCCCTGAGACGTCCGGAACCGCACCACACTCCAATCTTACTTGAAGTAGCGACCGAGCAAGCCCTGGAAAGCAGAGCCGTGACGGGCCTCGTCCTTACACATTTCATGAACAGTGTCATGGATAGCATCGTAACCGAGTTCCTTGGCGCGCTTTGCAAGAGCAAGCTTACCCTCAGTTGCTCCCGCTTCGGCAGCAACGCGAAGTTCCAGGTTCTTCTTGGTGTCGGCATAGACGACTTCGCCCAAGAGTTCTGCAAACTTGGCAGCATGTTCAGCTTCTTCGAAAGCGATGCGCTTGTAAGCTTCAGCCACTTCCGGGAATCCTTCGCGGTCCGCCTGACGGCTCATCGCAAGGTACATGCCCACTTCGGTACATTCACCCGCGAAATTTTCACGGAGGCCCTGCACCACTTCGGCATCCAAGCCCTGAGCGACACCGACCTTGTGTTCGTCAGCCCAGACAATCTTCCCTGCAGCAGGCGTTTCCACCTTTTCGAAGAACTTGCTCTTCGGAGCATGGCACTGCGGGCATTCATCCGGAGCTTCCGGACCCATGTGAACATAACCGCAAACTTTGCAAACCCAGACCTTCATATCTTCTCCTTTTCCGCGATGCGGAATTAAATGAAAAATTCGTTTTAAATTTGTTCTTGTTTTTTGTAACAATTAAAAATATACAATTATTTCAAATATTGTCAAGCCAAAACAAGCACTTTTTATAAATATCCATTAAAATTTTAAAAAAAGCATGATAAAAGCATAAAAAAACGACCCGTTCGGGTCGATTTAGCATTCTTGCTTTTTTATGGGAAATTTAGAACGCCGGAGCTTCGGAAGCCTTTTCGCGGGCACGCTTAGCGCTTTCGCTTTCCGTAGCCAGCTGACGGTGCGTTACAGAACCCACAGCATAATAGCGGTTACCTTTTTGGATCACCGCGGTATAAGCGTCGAGAGCTTTCACCGAGAACCATTCCTGGTAAAGGTTATGCACATTTTCTTTGAGGTTCGAGGTTTCGTTGATTGCCGGAGCGCCAGAAGCCTTGCCATACTTAAGCGTAAACTGGTCTGACATATAGCCCACAGCTTCAAAAGTTTTGCTCAAACGAGCACGTTCGACACGACCTGTACGGATTTCAAAAGCGTAGAACTTGTCGTTCTTGTTGAAAATGAAATCGACCTGAACAGGCAGTTCACCGAACATATAAACAGGAATCACCACGCGTTCGCCAATACCCGTCTGACCGTAGGGTTCATAGCCCTTTTTCATCATTTCTTCAATAACGGTTTCGCGAGTGGAGCCAAAAGGAATGCCCGCAAAATTATTCTGAGACTGTGCTTGCACATGAAGCGAAAGCACAAGAATCAAAAAAGTGATGACAATTCCAAACTTGGACACGATAGACTCCTCTAGATATTGTAAAAGATAGTAAACTTTTTCTAAGTAAGCAAAAATTTTTCATAAAAAAAAGTTTTTTTGGTCCAGAATTTATATTTGGTCACATGTCAAGCACGTTTGGAAAGATTTTTTCTGTCACTACATGGGGTGAATCCCATGGTCCTGCTGTCGGAGCCGTCCTCGACGGATGCCCCGCCGGTCTCCCTATCACCGAAGAAATGATTCAGGCAGAACTGAATCGCAGGCGCCCGGGTCAGGGTAAACTGACGACGCCCCGTAACGAAAAAGATACGGTGAAAATCCTTTCCGGCGTTTTCGAAGGAAAAACGACGGGAACGCCCATCTCGTTCGTCGTATTTAACGAAGACCAGCATAGCAAGGACTACGCCGACATCGCCAAGTGGTACAGACCGGGACACGCAGACCTCTGCTACGACCTCAAGTACGGGTTCCGTGATTACCGTGGTGGTGGCAGAAGCTCCGCCCGCGAGACCATCGGTCGCGTCGCCGCAGGCGCCGTCGCAAAGGCCTTCCTCAAGACCGTCGCCGGTACAGAATTTCTTTCTTGGGTTTCTTCTGTTGGTGAAGTTGATTGCCCGCCCCTCAACGTGAGCGAGCTCACACTTGAACAGGTCGAAGCATCCCCCGTCCGCTGCCCAGAAGCTGCCGCTAGTGCCAAGATGGAACAGGCCATCCTGGAGGCGAAGTCCAAAGGCGATAGCGTTGGCGGAACAGTTGCACTCCTCGTGAAAAACGTCCCGGCCGCACTCGGCGAGCCCGTGTTTGACAGACTTGACGCGCTCCTCGCCCAGGCGATGCTTTCCATCCCGGCATGCAAGGGTTTTGAAATTGGCAGTGGCTTTGCCGCAGCACGCATGCACGGCAGCGAGCACAACGATGAAATTTATGTTGAAGGCAATACCTACCACACGCGTACAAACAACGCGGGTGGTAGCCTTGGCGGCATCTCCAACGGGGAACCGATCTACTGCCGCATGGCCTTCAAGCCGACCGCTACAATTTCGCAGTTGCAGAAGACCGCCGGCCGCGGTTACGAGAATGGTGAACTTGCCGCCAAGGGAAGGCACGATCCTTGTGTTGCCGTCCGCGCTCCCGTGATTGTCGAAAGCATGGCAGCCCTTGTACTCGCAGACCTTTATCTGCAACAGAAACGCAATTGCCTTTAATTAAGTTCTAGCTTATGAAAAGGCGATGCAGGAACGGAGTCCGGCACGACATGCATCGAGGCACTGCTAATGATATACACAACGAAGCCTTTCCGTCTTGCAGCAGCCGCATTCTACCGGATTGCGTACAAGCTGCACCATAAAATATTTTTACGGCCACAACCGCCCATTCAGACTCCCGTCATTATCGTCGGGAGTTACCTAGCAGGCGGCGCCGGAAAGACTCCGTTCACCATCTGGCTTGCAAAGCGTCTTCAAGAACAAGGTAAAAAAGTTGCGGTTCTTTGCCACAGCGCCGCATGGGACGAATTTATCTTGTTGCAAAACAGCCTCTCGCACAGCGCAAAGGTCATCGCGACCAGCAACCGCTATTCGACCGCCAAAGAAATTCAGGACAAATTCGACATCATCCTCTGCGACGACGGATTCGAAGATTCGCGCTTTACAGGCGCCCACCGCATTTGCCTTGACTGGGAAGAACCGCCCACGTCTTGGACAAAGCTTTGGCCCGCAGGGCCGTTCCGCAGTTTAAAGCAGGACCACGACGAAAGCGAAATCATCCATATCCGTTGCTTCGATGCAGATTCCCAAACGCCCGATATTCGCTTTTACATTAAATCCATAACAAATTACATTCCCGGCAAGCCATTATCCGCCACCCTCATTTGCGGTCTCGGTTCCCCCAAAAGATTCATTGACGATATCGGTACATTCGCGGCAAGCACCGGCATACAAATAAATAAAGTCATTACGCGCCCGGACCACGATAAACATTTCGCACAAGTTGTTCAAAAAGAAATTTCTTGTGGCAACGACATTATTATTTCACAAAAAGACGCCTGCCGTCTACCGCAAACAAACCTCGAACACCCCAAGCTCCATATTGCCATCCAAGAAATTGAAGTTTCGGCCCACCTAACATTACATTCTTCGTAAAAATTTCGGTAACTTTTCCCTTTTTTATTGTATTTTTAAGCACAAGAACTAGGGAGAGAAAATATGAATTTGCGTGAACGTTTTGCCGAACTTCTTCAGATCATCACCAAAGACATTCCAGAAAGAGAATACTATGTGCAGTTGGGTTTCCTCACCGCACTGATTCAGGAACCGTTCTACCTCTATGGCCGCCCCGGCTGTGGAAGCTCCCTCTTTATCCGCAGAATTTCAAGCGCATTTAAAGACGCCCGTGTTTTAAAGCTCGGAAAAAAGCAAAGACAGCTCCCCGACAACATCAATGATTTTAACCTGATCATCTTTGACAACTTCACGCCAAACGATGAACTGAGCAAGAGCAATCTCCAGATTGTCATCCACGATCACGAAAAGAATTCCATCATCATCTCTGGCGACCAGAAACCGGAATCGGCTCTGAGCAGGTCCGAAGTAAGCGATCAAGTGACGCTGACCATCATGCTTCCTGACAGCATCTCCTCGGACGCCCTTTGCAAGCTCTTACAAATTCACGGCACCGACAGTAATGTCATCGTGCCTCCGTCAATTGCTATCAGCGCCGAAGAACAGGCAGAATGGATTCAGGCACTCAGCAAGGTAACGCTCTCCCCGAACACGCTTGCCGTCATTGGCAAAGTTGCAGAGACCTGCGAAAAGAACTGCGTTTACGTACCCATCCGCAGATGGCTTGCGCTTTCAAACATGATCAAGGCTATCGCCTTCCTCAACGGCCGCACCGAGACAAAGCTCATCGACACGTTCTTCCTCGGAACATCCATCTGGGGCCGTAGCGCATCGAACACCGCCATTTCTGAAAGCTACAAGCAAATTCTCAAAGAGCAATTATACAAGAACACGCCGAGCCTCCTTGAAACGCCTTATGACGCCAACAACCTGCTCATGCGCGTCAACCATCTCGTCCACAGTTCTAACAACCTTTACGAAACCAAGCCGTTCAACGGTGAAAAGTGCCTCGCCTACCGCATCACGATCGCAGGCGAATCCGTACCGCTTTACGCGCCACTCAAGTACATCGAAACAGACATCAACTTCAATCCGTACAACGAGCTCCGTCAAATCGAAAAACGTGTTGTCTGTAATTACCACGGCACTTCAAACTGCACCATTTCTATCGATCCGCAAGTTCGCACCAGCGGGCTGCGCAGCTCCGTCAACCAGTCCAATTCCACTAACATCAAGTTCGAAGAATTCGGAACGCTCCCGACATACATCTTGAGAGAAAACGCTCCCGAAATCATCGACGAAAAGAAAGTCCTCCGCGACACGCTTAATGCCGAAATCAAGGAATCCATGGAACGCGAAACGGCAAACCTCGTCGCATTGCGAAATACATATAAATTATTCAACGAGTCCAAGGAAGACCTTTTCTGCTTTACGCAGATGTTCAACGCCGTTCAAAACGATATCAAGGAACAGTTCGACAACACTGCAAATATCATCAAGACCATCAAGAAGGCAAGCGAAGTCATCGCCACGTTACCGAGCAACATGCTCAAGACCCCGAATCTAGTCGGCAAGCCGCAAGTGAAACCGCAGGCACCCCAAGCTGCACAGCCTTCTAACGCCGAAAAATAACGTATATTGAGGGCGTGAACTTAATTCTCCTCTGGGCGGGCATCGCCGTCATTTGGCTACTATGCATCTGCATGACTAAAAAAGGTCGTGCAGTTATCCGCATTCTCTGGAGGAGCATCAAGGTCAAACTCACCATCATCGCTTGTGCCTTGGGGATCGCGGCCATCACAACCGCATATGCGACGCACCCCGAAGAATCCCCGCGCCCAACAATTGATGAAAAGCTCGAATACCAGAAGTACACCACGTCCGCGATTCAAAAGCTCTGCGACCAAGGTGAGCTCATCATCGACATGAACTGCAATCTCGACAGCGCGGCCGCAGAACTCGCCTATATCCTCCCCACCGTCATCAACAATTACAATATCGTTGTCACGCGCCCTACAACGCCGATTCTCGAATCCATCAAGGACACGTTACAGATAAAGATGATTGGCTACAAAAAATTCAGGAACAGGGGAATCCGCCTCACAAAAGCGCTACAACGCGATCTCGGCATCCGCTACGATATCGAAATCAATTCCGAAGACACGGACCACACGCTGAAAATCACATACAACGGAAAGCGCTGGGACAGCGAACACCTTTGCAACTTGCCTGTGCTTGAAGCATGCCTCCGCGAACGCACGGATCCTGCCGTTCTCATGTCCATCATCCATCACACTTCCGGATTCCAGATGAACTATCAGGGCAAAAACAACACGTCAGGACTCTTAGCGCTCGATACAGGAAAGGGTTTAGAACAAATTGATATAGGCGCCCGCCGCCTCAAAAAAGTTCTCGCGACATCACCCACGCTCGCCGACGCGGTCGCACAATTCTACCCCGACACAGAGCATCGCAACAAATTCGAGAACTGGCGCAAGGACCCGCAAAAGCATTATTGGGTGGGCCAAGTCCTTACGGACATTCAATACTACCGTAGCAACGGGATGACGCTCGTGCCGCGTAAAAGAGCGGAATAGATTATTTTTTTAATACGGTCGTCATCGCTAGAGAATCCCTGCGACCATATTGATCAACGTAAATCAACGTCCAATTGACCGTTGTATCAGAAACAAACGGTTCCGTTCGAGTATTCACAAGAGTATAGTACCCACCCATCAAAACATCTTTGGTCATTTTCAAGTAACCATCGACGGTTCCAACATCTTCTTCGATTCCTGTTTTTTTATCAATCTTTGTATAACATACCTTAGGTGGATTCTCTTTCACAGATGCAGTATATACAACCGGCATTTTACATGAACTTCTCGCTTCACATTTTGCAAACAACTTTATAGAATCAGGCGGGAACCGTTCCTCCGCGCATCTATCCGCACGAATTAAAGCCACGCTATTCTCCGACGAAGCGTTTATCGAATCCATTGTATGTTTTGAAATCCAATCAAAGCCTTCAATTTTTTCACTCATCAAAGATATGTTTTCAGGCAAGCCTTTCGCCTCGAACGAGTAATTCGAAAAGACGGAATCCTTCAACACAGCACATGGAGGCAAACGAAGCTCTGCAAAAAATTTTCGCAATGCGACCATATCAATTTTAGGAACTTCAACTTCGAACGAAAAATTCGATACCCGATTTTCACCATAATTCAAACGAACCGTATCCGCATCGATAGGAAATTTTTCATTGCGCTTTTCATGACAAAAATCAATGTACCGGCATTCAAAATTCGAGTCTTGAATATCGCAATTGAAATATCTCGACGCAATCGTAAACGTATCAACAGCATAAGGCCCGCTATTATAATTTTTCACCTTCACGTAGGAATACACTATATTGGATTTATCCGCATCGTTCACCACACTGCTTGACGGATTTGACTTTCCGCTGTCCGAACAAGCAACACAAAGAAGACATCCTAACGTCGCCGCAATCCTCAAAAAATTCATTTCTCTCCTCCTTTTTAATCGTTCATTTATGAATATAATTTAAAATTTTTCCTATAGTTCTCCCTTTACGCAGCGAACGGAATAGCCATCATACTTTTCGGCATCATTAGGGAAAATCACTTTGCTATAAGAATAGTAAAAGTCCGCATAATATGCGTCATATTCGTCAGTCTCGCTAGAAGTCCAAATACATGCACTCCGTCCTTCTTGAACAAATTCACCAGCAAAATTTATTCGCCCCGCATAAAGCAATGCAAAACCGCCTTCTTTCGATTCTCTCAACACTTCGCCTGCAATCTCATCGCCACCAGCAGCAACAATCAAATCGTTCCAATCGTAATTTGACGGAACACGCCATCCCGGCGGGCAAGCCCCCTGCACCGGTAACGTAAGATTACATTCATGTCTATATCCGCACTCATCTTCCGACTTGCCAACAGCAGCCGCCCATTTATAAAGCCGTCCATATTTCGCACAATACTCAGCAGAATCGTTATAGCAGTGACTATCCACTGTTTCGTAATTGAGATTTTGTGCAAACCACCACAAGTGTCCAATTTTCACAATCTTGTAAGTCTGCCCGTCACGTTCATCCGTCATGGTTCCTGTCACCGCATCATTCTTTTCTGATGAAGATGATTTCTCATTCTGGACGCTCGAAGAACTGATAGAAGCTTTGCGATTACTGCCAGAAGATAAACTTGCAGAACTCATCCGAAGTGAACTACTGCTTTTAACAACAGAAGAAGACAATTTATCTTTTGATGAACTCGAAGAAACAGCGGAATCCATAAGGCTGCTACTTGTCCCTCCGACCATTGAGCCGGGATTTCCATTGCTACTGCTAGAAAGAGCCCCAATTGGGATCAAGGATGACGAATTTTCATTCGCAACAAATGGATTGCTAGATTCATCATCGCAAGCCACAAAAAGTAAAGTAAAAAGCAAACTAAAATAGAATAAGAGCTTCATTTATACTCATTAAAAACATTTGTACTAAATATAAAAAAAATTAAGAAAATTACAGATATATCAAATAAAAAGTTTTTCAAGCGAAAACGGAATCAATGCGGAATAAGCGTCAGGTTTTTTTTGAAAATTTCGCGCTGCATCGGGGAAGATTCTAAATAATCATATTCACCGCCTTCATAAGGATACATAATGTTGAAATAATCAGGACAACCAGTCCAAAGAACTACTAACGAATCTGTTTTATAAGTACTATCCAACAAAGCCCAATCCAAAGGATCTTCAATATCAAAACAACGCTTTCCTAAGCCTTTTAATTTCAAACTATCTTTATATTTATCTACATATTTCTGACAATAGGGCGTATCTTCTAAACCATCTTCATAAACTGAATAATCGCCCCACGCCAACAGCTCTTTCATAGTCAGCGTCGTATGAGACAGCCCCAAAACATGGCCAATTTCATGCACCGACACATTTTGAATAGTTTTTGAACCACGAGCAAGGCCATCTGAACCACGAAAAGCAACAACCGACACATCCAAATTCAAAGAGCTTTGGTAAAAAAATCTATAAGCATATCCCGCTCTAACACTATCTATATAATCGACTAAAACTATATCAAACGCACCATCTTTTCCAGACTCACCCCATGGTTCACTTAATGAATCTATAATACGCGATGAGCCTACATACATAACTGAATCCTTCGTAAACATATACCCCACAGAAGGATGTTCATACGCATAAGAAATATAAACCGTATCTACTTGAATATCAAAATAATTATGAATAGATTGTCCAATAGCCCTTGCAAGACTATCAACTGATTTACCATCTGCGGTGCTATCAAAAGCTCCTGCAACAATCAAATTCAATGATAAATGATCTGAATAATCACCCACACCAACCAAACTCACATTATAAAAAGAATAATCCAAAAAATTTCCACCCACATCTTTTAAATGCAAAATAGCATGAGCAGGTTCATTTAATTCACACGAAAATTCAAATAAGAAACGATTCCCCTCTCGATGACCAGAGCATCCCGTTTCGCAGCATTCAATGCTATCAACGAAAAGCACTGGTTCAACATCAACAGAATCACTATAAGCAACAAGGGAGTATCTACCGCCAGATGTAATTCGCGTTCTCACCCCCTCTTTCGTAATCCGTTCATCAAGAGAATCACTTAATTGATGGACATTAGGAGTGATAAAAAAATAACCTTTAACAGAAGGATTTCGTTCTTCAGCATCAATACCAGATTCAGTACAAGCCCAATACAAAAGAGACACTAAAAATATGCATGTATTTTTCCTAAATTTCATTCAACTCCATCTCCTAATAATAGGACTTTCCAAATATACTATTACTTACGAAATAACATAATCCCTCAGCAATAACTGAGGGAAAAACTTTTCTAATCAAGCGTCTATTTTAATAGGCGGACAAGCCTTAAACCTTGATACTTACCATAGCCACCAACATAATTATTAGCATGGGCACCAAAATTCAAAGCCTGCAAGGAATCATATAAAAAACCACCCTTACAAGAAGTTATTTCGTTTCCAAAAATACTCTTTCCCGGCAACATTACATTTTCACACACAAGGCCCATCATATCATAAAGTCCATAATCATTTGGCTTCTTCATTCCAACTGGGCGAGACTCTTGATCATAGACACCGTACTTTTCAGAAATCATAACACCTTCGCCAAACCACGCATATTCAGAGGCCAAAGTAGAATTTTCACTATTTCCCCAAATATACTTTGACTTTTTATTTCCAGCTTTAGCCAAAGTCATCCATTCATTATAGTAAGGAAGACGATAACCATCAGCATTATCATCTATTTCAACACGAATCCACCCTTCATCTGAGTTTTCGTATGTTTCGAAAAAACTTGTTGTAGCAACATCAAAACTACCATCTTTATACAACTTAGGTAAATATTTTTTTTGTTTTATTTTTTTTAATTTATATACAGGCTTTAATCCATCACGAATACTACGAGCATTAGCATAAACCAAAGCATCATACAAATATACTCTAACTGCCGCTGAATCATGCGTATCGCAAATTCCATTTTTTTGCATGTTCTTCTTTTTCCCAATCCAATAATTATGATACTCTAAAGGAATTTTATCTTTAGCACGGGAATAACTTGGTATTGAATCCCATAACCCGTAAATTATTTCACAATTCGTTACCAAATATTTATCAACAGCAAGAATTTCTTTTATAGACGTATCCCTTACTGGATCTGGATACTCTCTATTATTCATATTTTTTCGTTCATCAGTATATATAACATTCTTCTTCAAAGAATATTCCTTGCCATAAAAACCGATTTCATGCATAGATTTGGACAAATCGATTCGTCTCATCCCAACAAGAATATTCACAATCTGTTTTTTTCCTGTTTTTGAAACATAACGAATCTGCGAAGACTTAACAAACTTGCCAGAATCAAATAACACACAAGAATCATTCGGAGAACTATACGATAAATCGTAAATAAACCAACGACCACCATTTGCATCATCTACACATAACGAAACCATCGTATTTTTCTCTACTTCGACCCACGAAATAGAATCCCGTAGGGATATTTTAAAGGAGTCATCGTTTTGTATTGATCGAGACAAAGTTTTTGATGAAAAACTTTTTTGCGAATCACCAACAATAACGATTGCTTTTGAATATTTCGATCGAGCAGAAGAAACACATTCTGTTTTTTCTAAACAATCCTCATTTCCAATTTTTTTCCCATCGAGACCAAAAATGGAATAATCTGCAGCCAAAAGAACTATTGGCAAAAGGAAAATACTAATAACAATATTCTTTTTCATCTTTTACTCCTTATTCACTATACCTA
Organism: Fibrobacter sp. UWB16; assembly: GCF_900215325.1. NCBI lineage: Bacteria > Pseudomonadati > Fibrobacterota > Fibrobacteria > Fibrobacterales > Fibrobacteraceae > Fibrobacter > Fibrobacter sp. UWB16. The sequence goes on along the minus strand of NZ_OCMS01000003.1, from coordinate 18,175 downwards.
CCGCAATTTGCATTTTGCAGACATTCCCACTGAGAATCAAACGTTCCAATACGATCATTTGTGCTCGTTTCAACAATTGGCATCGGTCTATATCTTAATTTTGGACCAGTCGGAACCTCATGATTCATAAGATTTGCCTCTGATGTTATAAAACTACATTTTTCTTTTGTAAACAAATATCTCATCCAATATTGTCCCCCAATAAGCTGACGTTCTTCCTTATATATAAATTTACCATCTTCACTCATTTCCATACAATAAGGCACAGACGGATCCCCCCCATCTATATACAAATCAGACAAATCAAACTGATGACCAACTTCATGAATAAGCGTATTTAAAGATGACTCTCCCACCCTACGAGGAGCTATAGATACCGCACCGACAAGTTCGTCATCATCATTTCTATAAGGATAAGTTACTTGCGCTTTATTTTGCATACCAGGAAGGAATGCATAAGTATCAACATACAAATAATCACAATCTGAACTAAACGAAATTGGTTCACCAGATTGTCCGAGCAACGAAACCACAATAGGATCAGGTCCATTTAAAAATTTTAGAACAACAGGCACAGGTTTTTCACCAGCACCTCCTGAGCATTTATTCGAATAACTTTTTAAAAACACAGGCAATTCAGCACCTTTACCAAAACCATTCCCATAAAGATTTTTATACGCTGTATAAAAAGCTTCTTGACTTTTCGGAAAACTCAGCTCATTTGAATTTTTTTGATTTTTTAATTTCCAAATAAGTCTAAAACTATTTATACCAACAACCGCTCTTACCGGATTCTTTACAGCTGCTTCACTTTTTTTCTTATAAATCAATTTATCTTCTTCATATTGCTTACACCAAGCATCCTGATAGGCAGCATTTCCTTCTTCTTTATATTTTTCGCAATTATTTTTTGATTCATCATACCTAAATCTAGCTTCATTAAATTCCTTAAACATAGGATTTCGAAGCAATATTTTATCTCGCAATGTTTTATAAATCGCATCATCTCCACCATCAGTCATATCAAACTCTAATAAACTTTCAAGACCTATTTCAGATGGTTTTATTTCTTTGAGATTCACGCTCATAACAGCTTGTGAAAAAACTTCATTCATTTTAGTCTGCAGTGTATTTCTTTCATAACATCCAGCCTCTCCCAAACACGAAGATCCATCTTCGCCATCAAACTGAACATACGTTATTTCATAAGGTCCTTTTTTTTCATACGCTATCACATGTAAATTTCTGTCAAGATCATTATTACCATCCATAAGTTTATAATCACCCGCATCCAAAGACACATCTCCATCACATGTACTTCCTGAACACATTTTAACACCATCTTTATTCACTAAAGATATTTTTGAATATTCAGAAGGGACCTTTAATTTAACTTTAGCAACTTCCCCTTTAGCAACCGAAACATAAACATCCTTTCCTGCTTCAATGTAATCAGGCCAATTAGACATTGGGTCTTTATCAAACCCATACTTATGTTCTTTGGATCTATAATACCATGGAAGCGTATTTTGCCAAGTAAAGCCAATTACAGAGCCTTCTGCATGAGACTCCGCCAAAATATTAGGATATTCTTTAAATAATTCTTCTTTAGACATGGTTCCACCAGGAACATAATCAGACTCAAAATCATCGAAATCACAATATTCTGGATCAACTGCAGAAAGCTCATGACAATTTACAAATACAATATCTTCACATTTTGCCGGATCATAGTTTTCCCTACATTTTGCAGTCTCCTCAGTTGAATCAACATCACTCGTAACTTTTTTATCAGAACAAGCAATACACAACAAAGCTGTTATAACAGACAATATAATTTTAACAAACATAAGATCTCCTTATTTTGAAGCTTCTATATGAAAAAAATCCGATAATTCTTTCATACAAATTACAATTACATTTTCATAATTTTTAGCATCTTCTGGACGTCTCGAAAAAACAATTGGCTTTCCTTTTGTTTGCGTCATAGTTTGGAATACGTATTTCCCATTTTCATCACCAACACGATATACTTTAAAGCGAATAGGCTTAACATCTGTTCGTTTCGAGCCATTAACATCTTTCACCCACAACGTCACATTTGCCTCAGAAAGATTTGTTTTACTGTGCTTTCTTACAGAAAATTTCATTACACGCGCATAAGGCGACTTTGCCAAATAATTCCTATACCAATCACCAGTTATTTCATCAATCAACGGAATAGCCGGTTTTATAGTTTGGACTTTACCATCAACCCCAAGAGTCCCTATAAAAGATTCCCCTCCTTCTTTTAACGTCCATCCATACGGCCCCAACGGAATACTACTAAGTTCACGATCAGAACCAATAATATCAGCTAGAGGAACATTCACATTTTTCGTACCAGCACTCACTAAATGCGATTCATTTGAAAGGTTAATTCCAGCATCATACCCCATAAACATATTTTCGCCCGCAAAATTTGCTTCGTCAACAAATTTCGGATCTCCTGAATAAATAAACTCACCCCAACCAGAATACGTCTTAGACAATGATGAATTCAAGACATGATAACCGTTAACAACTTCACCAGCACATTCGCCAGGAGCGCAACTCGGCGTAGCATTCTTCCAAAAAATACTATTCCCAATAGTTCCATTTGCATTACCACCAATGGCGGGATTCGAAACCATAGCAACATTGGCAAAGAATGTCGAATTCCAAAGATTTAATGTCGCAGATTCGTTGTTTATCGCGCCGCCATCCAAAGCAGCGTGGTTGTTATGGAATATCGCATTACCGATATAGGTATTACCAGCAACAAGTTCAACGGCACCAGCATTTTTACCAGAAAGATTTCCCGTAAAAATCACATTGAGCATATTTGTTTCGCCATTAACTACAACCGCACCACCATCGCCTAAAGCGGCATTACCAGAGAATCTGGCATTTTCAAGGTTCAAAACACCAGCAGCATACAACGCGCCGCCATCGCCATGTGATTTCGCATCAGAGATTATAACATTATTAACCGTAAGCTTTTCGTTATCCGCACTAACAGCACCACCATTGCCCACATTAAATCCGTTTGTAATCCGCACGCCTACCAAACTACGCGGCGAACGTCCTTCAATTTCAATACGGGATGTTTCACCAAGATTAATAAGAGGCAAATCACTCTCAGAATTCAAATCCCAAATATTTCCCTTATAACCAACCAATTCAAAGCCAACCTTCCAAGGAACAACGCCATCACTATACTTTGCAGCAGCATTCCATGTACCACCAGCCATATTGATTTCACGGCCAGTAGTCTTTGCAATTTCAAGAACTGTTTCAAAATCGCCGATTGCTGTTGCAACAGTAGAACCATCGCACCCATCCTTACACGGAGTCTGCGGATTCCAATAAACACGATAATTTGAGTTCTTCACAAATTCAAATTTGTAATTGCTGCTAAACGCCTCAACCGGGAAGCCCGAAATCATATCACGAGAAACCGATATATTCACTGTTGTATTAGACGAGGAAAGATCAATAACTTTAGAATCGCCTCCATTAATTTTCACATTTGAATTCTTTGAGTACACATACATCTCCACAGATTCAGCGTTCGTAGGCAATACAGAACGATAACGATAAATCCCAGATTCAAAGAATGGACCAAAATGTTCTTCGCTATGGGAAATTTCATCTATACGTGGCTGCCGCGAAACAGTTGATTGAGGTTCAATCCTGAATTTATTCGCATACACCCCCCCCACCAAATGAGAACGAGACGGAACATTAACATACGCAGCCGGAGCTATTATCGAACCAAAATACAGGCCATCCGTTCCAAAATTCACAGAAGTTCCAGCAATTTTCCAAGATATTTCATTCGGACCGCCACCGATAATTGCAAAGCGATTTCTATCGCCAAAACGAACATTTCCCGCTACAGCAATGGACACAGGACCAGAAGTCATATCAAACGTGAATTGAGCATCGGGTTCCGTAAAAAAGCTCTGGAAGGTATAGGATCCAGACGAAAATGACACCTTTGATCTCGCATTGGCATAAAACGTTCCATAATTTCCTGGAGGAAGAATCACAGATTCATCCAAATTAACGGAAATCGGCTCTACACCAGCGGAAAATTCGGGAAGAGCAACAACCGGTTTCACCAAAGAAGTCTTTTTCTTCGACGAAACAACAACATAATTCTGTTCCATACAGGGATTGCCATATTGCAAATCTCCCTCCATATAAGCTCTTTCGTACAATGCGCATTCATTCGACGCATCTACATTTCCATAAATTTTCGAATCTGCGCCCAACAGAAGTTTCGCTCCAAAGATATCCCCTAAAGCCATGGAATAAGGGCGAAAATCAACTTCATCGGCTATAACAGTATAATCCAAAATATCATTGAAACCTACAGCAAGATCACTTCCTATAGTATTTTGAGGATTGGAGCCGCAATCAAGGCAAGTTAAACTGACGTCAGAAAAATAAACCGTGCCGGATCCCTTTCCTAGATTAAACTCAAGCCGCGCATCATCAACGTTACCAGACTCCATTTTAAATGTTTTGGTTATAACACGACCATTAACTGTTGCTGCAATTTCACCAAATTCAGCGAAAGCATCATATGGAGCGCCATCTCTACCAATTCGAATTTCGGTATTTTTCCTTTCTCCAACGCCCTGCAAAAAGAATTTCAGCTCATAAGTCTTACCGTCTTGCAATTCAATATTTCTACGAGTCAATTGAACATGCCAATAATCATAGCCACCATAGGAAACAGAGACTGTCCCACCGCTAATAGTAGCATAAGCCCCTTCATACATAGCAAGGGACCATTCGGAATACGGGAAATCAACGGCAAAAGATTTCGTCATCGCCGTCAAGACCATCAGCATTATCAAATTCCTAAGAATTGATTTACAACATTTAGAAAATTGCAACACACACAATTTCATTTCATAAACCTCATTTTAACATTACAAATTAATAACATCATAAAATAATAACATTATTTTATCTTGTCAACAAGAAATCATTTATTACAAACTTATTTTTACAAAATATAACAATTAAATTTCTAGCAAATTTCCATTCAAACTATCAAAAACAAATTCATTTTAGCAAACGTTATTAAAATTCAAAACAAAAAAACTCAAAAGCATTATTGGGTGGGCCAAGTCCTTACGGACATTCAATACTACCGTAGCAACGGGATGACGCTTACCCCGCGCAAACGCGTGGAGTAGACTTAACTAGATTGCCGCGTCACTTCGTTCCTCGCAATGACGAAACTGTCATAGCATTGTCATGCCCGACTTGATCGGGCATCTCCCTTCTACCAAACTAATGACTAAAGACTATTGACTAGTCTAATTTATACTTGTCTTTCGCGGCTTCGAGTTCAGCACTTGCCTTTTCCCAAGCGGCGTAAAGTTCTTCGGTCAGCTTCTTGTTTTCGTCCATGTCCTTTGCAATGGACGTAATCGCATTGCCGTCGCCAGATTCCGAAGCGGCCACAAGCTTTGCTTCAAGTTCACCGCCGAGAGCTTCTGCCTTCGCGATTTCTGCTTCGAGGCGCGCGGTCTCTTTTTCGAGCGGCTTAATGACCTTGCTGCGTTCGGCAATGTAGTCTGCTCGCGCCCTGCGGTCTTCCTTGGTGCGCGGCGTCGAACTCACGGGTTTGTCGTCCGTGACGTCGATATTCGAGACCTTGATGTTTGCGGAGTTCGCGCCGCCCGGCTTCTTTTCAGAAGCCCAGCCAACCTTTTCAAGGAAGTCCGCGTAAGTGCCTTCGAAGATACGGCACTTACCACCGTCGAAGACGATGAGGCGCGTCGCAAAAGCGTGCAGCAGTTCTTCGTCATGCGTCACGACAAGTGCGGTGCCATCGTAATCTTCGAGCGCATCGATCAAGCTCTCGATGCTTTCCATATCCAAGTGGTTCGTCGGTTCGTCGAGCAAAAGCATATTGCTTTCGTTCGCCAAAATCTTGCCCAAAAGCACACGGCTACGTTCACCACCCGAAAGCACCTTGACCTTCTTCATAGCGGTGTCGCCGCTGAACATCATCACGCCAGCAAGGCTACGCGCACGGCTCTTCTGCGACACATCCGCAATCGCACTTGCAATTTCTTCTTCGACCGTATTTTCAAGATTCAGGCGGTTGATGTTCGTCTGTCCAAAGTAATTTATCTTGAGGTTCGGGTTGTAATTGATTGTACCCTGGGTCGGTTCAAATTCTTTCGCAATCAAGTTCAAGAGCGTCGTTTTACCACGACCGTTCGGGCCGATAATCGCAATGCGATCACCCTTGAACACTTCCATCTCGAGGTCCGAAATCAGCTCCGGACCGTAACCGTTTTCGTTCTTGTACGCAAAGTGCAGCCCATGAATCTGGAGCATGCGCTTGCCCGGGAATTCTGCATTCTTGAAATTGAAATCTAGGTTGCGTTCGTGCGAGAGGCGCTCACCCGTTGCAAGCTTTGCCGCAGCCTTAATCTTTGACTGCACCATCGCAGCTTTCGCCGCCTTGTAGCGGAAACGTTCGATGACACGCTCGAGCTGTTCCTTTTTGCGCTGCTCGTTTTCTTGCGTGCGCATCGCCACTTCTTCTTCTTCGGCAATCGTCTCGCGCAACTTTTCGACCGTCCCCTTGACCTTGCGCATCTTGTGGCGGTGAATCCCCACCGTATGCGTGCAGACCTCGTCCATAAAATGGTGGTCATGCGTAATCAAGAGCACTTCGCCCTTCCACGCGCGCAAAAAGCGGCTGAGCCAACGCATAGAAACAATGTCCAAGTAGTTCGTCGGTTCGTCCAGCAAAAGCATGTCCGGTTCCGACGCCAAAACCTTCGCCAAATTCAGACGGATCTGGAAACCGCCCGACAAAAGCATCGGGTCTTTCTGCATGCTCTCTTCGTCAAAGCCAAGACCAAAGAGAATCGCCTCGACCTTGTGTTCTTCGAGCCAGCCGTCCTCATTCACCTTGAGCACGCTGCACGCTTCTTCGTGAACCGTCGGGTGCGTGAACTTGATGTGCTGCTGCAAATAGCCAATCGTATAACCCTTCGGGATGTCGATGTTACCGCCATCGAGACATTCCTGCCCGAGAATCATCTTGAAAAGGGTCGATTTGCCGCAACCATTGCGACCAACAAGACCGACGCGTTCATGGTCGGCAACAAGCATGCTAGCGTTATCCAAAAGGACCTGCATGCCAAAAGACTTAGAGACGTTCTGAATTTGAATCACGAAATCAAAGATAAAAAAAAGCGCCCCCCACGCTAATGGGAGCCGCACCTAAACTCAGCAGAGCGAGATTACTTCCAGTCGAGAACTTCGCGGTTCCAAGAAACCGGAGAACCCGTCATGATCAATTTCTTATCAAAGCCGCTGCCATTGCTCATCTGCTTTGCAATAAAGCCAGACTTGTACATGGTAGCCTTCTTGCCGTCCTTGTTCTTGCCGTCATAGACAATGTCAAATCCGACCCATCTGTAAAGGACAAAGCCGAAGAAGTTTCTGCGGTATTCCCAAGAGTCGCTCGTGATGATGAGCTTCTTGATCTTGTAGCCCTTCACGAGAGCCTTGAGTTCCTTTTCAATCTTCGGACCCTTCCAGGTCTGCTTCGGGAGGTCAGCCATCTTGACCGGAGTCGGGCCACGCTTGATAGCATCCTGGACTTCTTCGATCGGAGACTTGCCCACGATTTCCTTGAAGTCAGTCACTTCAACTTCGTAGAACTTTTCCGGGAAAGCAACGCCCTTGTAAACACCCTGGTCGATATAGCCGTATCCTTCCGGCACATAGAAGAACTTGCCGCCCTTCTTGTAAACGAAAGCCATCGCAAAAGCGTTCTTGTCGTTATACTTCATGATGGAGCCAAAGCGGTAAGCGCGCACGAATTCGCTTTCACCCTGTTCCTTGTCAGACGGGCCAATCCAGCGGGACTTGAGATTTCTGATATCGTTGTCCTTCGTGATCATGTAGACTTCAGCCGGCAATTCGCCTTCGAGCATCGTCTTGGTGGTATCGTCGATCTTCTTCGGATCCCAGTCATACACGAGAGCCTTCGGGGTATTCGGGGTCGGGCCATCGACAACCGGCTTACCAAAGCACTTGACGCACTTTGCAACATGGTCCTTCCAGAAGACGACATTGCTGTCGGCATCCCTATAAAGCACGTCGTAGTTCAAGACATCCGGTTCGCGTTCTTCGGCAAGTTCATCCGTGTGGATGAACACCTTGATGATGCCCTTTTCCTTATTGTCCTTCCAGTGGTAGAAAACGCGTTCGAGGTAACGGTTAGAAATATCGGCGCCCACCGGGAGTTCGCTTCTAGCCATCGTCGGCTTGTCAGAAGCAGGGGCCAAAGCGGCATCGGCAGGGACATCATCCTGAGCATTCGCCATCGAGAAGGCGAAAAGTCCTGCAGCAAGAGTCTTGAGAATCAGTTTCATTCCATTCAACCTTGCGGGTTCCAAATGACAAACGACATTTCTGGCGAACCCACATTTGCCAGAAATGCGCAATTTTTTGGACAATGTAAATAAAAAAGATACGTTTGGCAACAAATTATCACGAAATTACTACAAAAAACTTCAAATTTCCAATAGACTTTCAACATCTATCAACACCCTTTGTAAATAAAATTCAGGCATAAAGAAAACCCCGCGTGTAACCCGTTAAGTTTCAAAGAGTTACTTTCCGCGAGGCCTATTCTTAAGCTGTTGATAAGTTGTGGTTATTTCTTGCCGTGACGGCGAACACCCAAAGTAAAGGTCTCATCGGACTTTCCGACAACCTTGTCGCCCTGGAAAATCTTGAACTTGAGTTTCGCGATATAGACACCCGTACCAACCCAGCGTCCCTTAGCGGTATGGGCATCCCACATCAAGAACACGTTACCCGGATTATCGACACAGTCCGTGCCGAACACAGCCTTGTCATTGCAGGCAACAGAGCCATTCTGCACATTGACAAACTGCCCAAGCGTCGAGAAGTATTCCACTTCCCACTTAATCTTCGCCTTTGCAAGTACCGTTTCTCTAGGTTCATCCGAATTCAAAAGGAGCGTCTTCGCGACTTCGCTCAAGTCAAACGTAATCAGTTCGCCCGGAAGCCCTCTTTCGGCAATGACATCGTCCAGCTTCTTAGACACATCGACACGGACCGGAGCGACATCCGCCTGGTAAGGCCATTTTTCCGGAGTCCAGTTCATCGGATCCACAGAGACAACGCCCGGAGTTTCCACGCCTACGCGCTGTTCACCTTCAATTCGACGCCACGGATTGTTCACATGCGGCACATTGCCGTTCAAGTCCTGCAAGACACCAGGAACAAGGCGCACCATGAAGCCCACATCCGGGAGAACAACGTTATCCGATGTCTTCTGGTACAGCACATCATAGTAATTGCTTGTCCTCGTCGGCGAAACAGAAAGCACCGCAAAAAGCGACGGGTCTATCAATTCACCGGCCTTGTCCTTGAATTCAAGGAACGCCATTCCATTGAGCAAGTTCGCCTGCGTGGCCTCGCTGATATAGACCGTCAGCTTGTTCACCGTAGCAGAAATCGGCTTCACAATGGGCTTTTCCAAAAGAATGGCGCCAATGCGGTCTTCAATGGCAAGCCCATCCAAGCTGAGCTGCGTCATCTGTCCGGTTTCCTTATCCATGTACGTATAATGGTACCTGAAGGACCCCTGATAAAGTTCCTTGGAGCCACCAGTAAATGCCACATTCAGCAAACTGTCGGCATAAATAGAGAGGCTCTGTTCGCCCTGCATCAACGCCGTAACGCTCGGCACAGAGGCAACCGTATGCCAGTCGTCGCTACCAAACGTCCAGGCAATCGTATCCGGGATAGTTTCGCCAAACGGCTTGTTGAACACAACAGAAATACTATCCAGCACACCATCACCATTGCGGTCAAACGCTTCGCCAAGACTTGCAAACGGCACAGGCGGTTCCTTGAAGTGGATGTTGCCCCACGAAATCACATTCGCGACTCCGCTTCCAGAAACTTCAAAGCTAGCGTTCGTCACCGAGGAATCGCCAACCACATAGAACTTGATGACACCCGTAGAATCGGTAATCAGCTTATTCACGCGCTGCTTCTTTTCATCCAAGAAAGAAATCGGGAATGAAGTCTTCAAGTCCAAAACGGCATAGCAGTCCGTACAAAGTTTCGTCATGTAGTACACGCCCACCTGCAAAGGTACCGTATCCGGGTAAGCCACATGCGTCAAGAGAGTATCATAAGCTGATCCATCAAACGGAAGACCACGCAAGCTAATACCCGTCGGATCAAATGCCTTGTAGGCTTCCGGACCGTTAAACACGTCGATAAAAGCAATATCCGGTAGCGGGTACGCAGGCACCGTAAAGTAGACAGAGCTAGACTGGCTCATATCGCTAGCCAAGAAGAACTGCAACATGTAAGATCCCGGAGCCAAGGAACGCTTGCGTACGATTTCCACCGTATCGATCACAAAGCCAGCCATGTTGGCATCGATGTTGATACCTTCAATCGTTCCCGGCAAAAGCTCCATACCCGTCGACGGGATTCTCTCGTCATCGCCAAACAAGACAAACGAGGACTGCGCAGGCATCGTATCAATCTTTGTCGTGCTAGAGACATCGCAACTGATCGACTCATCCATCAACAGCTGCAAAATGTTGTACTTGATTGTTCCATCCGTCGTCTTTTCTTCTACCGGGTAATACGTCTTTTGCGTCTGCAAGTTGATCGACGTACGCATCTTGAAGTTCGAACCATTGGCATTGCGTTCCGAGAAGAAAATATGGAACGGGTATTCACGGCCTTCAATAAGTCCAAGCGTATCCAAATCCACAGCACGTTCTACCGGGTTATGGCAACCACCGATATCCACGACGAGGCGGTTATTGATAAAGACCCACACGTCATCGTCACCGCGGAATTCAAAATACTGGCCCTTGATGTACTTGAACTGGGCAGAAATCTTCATGGCAAAGCTATAGTTGTGCTTTTTACCGTTCTTGGTCAGCTGTTCATCCCAGTCAAATTTCGGGTTGCGCACCGTCTTTGCCGAATCCAAGAATTCCAGATTGTCAATCGGAAAGAACCCGCCATCTTCATTATTCTCCGAAATATCTGCAAGCCAGAACCCTTCTTCGTCCAGCACAAGGTCAATGTCACGGCAAACAGCATTTGTGTATTCCTTTCCAGCCGCATCCGTCGCCACCACCTGCGGCACAAACCACTTCTCGATTTCATGAGCCGCAGAGCATTCGCTCCAAGGGTAACTCAAGGAATCGATACGTGCAGGCAGGCCATTCACGAGCGTATCCTGGACCATGCCAAGAGCGACGCCATCGTACGTTGCCGAATGTTCCGCCTTGCAGTTCGAATATTCCTCTCCATTAAAGAGGACCGTCGTATAGGGGTTACCAGACCAGATGTTACCAAAGTCCACGTCAATACTGTCATGGAAGCCTTCACCGGCCCAGTCCACAACAAGAGCCGAAATCTTGAGCGACGGGCAAATGCCAAGAATGCCCGGATATACCGTCGTATCGTTCGGCTCATAGCGCTGTTTCGGGTTCGGATACACCCAAACCGTGTCATGCGACGCCAAGGAAGAATCCAGCGAAATCAGGGAATCGAGCTCGTCCTTTTCCGCGACAACGCCCTTGCCACCGTAACGCTCCATACCAAAAGTCTGTCTAAAGTAAACACGCCAATCATCGACATGCTTGTAGTACGTACCGCTATACCAGCCGCACGTATCTGCAAGCGGAGCCATCTTGACAACCTCGCCCATAGATTCCACAACCAGCGACGGCGAAGTATTGTCCCACGGGCTCTTCAGGCGAATGACCTTGGGCTCCGGCGGATAATAAGCAAAGTCCATCGTTCCAAGCGAAACCGACGTATAGAACCAGACTTCATAAATTCCAGTCGGGAAAAACTCACTTGCAAGCGGGCGTGACGCTTCCGGGAAATAAGGATGTTGCGGCCATTCGTTGCTGCCACGCAGAATCTGCACATGCGACATTTGAGAATTCCACTGCGAAGACTCCACAACCGTATCCGCAAAATCAATATGACGCCAATACTTATATTCGCCTTCATCGCTCAACGGCGTCGGCGTATTCAAGATGTTATTATCAATTTTGATATAGAAAGCGCTATCACGGAATGTCGTGTTCGTACGCCACGGGTGGTAAACATGCAAACGGCGAGTCGGGTCAAAGCATTCACCTGGAGTCCCGATTTCAGCAGATGCAGTAGGGCTTGATGCAGTTCCATCCACATAAACCGTATCATTCAGCGACAAAAGCGAACCAAGATCAATAAGCGAATCCTTAGACGCCGGCACTGCATACCACGGAGCCTTATAGCGGATAAAATGGGCAACCTTGATTGCGTTTGCCGCCATCTTGTCTGGCGTCAAAGCACCATAGAACCAGCCACACTTCGTCTTGTCATCTTCACTAAAGCGCATCAGCACGGAATCCGCACCAAAAATCATCTGGGGGAGAGCCTTGTTGCCCCACGGGCTCTTGAACCAAACAATCTTGGAACCCGGAGCCATGAACGACTTTTTGTAGGACATGTCCGTCACGTCCGTATAAAGCCAGATTTCCGTTTCAGAACCAAAGAACGATGTAATCCTGGGCTTTCCGCCTTCCTTCCACGAAACGCAAGCGTTATTATTGTAGTTATAGTCGTCCGTATTGGGGCATGCCTTGAATTCAAAGTCTTGCCATTCCTGGAAATCGGCAATCGTCTTGCCCGTCCATGTATACGAATACCAGTTGTCGCCTTCGCTCTTCATCATGGTCTTGGACAAATCACCAAAACCCGGATTGTACTCCGTTACGCTACCGACAACATGCGGAATATATTCTGAAGCAGTTGCATCATTGCGGAAAGGCGACTGTAAATGCACCGTCAAGTCTGCCCATGCAGTGGCAACTAAAGACAATGAAGCAAAAATACCCAAACAACAGTGTTTCATTCAACACCCTCTTAATTTTGCCCACACTTTAGCTAAAAGATATATTCAATTATTCAAAAATCAAAATGCAATAAGGAAAAAAAAGTAAAAAAAAGAAAAACCCCGCTCGAGGCGGGGTCAACATTACAACAAGAAGCTGTCATGCCCGTCCCGGAACGAGTCCGGGATGACAGTCGGGCTTCGCCTTCTCTTACAAAACTATTTGATCTTTTTTGTTCCGTGCTTGTATTTCTCGTTGCGGCGGATACCGAACGTGAACGTTTCTTCTCCCTTGCCAACGATTTCCGTATCCGAGAAAATCTTGAACTTGAACTTCGCGATATACACGCCCGTTCCAACCATGCGGCCCTTGTCACTCATGGCATCCCATTCGAAGAACATGTTGCCGGCATTCTGGATACAGTCCGTACCATAGACGCTCTTGTCGTTACATGCGAATTCACCCTTGACCCAGTTCACGTACTGACCCAGGCTAGAGAAGAATTCGATATCCCAGCGGACCTTGACCTTGCTCAGGATTTCATCCCTAGTTGCACTGTCAGCCTTGCTCAGCAACAGAGTCGTAGCGTAGTCGTTCAGCTGGAACTTCACCAACACGCCCGGCAAGCCCGTTTCCTGGATAACTTCCTTCAAAGTGAGTTCCGGATCCACACGGACCGCAATCACGTCATTGGTATCGCCCGGCCACGGATTATCTTCAAACATGCCCGGATTGACCGTCACGACCTTCGGACGTTCAGTTTCGAGCGGCTGTTCACCTTCGATTCTGCGCCACGGGTTGTTCTTGTGCGGCGTATTCCCGAGCTTATCCGGCAATACACCCGGCAACAAGCGGATCTTGAAGCCAACTTCAGGAATGATATATTCAGTAGACTTCTGGAACACAAGGTCATAGTAGTCGCTTTCGCCCGAAGGATCATACGAAAGAATCTTGTATGTTGCCGGATCGACAATCTCGTCGTTCTTGTCTTTCAGTTCAATAAACCTGGTATTTCCAAGTCCACTGGAATTGCAAGCTTCAGAAAGCTTGATCGTCACCTTGACCACATTATCCGACATAATCTTGAGCATCGGCTTTTCGAGCATAATCGCACCGATTCTTTCCTGAATCTTCGTCACCATCACATCGGACATCTGCGTCGAAATCGTCGCATCGTCTTCATAAATGTATTGGTAGAGGAAGTTTCCTTCGATAATGCCCTTTGATGCACCCGTCAACACGGAATCAATCAAGCTGTCAGCCGTAATGATAACAGTCGAATCGTTCTTGACGAAATCCGAAATTTTATCCATGGAGAATTCATGCCAGTCCTTGCTGCCAAAATTCCAGGCAATGGAATCCAGCTCATGCTTCTTAAAGGCATTGAATTCAAACGGAACGTAGATACTGTCCGGAACACCGTCGCCATTGCGGTCGTAAATTTCGCCGGTCTTGGCCAAAGGAATTTCAGGATCCTTGAAGTTGATATTTTCCCACTTGAGCTGGTTCTGGACACCGCTAACACCGACAACGCTAAACGAAGCGCCAGTCATCGGGGCATCGCCAATCACATAGAAGCGGGCAAGGCCCTTGTCATCCGTTATCACAGTGTTCATCTGCTGTTCAGTCTCATCGTAGAAGAGCATGTTCCTGTCGCTCGGAACCAAGTCCAGCACAACATTGCAGTCTTCGCAAATATTGCCCATATAGGTCACCATGACCTCGATGTACTTGATTTCCGGATAGCGGACATGAGTCATCAACGTGTCATTTTCGCCAACCACAATCGTTTCGCCCTTCAGATTCTTGTTCTTCGGGTCAAATGCGGTCAACTTGTCTCCAGACTTTTCACTGAACACGTCAACAAACGCAATCTCCGGCATCGGGTATTCAGGCACTGTGAATTCGTAAGAATCGTTCAAAGACATGTCTTCTTCGAGGAAGTAGTACAAGGTGTATGTTCCCGGGCTCAGCGAACGCTGCTTCACAATTTCATCGATATTGATTTCAAAGCCAGCCTTATCCGCATTGATAACAATACCACCGGCAAAATTAATACCGACACTCAATTCCTTAGTTTCAGAGAGGTTGCCACCTGCAAGGTAGAAGATAGACGGAGCATCGCTCGTATCTGCCACAGATGTTGCACGCGGATCGCAGCTGATGGCCTTGGAATCCATCTTCAGCTTAAGGACACCCGTGATACTGCTCTTGGAATTTTCCTTGACAATCGGAAGGTACGTGTTCTGCTTCTGCAAGTTGATGGAGGTACGCATCTTGAAGTTCGAACCCGTCGCATTACGTTCTGCATAGAAGATATGGAACGGGTATTCACGTCCTTCAACGAGCTTGTACTTTGCATTGCCCTGGCCAATCGTATCGAGGTTGACAGCACCTTCCACCTTTTCATGGACACCACCGATATCCACGACAAGGCGATTATTGATAAAGACCCACACATCATCGTCACCACGGAATTCAAAGTACTGACCCTTCACGTACTTGAAGCTGGCAGAAACAGCCATCGCATAGCCATAGTTGTGACGGCACGTATCAGTCTTACCATCCTTTTCACTAGCCCACTTTACCCATCCCGGAACATCCCAGTCGAATTTCGGGTTCGGGACCTTGCCTACAGTATCCTTGGTGTCGAGGTACTTAAAGTTGTCCAACGGGAAGAATCCCGGGCTTACTGGGTCATTGCAGTCACCCGATTCATTCGTGTAGTCGGCATACCAGAAACCATCATTATCCAGTTCAAGTTCGATATCCTTGCAGACCAGGTTCGTTAAAGAATCACCCGTCGTCGGATCCAGCTGGATAAATTCAGGCTTAAACCACTTTTCAATTTCATGGGCTGCAGCGCACTTATTCCACGGGAAATCCGCAGAATCCACGCGAGCAGGGTATCCTCCAACAAGCGTATCTCGCACCATTCCTGTTACAGTACCGGCCTGGCAAGAACTGTCGGATCCAACCTTTGTGTACTTGTTTCCACCATAGGTATTACCAAAGTCCACATCTATACTATTGATTTCGTCCTTGTTTTCATCAGTAATTTCAGGGAAAAGATTAATCGGGTGTTCGCCAGCCCAGTCATAGAATCTGGCAGAAATCTTCATGCTCGGGCATTCACCAAGCTTGTTGGGGAACGTTGCAGAAGCTTCTGGGCTACTATAGCTCTTGTCATGCGGATAGACCCACGCCGTATCGTGTTCACTCATCAAGGAGTCCAGGTTAATCAAGCCTTCAACATCGTCACTAGCCTTGACAACGCCTTCAAGCGCATACTTTTCCAAACCAAAGCTCTGCTTGAAATAGACCTTCCAATCTGCGGCATGCTTGTAATACGTACCTTCGAACCAGCCGCAAGTATCCTTCGAGAACGTAGACATTCTCACGACATCGTTGTTCGCATCGACAATGAAAGAAGTCGGCGTATTTTTCCACGGGCTCAGTAAACGGACAACCTTGGGTTCAAGCGGTGCATACGAAAGATCAAGATATTCCATAGTGGAGCTGGTAAAGAACCAGGTCTCATAAACACCAGACGGGAACAAGTCGCTTGCAACCGGACGGTTCTTTTCACTAAAGTAATGAGCTGTAATATTTCGTTCAGTATAGCTACGGATGATCTGCACCTTGGCATCTTCAGACTTCCATGCTGCAGAAGAGACAATCGAATCTGAGAAACTTAAAGAAAGCCAATACTTATAATCCTTGTCATAAGCAAGCCCGGTCTGAGCAGGGCCCACAACATTTGCATTCTCTTCGAGAACAGAATCAGGGCGGACACCATCAATGCTCACAAAAATCGTGCTATCGCGATAGACGCTGTTATTACGCCACGGATTATAGATATGCAATGTACGGCTCTTGTCGAAGCATTCGCCGACCTTCCCCATCTTGATGCCAGCAGAAGGAACAGCTTCTGTCCCATCAACATATATAGTATCCTTCTTCGAAAGCGCAGTGCTCAAGTCGATCATTGCATTCTTACTTTCAGGAACCGTTAACCAGGGAGCCTTGAAACGCGTAAAATAAGCCATCTGGAGCACGCGGCCTTCTAACATTTCAGGCGAGATTGCGCCATAGAACCAGCCGCACTTCGTCTCGTCCTCAGAAAAATGCATCACGATGGTATCTTCAGCAAACACCATCTGAGGGAGGGCCTTGTTACCCCACGGGCTCTTGAACCAAACAATCTTGGAACCCGGAGCCGCAAAGGACTTCGTATAATCTCCAGTCTCCTCATCTGTATAAATCCAGACTTCGGAACTGCCCTCAAAAAGATCATAAATATTAATATCAGTGCCCTGAGGCCAAGCAACACAAGTTGCCTTAGCATCATCGGTACATCCCTTAAAGCTAAGCGTCTCAGTACCCTTAAAATCAGAAAGGGATTTTTTGAACGTATAAGAATACCAATTGTCGCTCTCACTCTTCATTAAAGTAGAAGAAGTGGCTCCAACAACCGGTTCCGAAGCATTCTCAACAACGTGAGGAGAATAAGTAGTAGCGGCAACGCCAAAAGGAGACTGCAAGTGAACAGTCAAACTAGCAAAAGCCGAAGACGCAGCAGCGCCCAAAATACAAAAAGCCAAATACAGGTGTCTCATACAACACTCACCTTTTAGTTATTCCACACCCGTAAGTTTAAATTTACACTATTTTTTTGTAAAAAAACAAAAATATTAAAAAAAAAAGAATTCTTTTGAACCAAAATTATGTATAGAAATCGACATTCCCAAAAAACGTGAAGAAAACCCCCGAAAAAAGAACGATTCGCACCCAAATAGTGCAGACAAAGTATTTAAATTAGAGTTAATACAAATTAATCCATCAACTTTAAAAAGGCCATTTTAGACAAGGTATAAAACGTTTTAAACGAGACTTCCCTGCACAAGTCCGGCACGGACAGGGGATTCCCGCTCGGGGGCGGGAATGACACGGAGCCGAGTGATGCAGAAACATGCTTGCATGTTTCTATATCCGAGGCGAACAAGTCAGGCCACGTTAGGGGAATGACAGAGCAAGTCCGGCATGACAGCGCACCACGGGATTCGCGGGAGCGCCTGCGCGATTCGTGGAAGCGGCGGGCGGCACAAAAAAGAAAAAGCCCCGCCCGACGTGTTGCGTCAGGCGGGGCGTGAATCCAGCGGCGACCTACTCTCCCGGGCCCGGGGGCCAGGTACCATCGG